>NZ_JANUXT010000003.1:0-343056 GCF_024814515.1 Corynebacterium sp. ES2775-CONJ | reverse complement strand
GTCGGTGGTTATTGCGTCAGGGGTACGCCCGGTCCCATTCCGAACCCGGAAGCTAAGCCTGGTAGCGCTGATGGTACTGCAAACGGGAGTTTGTGGGAGAGTAAGTCACCGCCGACCTAAAACTTAAGATGGTGGGAGGGGTTGTGTGCAGGCTGTGTGCTTGTGCGCAACCCCTCCCCCTTTTTTTGTCTCATATACCCGTAATCGGTTCCGGGTTGCTTACCATTTCTGGCGCAGGACTATTTTGTCCTTGAAATAGGCTAGAAGATTCCAGATGGTTAGTGTCGATACGGGCAGGATGCGGAGTAACTAACTCGCGGTTATTGTAGTCACCATTTGCCGACTCCTAGGGGCCCAGGAGTAATAGATCCAGGGAATAAACGCCTAATTGCTCGGTGGAGAGTATACTCTCTACCGGCTCGGGATATAGAGCTGTGCAGCCGGCTTTAGATCTCAAGGGAGTTAATCGACAGCTATAATAAATGGTCCAAAAACTTCCTGTATTCTCCAGCATGGCGCCGTCAGCTCGGGGGGCTTGGGATCCGGATAATTTGGTAGACCTAGATCTAGCGGCTTGATGCTGTACCTAGTTCAAGTGGTCCCGATTCTTTCCTGCAACTAATACCTAAGCGGGGGGCACCCATATCTCCAATAGGGTGGCTATGAAAGCTCTAACTCGAGCAAATTTCTCGGGGTAGCTTGAACGTCTTCAAGACGGTGAAGATTTTCTTCCAAGACTCTCCATTGTTCCTCAGGGATTGCTGCTCTAGCGCGCGCAATTACCTCCCGGTCCGGTGTCCCCCATGTAATAGGCACAGGGGAGACTTCGCCCCATGCATCCTTTGCGTATACATCTTTGCGTCCACTCACCGCTACCGCAGGAACTTTCTCACCGATCTTTCGGGTGTGGTCCCCCAATCCAGTAACGGTGCGCGTAGCTAATGCCCATTGTGGTGGCTGGGTATCGAGTGCGCTTAAATTAACGAGGGCTAAAAGGACGCAGTCACGTGGATTAACCTCCGCGATCATAGCGGCGCACAGTTCGTAGCTATTATAAAGTTTCTCGGCGCTGCCAATAGCTCTAGGTAGAACGAAAACGAGCACTGCGTTCATAGCCGCTAGAGCACCTAAAACGATCTTGGCCACGACTGCGTAACCACCAAGATTTATATAGTCAACCACGAATATTAGGCCTATCAGGAGTACGACGGCTAATAGAGCCGCTTTGATTAATCGCGATCCATCGCGCAGCAGCTCGTTATGTTTGCGGGCATACTGTTCGTCGACGCTAAACGAGAATTTTTGCATCTTTATCCTTCTTTCCGTGGTGCAATCTGAGGCAAGAGCTCATCGAGGTCTTGAAGATCGACTATCCGGTAGGCGTAGCCTTGTTCTGCTAAGAAGCGTTGCCGATTCGCCGCGTACTCGGCGTCAATACTGTCACGACTGACAACTGTATAGAAGTGCACCGATTGCTTGTTTGCCTTAGGTCTGAGCAACCGCCCTAAACGCTGCGCCTCTTCTTGACGGGATCCGAAGGTACCCGAGACCTGAATCGCCACCTGGGCGGCAGGAAGGTCGATAGAGAAATTCGCAACTTTGCTCACCACAAGTGTTGGCACTTTCCCTTCGCGAAATTGCTGGAATAGTTCCTCTCGTCGGCTCGTGCGGGTACGCCCGTCAATGAGCGGCGCTCCGAGTTTCTCACTGAGCTCCTCAAGCTGCTCGACGAAAGCGCCGATAATTAAGGCTGGATCCCCAGCGTGGAAATCAAGAATTTTTCGCACCGCTGAGGTTTTGCTCTCCGAGCACGCTGCGAGGCGGTAGCGCTCCCTAGTTTCGGCGATAGCGTAGCTCATCTTCTCATCGTGCGTCATGGTACTTCTGACCTCAATGCACTCTGCGCTCGCGATGAACCCCTGCATTTCAAGGTCTTTCCAAGGGGCATCATAGCGCTTGGGTCCGATCAGTGAAAAGACATCGCTCTCGCGCCCGTCTTCTCTAATTAGTGTTGCTGTGAGGCCGAGGCGACGCCGTGATTGCAGATTGGAAGTCATACGGAAAACCGGGGCAGGAAGCAGGTGGACCTCATCGTAGATGATGAGGCCCCAGTCTCGGCTATCGAAGAGTTCGAGAGCCCGATACTCGCCCTTGGATTTGCGTGTCACCACCTGGTACGTGGCTATGGTGACGGGTCGAATCTCTTTCTTTTCCCCGGAATACTCACCGATCTCCGCCTCAGTAAGAGAGGTCTTCGCCAGCAGCTCGTCGCGCCATTGCCTCCCTGCAAGGGTGTTAGTGACCAAAATAAGGGTGGTCACTTGCGCCTTAGCCATAGCCGCGGCACCTACGATGGTTTTCCCCGAACCACAAGGTAACACTACGACACCTGAGCCCCCGTTATAAAAGGCGGCTGCGGCCATCTTCTGATAATCGCGGATATTCCAATCGCCGGTCTGTAGCGTGATGGGGTGACTTTCCCCGTCTATATATCCGGCAAGATCTTCGGCCGGCCACCCGATTTTAATGAGCTCTTGCTTCAAGCGCCCGCGCTCGGAAGGGTGGACGGCAATAGTTTCTGAATCAATACGGCTCCCCAGCATTGGTGCGATATTCTTATGCCGCGTGATCTCCGTCAGCACGCTAAGATCTTCAGACTCAAGTATGAGACCGTGAGCGGGATGATCGAGGATCCGCACGCGCCCGTAACGAGCCATTGTTTCAGCTATATCGATCAGGAGTGCTTGAGGGATCGGAAAACGCGAGTAGCTATCGAGGACGTCGATAAGCTGCTCAGCGTCGAATCCTGCGGCACGGGCATTCCACAGGGCAAGGGGCGTTATGCGATAGGTGTGGATATGTTCAGGGGCGCGCTCGAGTTCGGCGAATGGGGCAAGGGCAGCCCGAGCAACATCGGCGTTAGGGTGGTCAATTTCGAGTAGAACTGTTTTGTCTGACTGGACAATAAGGGGGCCCGATCCGTTAGTCATCCGTTTTTCCTTCGCTGTGTATGATCTGCGCTGCACTGAGGCGATGAGCGGGGATACGAATTAGCTCCCCGGTAACTTTCTCAATGGCTGAGATATGACCCGCGGTCATCGCAATGGGGCTCATTTCTTGAGAGTGCTGGATACCTGCAGCATCGACATAGCTAAGTATAAGGTCTAATTTATGGCGAATCGCTTTGTGAACCACGCTTATTGATGCCTCCCCGGACCCGATAGAGTGCGAGGGCGGAGAAGCCTTCAGTGCCTGGAGTGCTTTGAGGATGGAATCCTCACTGAGACTAGGTGTTGATCGTGGAGCCGGAGGGGTTTCCTGGCGTTCACGCTGAGGCCTGATATCGACGCTTAAACCGTGGTGATCCTCGGCTACGGCGTGGTAGCCATCCGCCCGTAAGGCTGCAATAACGTGGGCTAGCGGCGCTGACGATACCGCGACTGTGGGTGCTATCTGACTGAGGCTGAGCCTTTTGATACTTGGGCTGGCAATAATCTGAGTAAGAAGCACAGCATCGTCGATGCGGAGATAACTGGTGGCCACCCCGCCACGGATCTGCCCATGGGTGCGGGAAATATCATCGATAAGAAATTCGATTACTGAGGGTAGCTCCCCGATAAGGTGAGTCGTGAAGAAATTCCTGATATCAGCGGCGCTGCGCCCAGCGTCGAAGCCTCGACGCAGAGAGGATTCCGAGATTCTATATACACTAGCAAGCCCTGGGGATTCGAGGTCAGCATAAAGATTAATAGAGCGGTGCACCGTTGATTCGAGAGGACCCGGGGCGAGCAAAGTGAGATCGCTATTAGGAATGAGATAGCTGATTTCCTGAGGCGTGAGCGCGACAAGGAGCTCAGCGAAGTTCTTGTCAATGCTGCGAAGCGCAGGAGCAGCGAAGTAGAATCCGTCATTGTGGATGAGAGCCCCCATCGAAAGGCCTTCGTTAATGAGCTCATCGATAAACTGATCATCGTAGGCAAGCTGTTGATAAGGATGGCGAAAAGCTAATTCCGCTGAGATATGTGCTCGAGTTAATCCGGTATCGCCAAAGAGCTTAAAAAATTGCCGTCGTAATGGGGGAAGCTTTTCATCCCAAGTTTCTTCGCTATTGAGGCGGATTGATTGTCCCTTATCATCTTTAGTGCCTGCTATCCAGTGTTGCAAGGCCCCTGCCCGCCACCAGCCCAGCCAGATCATCTCCCACTGAGTGGCCAAGGGAGATTCGAGGAATTCTGCGCAGCGCTCGGTATTGGCCAATTCCAAACCACCCTCCTCGTTGTGGTGGGTGACAACAAGGCGTGCCCCAAAAAGAAGAGCCACGACGGTATTCACAATGCCTTGACTCGTGTGGAGGATGTGAGTCAGTTGTTGTTCACCGCGTACTCCTAATCCGCGATTTTTTAATAGCGCAACGGGTGTGGTGTCTAGGTACTCCACTGTATGGCGACATAATCGTACGATATCAAGAGCGGTTGCAACCGCCTGTTCCGCTAGCTGAGAGTCGAGTTTAGGCTGTGAGTGACTGTTGGGGGAGCTTAGGGGTATAAACCGGTGACCTGCGAGAATCTGGCGCACATAGGTAGGCAAAGCCACTGTAGTATCATCTCGCCGCACCAATAGACCGTCGGCGATTAGGCGGGGTATTGGTTTGGATTGATCGGCATGAGGGTGCGCATCGCGGGTTGTTCCCGTAGCCTGCGGAGCCGCGAGGGCTGTGAGGATCTTCAGCGATATGTGATCAAGAGCCGACACTTTAAGAGCCGTTGTCGCGAAATCATCGCTATCTTTTTCTGCTAGAACGCGAACCACAGGGTGAAGATAGTCAGCCACGGACTCCGCTAGGGCTATGCCGTTAGCAGTGGGGATTACTAAAAGATAGCTGCTGAGGGTATCAATGAGCTCAGAGAGAGACCAAGACCCTTCGATATAAGGGCTTAGTAAGTTTTTCATATCCTCTTCGGGTACCGCGTGAAGATCGCCTCCTAAAGTATCCAAAGCCTCGAGAACTGCGATCTCGCGCGCGTTGAGCTGGAAGAGTGCGCGCACAATACTCTGTTTAAGTCTCAAACGGCCAGCCAGAGAACGAATATGTGGGGGTGTCGGAAAGAGAATATCGGGGCGGTTGGAAAAAAGAACACTCAACTCATCATCGTCGAGGGAGGTGAGATACTCTTCAAGAGATGGTGGTGTGGGGGTGGCAGAATTCATGGTGAAATCCAATTGTAGCTGTTGAAAAGGTGCGGTTTTGGTGAAGATTTGCCAAAATGAGAAGTATGTCAAATATGGAGAAAAAAGGTTATGTTGATCCAGGTTGGCCCACCGAGGTTCCAGGCGGCGGCCACTATGTAACGGATATTATCGCGAAATTTGCTGGTGCCAACAGTCCGTTCGGCGATATTGAGTTTCCTGTTCCAGCCGAGCAGACCGGCTACGTTCATCCTTATACGCGTATCAACAAATAGTATTTCCCAGCAAAAAAGGGCCCGACCGCTCAATAAGCAGTCGTGCCCTTTTTTTGTGGCTACATCGAGCTCCTAGAAGATGGAGTGAATGAGCTCACGGTTAGCGCTATAGAAGGCGTTGAGGTCTACGCGGAAGGAGTAGTAGAGAGCTTCGATCTGCGGGGGAACAGTGAGACCAAATTCTGCGAGGCGAGCCACGATGAGGTTATAGAGCGCGTCAACTGGTAAGGATTCCGCGTTTTGGCCGTCGCGCTCAGCCGCGAATTCTGCTTGGGCTACAGCTTCTTGGACTACAGCTGGAGCATCCGCCACGATAGTGCGGGGGGTAGGAGCTGCGTTGAGTCCTAGGCGAGACGAGCAGGAGGGCCACGCACCCCAGCCTTGGCCGGCGAGCACGCGCTCAGCGACCGCGATTTGCTGCTCACGGGTTGCTTGGTAGGCGTAGGGGGCGAACTCGCCGCCACCATAACCACTCCAGGT
Organism: Corynebacterium sp. ES2775-CONJ; assembly: GCF_024814515.1. Taxonomy (NCBI): domain Bacteria; kingdom Bacillati; phylum Actinomycetota; class Actinomycetes; order Mycobacteriales; family Corynebacteriaceae; genus Corynebacterium; species Corynebacterium sp. ES2775-CONJ. The sequence continues at coordinate 337,114 of NZ_JANUXT010000003.1, read as the reverse complement.
CGATGGGGAGAATTGCAGCCCCCCGTGGTAACCGTTGCCGGTATTAATGGACCAATTGCCTCCAGCTTCGCATTGGGCTAGTCGATCCCAGTCGGAGTCAGGAGCAGCATTGGCTGCGGGAGCGAAGATGACGGTGGTTGCTCCTACTACTGCGGCTCCAGCGGCTAGTTTCTTCAGCGGTGTAGCGGTCTTGCGGGCATGTTTCGCCATGAGTTTCTGGGTATCCTCTCAGTGGCCACCGGTTGTGGGGAGAAAGCGGTTAGCTTACTCCTGATACTGGCTGTTGATTTTCGAGCCAGTACTTCCCTTGGTGTGCTTGCAATGTCATTAAAGTGGTCATGATCCCCAATGAGGATCAGCTGTCTTTTTGGTCCTCTGAGCGTAGATTTCTCTCCATAAGGCATTTCGATGATCCAAGCAAAGACCAAGGGAGTGGTGGAGATCATCGAAGAATTGATGAGTATACATCGTACTTATGTTTGGAAAAACCAGAGCTGCAAAGGTTCTGGTCAATCAGCCTAGCGTATTTATAACGAAATTGTCACGTTTTACTGTTTACTTTTTCTCGTAGGTGGCCTCGGGTGGACTATCGTGGCTTGTAGGCAGCACTTTTCGGGTAAGTCGTGGCGAGAGTTAGGTAGTCGCAATATTTGTTGCTGATTCGTTATCTTGGGGCCACTACAGCTCTCTCCTTTAGGGGGTTAGCGTCAGGCTTCAGCCTTCGCTAGAATAGTATCTTTCGTCTATCTATTTTGACCCTCGCAGATTAGACTGAAGAACCAGTGTCCCGCGGAGGCGGCTGAGCTTAAAAAATTTAGGAAGGAATGAGTGTCATGCCTATTGGCAAGATCAAATGGTACGACCCCGAACGAGGTTTTGGCTTTGTATCCAACCCGGGATCTGAAGACGTTTTCGTTAGCCAAGCTGTTCTTCCAGATGGCGTCACTGAACTTCACCGCGGTCAGCGAATCGAATTCGATTTTGCATCTGGCAAAAAGGGCCCGCAAGCCCTCCGCGTCGCTATTATTGATCCACCTCGCGTACACGCAAAGCCGCAGCGCGTTGAGCGTAAGCACTCCGCCGAGGAGCTGGGATCCGTGGTCGCTGATCTCGTGAATCTCCTTGACGGTAAGGTGTTGCCGCAATTAACTGCGGGTCACTATCCTGACCGTAAAGAGGGCAAGCGTATTGCTGAGATTCTGCGAGCTGTCGCTGCTGAGCTCGATATCTAGCATTGAGATCTAATCTCACAGAGCCCGTCTGATCTTTAGGAGGCGGGCTTTTTCGTTGCGCCAACAGACCAAACCACGCTCAGCGGAGTTTCAGCTCCGTCGGCGTCGCGGCCGATGAGTACGGATTTAATCTCCACTACTAATAGCTCGGCATCACTATTGGTTGTGGGGATTTCGATATGCTTCTTTTCGTAGGGGCCGAAGTAGAATTCACTGTTGTGGGCTGGGTCGTCGTAGATACTCAAGACTGTCCAGTCATGGTCGTATATATCTCGAGGTACGTCAACAACCAGCTCGTTAGCGGCGCTAAGATCTTTGAGAGTGGGGCTGTCTTCTCGGCAGGGCTCTCCAAGTTCGCATACGCTATACGGGGGAACTTCGAAGCGCTCGCTTCCCAGTTGAGCCTGTATTTTGAGGTCCTCCGGCGCAGTACCGGGGCGGTTATTCCACCAATTTTGAAAGGCTATTGAGGTGATGAGAACCACGAGAACCGCCACACCAAGCCCCGCTACCTGAACAATGGTTTTTTTCGTCTTTGGGCGCATATTTTTTAAATCCTCCTAGGCTGGCTCACTGCTAAACCGGACCTCATAAAGGTCGGGCCACTGCTTACCCGTGATATAAAAGCGATCAGTGCCGGGGATATTAGCAATACCATTGAGAACATGATCGGTATCGCCGCTGGTGCGATTTGGAACCGTCGAGGCATCGATAATGGCGACCACTCGCTTATGGTCGAGATCAATTTTATAAATATCAGTACTTAAATAGATGTTTGCATAGACATATCGAGTTCCGGACTCCTTTGTGCAGGCGAGCTCGTTGAGCATACTTACCGGCTCACCATCGCGAGTAATGGAAATACGATCGCGCTCTGCGAAGCTCTCTCCGTCGAGAATTCTGAGAGTGTCACTTCCGTCGCTCATCACCATATAGTCCTCGTAGGAGCACAAACCCCACCCCTCGCCGGGGTAACGCACTGTATGAGTAACGTCGAGACTTTCTGCGTTGCGGGCAAAGGCAATTCCGCTTTGCCACGTGAGTTGCCATACCGTATCGCCAAATCGTGTGGCGCCCTCGCCAAAAAGCTCTGGGTCGAGCGGCTGATTATGAGTACTGACGCCGTCGAGTGTGTAGTAGTAAATTCGGGATCGATTGTACTGTCCGCCGCTAACCAGGAGGCGATCACCATCAACCTCCAGCCCCTGGGTGTAGGTGGTGGAGTCGAATGGATAGGTATGAAGAATTTCAACGTGCTGATACTCGATGGGGGCAGCAGAATACGGGGCGCAGGCCCCCGAGCTTAGCGCTGCAAAGACACTTATACTCGCGAAGGCACCGCGCCAATAAGAACTACTCGTCATAGCTATTATCATGCCCCACCACGGCTCGATTTGCGCAGACTTGCTCGGCTATAGGCCATAATAGAGGTGTGTCACGTAAAAGAACCCCTCCGCTGTTATTGAGTGCTAGAGCAGTATCGATCGCCCGTCGCGCCCTTGAGGAACTGGACGAAGGCGAGGTAGGAAGCCATATTGGGGTTGCGGCTCTTGGCAATAATAGTGCCACGCATTGTTTCGAAGCTGCCGTCCCTGGGTATCCTGGGTGGGAATGGAATGTGGTGGTTGCTGCCGCACCTGGTAGCCGTTGGGTAACTATCTCCGAACTTGGTCTCGTCAGTGGAGGGGAGGCTCTTAAAGCCCCTGAATGGGTTCCCTACCACGATCGAGTGCAGCCCGGCGATCTTGGCCCTGGGGATCTCATGCCTCCAGCTCCCTCAGATCCCCGCTTAAGCGATAATGATACGGAATCGGTTCTCTTAACCGGTCAGGCTATTGCGCCAGGACAGCGAAAGCTTGCTGCGATAGAACTGGAGACCATGAAGCAACGCTGGCACAAAGGAGAGTGGGGACCGGACACTGAATATGCACAAAAAGCCCCGCACCCGTGCAGGAGCTGCGCATTCTATCTGCCGTTCGCTCACCCATTAGGGCCTGATTTCGGGGTATGCGCTAATGAATACTCAGCGCACGATCAGGTGGTGGCCAAAGACTATGGATGCGGTGCGCACTCGGGAGTGGAAACCCCACAAACTCAAAAGCGGGTAGAGACACCCGCTTTCGACGACGAATCCCTCGTCGAGGTGGAGGTGCGCACGTAGGCGGTGGGGTGATGTGAAAGAGCACTCCGGCCGGAGCCGGTATAACCCTTATGTAATATATCTCACATTCTCTCCTGATCATTTGTTAACAATGCAGCTTAAATGGGATTGTTTAAGACGTGCACTCCTCAAAAGTGATTTTTCACATAGTGAGAGTGCAATCGATAGTTACCTAGCCCAACCATTCTGGAGAGAATATGGCCGAAACCGCTGTGGGGCAGAATGCCTCCACACTAGATCGCTTTTTTCACATCACGGAGCGGGGTTCCTCAATCAGCACAGAGATCCGCGCTGGCGTCGTCACCTTCTTCGCGATGGCGTATATCATCATCTTAAACCCCCTCATTATCGGTACCATTGCCGATTCTGAGGGGCTTACTCTTGGAGTACCCCAAGTAGCAGCCGCTACGGCTCTCGCCGCAGGCGTTATGACCATCGCCTTCGGTTTGATCGCTCGGTATCCTTTCGGCATCGCTACCGGTCTGGGCATTAACACCCTAGTGGCGGTAACCATGGTCAGCGTAGAGGGCCTCAGTTGGCCAGAGGCTATGGGGCTGGTTGTCCTGGACGGTATTATCATCGTCCTGCTTGCCGTATCTGGCTTCCGCATGGCAGTTTTCAACGCCATCCCGGCATCGATCAAGGCAGCTATGGGTGTAGGTATTGGTATGTTCATCGCCATGATCGGACTCGTCGACGCTGGTTTCGTTCGCCGTATACCAGATGCCGCAGGCACGACAGTTCCCGTCACTCTCGGCTCCGGGGGATCGATTGCCTCGTGGCCCACCTTTGTTTTCGTGATCGGCCTCGTTCTGTGTGGAATTCTGGTGGTACGCCAGGTTCGCGGCGGGCTCTTCATCGGAATCGTTGCCACCACACTTGTCGCAATGGTTGTCGAAGCTCTCACGCATGCCGGCCCATCCTTTGTCGACGGGCAACCCGTAGCAACTGGCTGGTCGTTGGCAGTCCCTACTCTGCCCGAAACTATCGGTGGACTTCCAGATCTTTCCATCATCGGCAATATTTCCCTCTTCGGAGCCTTTACTCGAGTCGGCGCGCTGGCGGCCACACTGCTTCTCTTTACCCTTGTGCTGGCCAACTTTTTCGACGCAATGGGGACCATGACAGCACTAGGCAAGCAGGCTCAACTTACCGATGAAAAAGGAAATCTTCCTAACCTACGAGCGGCACTGATCGTGGAAGGCGCAGGTGCCATCGTTGGCGGTGGAGCCTCAGCCTCCTCCAATACGGTTTATATCGATTCCGCAGCAGGCATTGCCGATGGTGCCCGAACTGGTTTAGCAAATATAGTCACCGGCATTCTCTTTCTCTTGGCTATGTTCCTCACCCCGCTCTACGCCATTGTTCCTATCGAAGCGGCAGCCCCAGTGTTGGTCGTGGTGGGTGCGCTTATGATCGCACAGGTTCGCGATATCGATTTCTCCCAATTCCATATCGCGCTACCGGCCTTCCTCACTATTGTCATCATGCCTTTTACCTATTCCATCGCTAACGGAATCGGGGTGGGCTTCATTGCGTATGTCATCATGGCAGCCGCAGCAGGAAAAGCAAAGAGTGTGCATTGGATCATGTGGCTCGTTTCGGCCCTGTTCCTTATCTACTTTGCAGCGGAACCACTGTTGCAGATCGTTGGCTAAAACCCTTTATTAAAGCCGCCTACCACATAAGTGGTAGGCGGCTTTTATCTTTTCGAGAGAGTAACCTCAATGGCTATGACTTATGTGAACATCATCCCTATTGACTCTGCTGTCGATGAGCGGGTAGCCGATTTTCGAGATCTCAAACATTCCGATAAACGCCCCGATATTCCGGGGGCCAAGGGCCTCGTCATAGCCGAGGGACCCTTGGTGATAGAAAGGCTCTTGCGCTCCCGATTTCCAGTTCGGAGCCTAATAGGGTTCCCATCGAAGGTGGACAATTTCCTCGCCCAAGATCATATCCCTGAACTCGTCAAAGATATTCCTATTTATGCAATCGAGCGCGATGATCTCGCTGAATTAGCGGGGTACGATATGCACCGCGGTCTCCTTGCCTCCGCCGACCGACCCAGCCCACTTGCCGTATCGGACGTTATTGAGCATGCGCGCACACTCGTCATCTTGGAAGGCGTCGGCGATCACGAGAATATTGGATCAATTTTTCGCAACTCGGCGGGGATGGGGGTCGATGGGGTGCTCTTTGGCAATGGATGCGCAGACCCGCTATACCGCCGCGTGGTGAGGGTATCGATGGGACACGTCCTGCGTACCCCGTTCGCCCACTTCGGGGGACGCTATACCAACTGGCAATGGGGACTAGAGCAGTTGAGAGAACAAGGTTTTCACCTCGTCTCCCTGACCCCAGACCCGCAGGCTGCGCATATAGCCACCGCGCTTTATGATTCACATGCTCAGCCCTATGAAAAGATTGCACTCTTAGTGGGAGCTGAAGGCCCAGGCTTAACGGAACATGCCATGCGGGCAACAGATATTCGAGCTCGTATTCCCATGGCGCCGGGTACTGATAGTCTTAACCTGGCCACTGCAGCCGCCATTGCACTCTACGAGAGAGTCCGCTCTCAAGCCTTTTCGTCGGGCTCTTCAGATTGTTGAGCTTTTAAGGATGAGAAAAAATTCTTTATCGATGGCGTGAGCCGATCGGAGTAGCGCAGCTTCTCTCCGAGGTTTTCCACAAACGCGTCGTAGAGTAAATGAGCACGCACGGCCGATTTCTGCGCCCAGCTGAATGAGCCACGAGCAGCTTGACCGAGTCTTAGCGTTAGGTCGTCGTCAAGCTCTGCTTCCTCGTCGGGATCTTCGTAATCATCGTAATCTCGATAAACCTCGCCGATCCCCAATTTTGCGGTGGACTGTTGCGCGATTTCGCCGATTGTTGGCTTTCGTGGAGCCGGAGGAGGTTCTGGGCGCCCATCGGTGGCATAACCCACCACGTTGATATTGGGGGCGGAGACTGGGTCGAACCCGAGCCACGCTCTCTGCGCAGCTAATGCCAAATCGAGAGGAGCAAAGGGGAGTAGGATCCCACCCTGACCGGAGCTGAATTCTCCCGCCCAATATGGACTTTCGAAGGGCTCTACGAGACCGCTATCTTCAATAATGCGGTCGGGCTCGGCACTAAATGCCCGCTTGAGCGTTGTGCCATGCCAGTGTGCGAAACCGGCATAACCTGATGCGGTATCGGTGGCGATTACAAATATATCCGCAGCAGGTATTGCTGCGATCAAACGTGGGTCTACATTTTCCAATCGATCTAGATGAGCCACGAGAGTCTGCATAAGACCCAATCCTGGGAAGGCCGCAATATAAAACTCATCGCGAGAGGGATGCGTTGAATGGTTTAGGCTAAAAGATCCGATTGGGGTTATAGGTAGTGTGGGATAAATTTGGGCGAGCAGTTTTCTTCCGAACCCACGATCAGCACGCGGTGAGGCGCTAATGACCTTTTCTGGATTGGCGCTCGTGACGTACCACAAGGTCAGTACCACGTCGCGGGAAAGCCTTTTTACGGTCATTTGCGGGGGCGCTTGGTATTCGTGCGAACTCCCAACAGCACATCTTCCCAGTGCGGCGTTACTGCTTTCCGACGTCGTTTCTCTGGCTTTTCCCCATCAGGATGCTGCAGCAATTCATCTCCACTGAGTTCCTCGAAGGTATCAGTTTTCTCCAGATCTTCTTGGGAAGTCTCAGCCGGACGCAACGAACTCACGGGACTCAAGGAGCGGACTGGCTGAGAAAAACTCGGATTGATGAGGTCTGCTGCGAGCCCATTGCGTGCAACAGCGGTGGCAGGAGAGGAGGAATGACGCAGATAACTCCACTCAGCAATATTGCTGACTAAGCCGGATTGCCACGTCAACGTGACGACCCACTGGGCGGCAGCATCGCGATAAGTATCCCACGTTGCCTGAGATAGATCCATATCGCGGGCGGCGAAAGCAGTAGCAAGGACTTCCCACAGCGTGAGTTTGGCAGGGCCATCGTCGCGGACGGGGTAGGCTTGCTTGGCCATGTCGGCTAGGCGTTTGCGCTCACCAATGATGGGATGTGCATAGGGCTCGATGCGAGAGGGAGAAACGCCGTTTAGCTCAGCAACCTCTTCGATCGTGGCGCCAGCGCGGATGCGATCTTGGATCTCTCTCGGGCGCATTTTTAGCGGTGAAGATGTCCGTAGGTCGACCCCGCGGGAAGGCTTCTCAGCCTTGTCATCGTTGTCAGGGAGCTCTTTTTTTATTTTCTCGCTGGGCTGCACAGTTGCGAGGAGGGAATCAGTGACCGCCAGAAAAAACTGCTCGTCCGTTTCCTTATCGGTAAATACCAATGAGGTGGGAGTCGATTCCGACTCATTGAAGAAGAGTTCTTTCATAGTTGCGGCTCTCCAATCGGTGATGTATCCGAGTTGAGGATCGGGGGAAAGTCCCCGTTCCTCAACTCAACATACTGAGGTGCGTATCCACCCAATCTTATCGCATCCCACCTCCTGTATTGGAGTTCCACGCAGGAGCTGAGTGCCACAAAGATTAGCGATGATCCAAGATATGATCGATCGCTTGGGTGAGAAGGTGAATATCTGCCGCATCAATAGCTGGGAATAATCCCACACGAAGCTGGTTGCGGCCTAGCTTCCGGTAAGGTTCCACATCGACAATGCCGTGTGCGCGCAGGATTTTCGCCAACGCTGCAGCATCGACGCTGTCGTCGAAGTCAATCGTGCCTACCACAAGGGAGCGGTGTGAAGGCTCACTGACGAAAGGTTGGGCATGAGGGTGGTTCTCGGCCCACGCGTATAACGTATCTGAATTGCGGCGGGTGCGTTCCACCATAGCATCGAGTCCGCCCAGCTCATTCATCCATTTTACCTGTTCAGCGAGCATGATAAGGGTGGCCACCGCCGGGGTATTATACGTCTGGTTCTTGCGGGAATTGTTCACTGCAGTCTTGAGATTGAGGAACTCAGGGATATAGCGACCCGACTTGGCAATCTCCTCAACGCGATCGAGTGCGCGAGGACTCATGATGGCTATCCACAACCCGCCATCCGCAGCGAAGCACTTCTGAGGGGAGAAATAATAAACATCAACCGCGTTCAAATCGGCTGGTAGACCGCCAGCACCTGAGGTGGCATCGATAACAGTCAGAGCATCTTCGGGGGCCGCGGGGCGATGGGTGGGAATCATAGCGCCCGTGGAGGTCTCGTTATGCGCCCATGCGATGACATCGCATCCGTCAAAGTCATGAGAGCCCGGTGTGGGGATCTTGCCTGGCTCAGCAGAGATAATGGCGGGCTGATCAAGCCACGGGGCTTGGGCGGCTGCGGTCGCGAATTTAGAGGAGAACTCACCGCATACCAAGTGTCCTGATTTTTTTCGTATGAGACCGAAGGTGGCGGCATCCCAAAAGGCAGTCGCTCCACCTAAGCCAAGAATGACTTCATGGCCTTCGGGGAGATTGAATAGTTGGCTTAGGCCGGTGCGGATACTCCCGACAATGTCTTTGATCGCAGATTGGCGGTGCGAAGTACCCAGAACGGTGCGGGCTCCAGCTGCCACGGCATCAACCTGCGCGGGCCGCACCTTTGACGGCCCACAGCCGAAGCGCCCATCGTGAGGAAGAAGGTGTGCGGGGATTCTAGGTGTCTCACTCATATTTCTGCTTTCTAGTTTCGGGTAGATACTCGCGGGTGGATACTCATGGAGTAGAAATTCCAGATTACCGATATTCGTGCCCTAGTGGGGTATAAGTGAGGAAAATCTTCCAGCCATAACCGTTACCTTAACGGGGGTAGTTAGAGGACGTTGATCTTCCCTTTTTGCCTAGTTTTAGTGAAATAAAGGGGGTAAAGGTAGTTCGTATCACAATTTTTGCTAAAATGTGCACCAGGCCACTTTTTAATATTTTGGCGTCACTCACAGCTCGATAAACCCGCCTGCGCCTAGGATTAGAGGGTGGAGTGGTTTGAGGTTGTGGCTCCATAGAAGAAGTGCTCGCTATATTTGAACTAGAATATTGGGAAACGGCAATCCGCTCTGCAAGGCATGTAGGTGAAGATCCTTTTCAACCAAAAGAATCAATCTAATCTCTTGTGGAATTGGCACGTTGTAAGAACTCGTGTGACTTATTTGGCCAGCCTCCTGCTGCTCACGAAGTCTCTGCGAGGGTCGCGAAGTGTGAGGGTGGAGCTAACGAGCCGGGAACCACAACGAGTTTTCATGAAAGGGAAGCTATGACTACCAACAAAGATAAGGCCCTTCTTCAATATCCAGGCGGAGAATATGAACTTGACATCATTCGCTCTCATGAGGGTAATGACGGCATCGCGCTGGGCAACCTGCTCGCTGACACTGGTTTTGTTACCTACGATCCAGGTTATGTATCCACTGGGTCAACGGAATCGAAGATTACCTATATCGACGGCGCAGAGGGAATTCTTCGTTATCGCGGCTACAATATTGCTGACCTCGCTGAGAATGCCAATTTCAGTGAAGTTTCCTATCTACTGATCAAAGGGAAGCTCCCGAATCAAGAGGAGCTCGACGCTTTCGAAAATGAAATTCGTCATCACACGCTCTTGGACGAGGACTTTAAAGACCAGTTCTCCATCTTCCCGCGCAACGCGCACCCCATGTCGGTGCTCGCATCCTCGGTGAATATTCTCTCGACGTACTACCAGGATCAATTGGATCCACTGGATGAGAGGCAACTTGATATGGCCACAGTGAGGCTGCTGGCCAAAGTGCCTATGCTGGCAGCCCAGGCGTATCGTGCATCCAAGGGCGCACCGTTTATGTACCCGGACAACTCCCTCAATACCCGCGAAAACTTCCTGCGGATGATGTTTGGCTATCCAACTGAGCCTTATGAGGTTGATCCGGTGATGGCTCGTGCTCTGGACAAGCTGCTGATTCTGCACGCCGATCACGAGCAGAACTGCTCCACATCGACGGTTCGGATGATCGGATCTGCTCAAGCCAATATGTTTGTTGCCATTGCTGGTGGCATCAATGCCCTTTCTGGCCCCCTTCATGGAGGTGCTAACCAGGCGGTATTGGAGATGCTCGAAGAAATCGACGCCCAAGGTGGAGACGCAACAGACTTCATGAACCGGGTGAAGAATAAGGAGCAAGGCGTTCGCTTGATGGGGTTCGGACACCGCGTCTACCGCAACTACGATCCACGCGCCGCTATTGTTAAGGATGCTGCCCACGAGATTCTCGAGCATTTGGGCGGTGACCACCTGCTCGATCTAGCAATGAAGTTAGAAGAGATTGCACTGAAGGATGATTATTTTATTCAGCGCAAGCTGTACCCAAATGTTGACTTCTATACGGGTCTAATCTACCGAGCCATGGGATTTAATACCGATTTCTTTACGGTTCTTTTTGCAATCGGCCGGTTGCCTGGCTGGATTGCTCAGTATCGGGAGCAATTGGCCACCTCAACAAAGATTAATCGACCACGCCAAATATACACTGGCGAGGTAAATCGCACGCTTCCACCTATCTCCGAGCGCTGAGAAATTACTGGATAATTAAGGTCTCGCTGGACTTTACCGCTAGAATAAGCGGGAAAGGTTCCAGTGGGGCCTTAATTTATCAACTAAGACCTCATATGACGTAGAACCAAAACCCATCGACAGTAGTCGTGCTTGAAGGAGATACAGCTTCCATGGAAAAACCAGTTATTGAAGTCCCCGCAGGTGCAGCCCCTGAAGATCTTGTCATCACTGACCTTCTTGAAGGTGACGGAGCAGAAGCCCAGCCTGGTGGCATGGTTGAAGTGCACTATGTGGGCGTAGATTTTGAAACCGGCCAGGAGTTCGATTCCTCCTGGGACCGCGGACAATCCATTGAATTCCCCTTAAGCGGCTTGATAGCTGGATGGCAAGAGGGAATACCCGGAATGAAGGTGGGAGGTCGGCGCCAACTCGTTATTCCCCCAGAGGCTGCGTACGGCCCTGCTGGAGGCGGCCATCCACTTGCGGGACGTACCCTTGTCTTTGTGATTGATCTGCTAGACGCCCGCTAAATCGAATTCTTCAAACCCGCATCGCTAAAGCTGATGCGGGTTTTTTTGTACGCAAAGGAAGAGTAGCTTAGCAAAATTGTCGATTCCAGAACAGTGGTTTTTTTAGGGTGCGGGGGTAACTAAAATCTTGCATAAAGCGAGGAGGTCGGGGGTAGTAGATAAAAAAGATAGAGAAAATAATTCAGGATCTGCGGCTATTGGGGGGAAGTTTGGGTAGGTTAGGAAGCGAAGATATATACATGTGACTGGTAACACATGATGTTGCTGTTGTGGCTTATTTCTAAAAATTTACCTAGACGTCAAGCCGCACATCGCCAGAGTTTTAGCACACGCGAAATTCTTAAATATTCCGGCTCCGCGTAGTAAAAGCTCAGCCTTAGGCCCCAATCGACCGAAAATAATATAGCTCCGCAGTCAAAAGACCCACCTCGGTATTTGCACGCGAAGCTGTGATGCGAAAGAGAGTGCACCATGAATGCTCACCCCATGCCTAGGCGGCGCGAGCCCACCGCCCAAGAATTTGTAGAGATGCAAAAAGACCGCCAATTCCTGGAACTCAAGTCGACCTATCGATCCTTTACTTTCCCTATGTCGCTTGCGTTCTTTGTGTGGTACATCGCCTATGTCCTAACCGCTACGTATGCGCCGAGCTTTATGGCCACCCCCGTGTACGGGAATGTGAATATCGGAGTGATTTTCGGATTTGCTCAGTTTATTACCACCTTCGTAATCACGTGGGTGTATATCCGTTATGCCAATAGGAATATTGAGCCCCAGGCTGCAGCAATCCGTTCACGTATGGAGGGTTAAAAAATGAAGATATTATATGTAGCTGAAACCGTTTCAACCGGAAACCCCGTGCTCAACATCTCCGTCTTTATCATCTTCATTGTTATAACCATGGGGGTGGTGTTAAAAGCTGGGCGGTCTACAAAGGAGGCCTCCGACTTCTATACCGGTGGTGGATCCTTCTCTGGACGACAAAATGGACTCGCAATTGCGGGTGACTATCTTTCTGCTGCCTCCTTCTTAGGTATCGTCGGTGCGATAGCGCTCAATGGATATGATGGATTCCTCTATTCTGTCGGCTTCTTTGTTGCATGGTTGGTCGCCCTTCTACTGGTGGCTGAACCCTTAAGGAATGTGGGTCGTTTCACGATGGCCGATGTGCTCTCCTTCCGTCTCCGCCAGAAGCCAGTACGGGTGGCAGCGGCATTTGGCACCCTATTCGTTTCCCTGTTTTATCTGATCGCTCAAATGGCCGGAGCGGGATCCTTGGTATCAGTCTTGCTTGATGTCCACGACTTTGGAAAACAGGCGATAGTAGTCGCAGCGGTGGGAGTAGTCATGATTTTGTACGTGCTCATTGGAGGCATGAAGGGCACCACCTACGTGCAAATGATCAAAGCTGTTCTTCTAATTATTGGCGTGGGCAGCATGTCGATTTTGGTTTTTATCTCCATCAAGGGTGGTCTCTCCGCCGTTATGGACATGGCGGTAGAAACCCATCGTGTGTCAGACACCCTCGCCCAAAAAGGTTACGAAGCGTCACAGATTCTGGAACCAGGGTTAAAATTCGGCCAGACTGCGACCTCACGTCTTGATTTTGTTTCCCTCGGACTATCTCTAGTCCTGGGTACAGCCGGTCTCCCGCACGTGCTCATGCGCTTTTACACCGTTCCTACCGCAACGGAGGCACGGCGCTCAGTTACGTGGGCTATCATCCTCATCGGCGCCTTCTACCTGATGACGTTGGTTCTTGGATACGGTGCTGCCGCTCTGGTGGGACCGGACCGGATCCTTGCCGCACCTGGGGGAGCCAATTCAGCCGCTCCGTTACTTGCTTTGGCACTCGCTGGCCCGTTCTTCATGGCGATTATTTCGGCAGTAGCCTTTGCAACCGTCCTAGCTGTTGTCGCGGGACTCGCAATTACCGCCTCGGCATCAATCGCCCACGATATCTACAATGGGGTACTTCGCAATGGAGAAGCCACGGAAGAAGAGCAAGTACGGGTATCGCGCATAACAGTTGTCATCATTGGCGCGGTTTCGATAGCTCTGGGTATCCTTGCCATGGGGCAAAATGTAGCTTTCCTAGTCTCTCTTGCATTCGCAGTTGCCGCCTCGGCAAACCTACCCACCATATTGCTCTCGCTGTACTGGAAGAAATTCAATACCACAGGTGCTGTAGCCTCTATGTACACAGGTTTAGCTCTGGCCGTCTTGCTTATAGTCTTCTCACCAGCAGTCTCGGGATCGGCGAATTCCATGCTGGGGGAGAACGTCAACTTTGCATACTTCCCGCTCAACAGTCCAGGTATAGTATCGATTCCTTTGGCCTTCTTAGCCGGCATTATTGGAACTTTTATGGGCAAACCAGATAACCTCGATCACCTTCAGGCGGAGATGGAAGTCCGCTCTCTAACTGGCGTCGGAGTCGAAGCGGCGGTCGATCACTAGTATCGCGGTAGAGCCTTAAGGCTCCAAAAATAACCCTGTTAAGGCTTTAATCACGGCCGTTTGTATGTGCTCATATACCGTCAATAGAATGAAGAAATGCTCTTAACCTCTGCTAGCAGGAAGGGCTTCGGTATATGGCCACACCGGGTCATAGGCCCGCTACTCATAGTCGGACTATGCCTCGGGGCTTGCACCCGCGAACCTGCAGATCAACCCTCCTTAACCCGACGTCAACACGAAGGGCGATGGCTTGATCTCAAAGGGTTTCAGGTCCCTCAGCTGGGAGATCCAGTAAAAGATAATTTCAGCGCTCAAATTACCTATGTCAATATCGCCGAAGGCGGTCATATCGGGACTGTGAATGAGCGCGCACCCCGTCCCGCTCTCAGTCTGATCAAGCTCTATATCGCTCAATATATTTTCGAGCGTGGCGATACAAGCGATTTCCCCCGGGCTAGGTCAATGGTTAGAACTTCCGATGACGATCTAGCCACGGATCTGTATGAAAAATATCCGCAATCCATCGATTGGGTGATTAAAAAATACGGTCTCGAATCAACCCAAGCGAATACTCAGTGGGGATATTCGCTGACGAGTACTTTCGACGTTGCCTACTTCCTTGCCCAGGTGCTCATTAATAATCCGCAGGCGCCGGTGCTGCGAGCGATGCGAGACACGGCAGCGACCGCTAAGGACGGAACGAGTCAAAACTTTGGTACCGCTATTTTTCCGGGAGTGGAAGGAACTAAGTTTGCGTGGTCTAATGAAAAAGACATCCACGCCTCCGCATCTTTTGGAACTGACTTTGTGGTCGTGGCCAGCAGTTACGGTGATGCGGACAAGCTGACCAAGCTCGTCCGCATGCAGCTTATCGATGCTCCGTTAGCGACATCGACTAGCTCGACAGCCGCACAATTTGAAGAGCCTGATTGATCTGATCCCCATGTGGCAATGGGAAGCGATCTGCACCTGGAATGTGCGAGCTTAAACCAGCAAGAGCGTGTCCCAGATCAGCGCGAGGTGGCGCCGGTGGTTGGGGGAGAAGGATTCCGCGGTCGCCCGGTCGCCACTGACCCCAGTCGCGAGCATAAACATTGTTGACATCAACGAGAATTCCGTCCACAGTACGTTGTTGACCGGCCTTTTGGTGGATGGTTGTGAGGGGATGGATACGTCCCTGGGAGCCCCAGTCGTGCTGCCAGTAGAAGGATCCGAGTCCATCGCGACTGGCCCACTCAATAGTGTTGTAATTGCCATAAATGCCCATGCTGTAGCCCCCTAATAAGAGAGCTTCTTGGAAAGCTCGAAGGTAGGGGCGAATGAGCTGATCGTACTCTGCCCATGTGGGGTTATCGTCGATGGCTACGTAGATGGGGCGACCAGTCGGTCCCCCTGCAGCCTTGTGCAAAGCGATAGCCTGCGGCGCGTGGATTGCCGCGCCGTATGCTCCCTGGCGCCAATCCGCTGTGGGGCCTTTGCCAAATTGATAGACGGAAGCGGTGCTGAGACCGTTCGCTGCAAAATCACGAGTCTCTCTTAGGCCAACGGGTTTGCCTAGCATCCAGAGTGCATCGGGGCGTGGGCGGGAGACATAGCGGACAGCGCCCGCAGCACCGCTGGCTTTTACAGCAGCTGCCGAGGGAACGCCAGCAGAATAGTCGAGAACGGTTGCTTGGATGGGTCCCAAAGCAAATGCTTGGGGTGAAAAGCCTATGCTGATGGCGGCGCTGAGAGCGAGAGCCTTGACGAGGCGGGTGTTAAAGAAAGACATATTGCTCCTTATCAGTGATGCTAATAGATCACACTGGTTCAAGACTTTAACACTTTCAACGCTTAAAAAACTACCCTGTTTGTTCCTGTTGCGAGTTGGATTTATCCAACAGGTGAGCCAGTAGAGGGAAAAGTAGCACTGTGATGCTACCTGCCGCCACCAGAATTGAAGCGTTGGCAGAGCTTATGATCTCAGAGGTTGTCGCCACATCGGTGACGGCCACAATAATGGGTAGCGCGGTCGCGCCATATAAGCTGAGCTGGATTTTCTCTCGAGTTGTCTCGAGCCCGGAGCCAGTATTGGAGAAAATCTCGCGAAGTAAAATTGGTAGCCCGCGCGCGATATAGATGACCGGAATGAGAATCGCTAGACGCATGGGGTTGTCGACGACGGCGGCAGTGTCGATTGCCATACCCGAGCACACGAAGAAAACGGGAATTAATAGACCGTACCCAACGACATCGAGACGCTGTTCAAGAGCGTTGCGATATTTTTTCGGCACCAACTGACGCAGGATGAAACCAGCTGCAAACGCGCCCAAAACTACGTCGAGTTGGAAAGCGGCTGCGACCGCCATCAATATGGCGAGCATCCAAATTACCACGCGCAATACCATCTGATTCGTTGCGCTCGCTGAGCTAATCATAGCTCTGCCCACCCATGGAACTAGATTCCTTACTGTCGCTGGAATTGCGGCGATGAGCACCGCAATCGCGAAGAATGAAAGCAGTACCGTGGCGGTTAGCCAGGTGGTGCGGGTAGAAAGCAGCAGAGCCATAGCGAAAATAGGGAAGATCTCGCCGATAGCGCCATGCACTAGCAGCGACTTGCCTACATTAGTATCCAGCATGTCCTGTTGTTTCATGATGGGCAAGAGCGTGCCTACGGCCGTCGATGTCACTGCGATTGCGAGCACCGTTGCGGTAGCCGATGTGCCATAATCTAAAATATAATTAGCGCCTATATAAGATAGAGCGATACATGCGAGCCATGTAACAGAGGCCGTGAATCCTTCACGGCTGCGCACAGTTGACACCTTGATCTCGTATCCAGCCAGTAGGAAGAGCATTCCTAGGCCCAGATCTTTAAGTAAAGAAACTCCACCTTCAATATCAGCGAGGTGAAGGGCATGAGGGCCAATGAGAGCTCCCAAACCAATAAGCAAAACCACAGCTGGAATACGCTTTCCAGTTAGCCAAGACAATATTGGGGCTAAGGAGGCCGCAGCCATGATCCACGCGAAGGAGACAAGCGTGCTGGTTTCCACGGAGCCGGCGGCCAGGAGGACGGGTTCTGAATCACCCAGAAAATTCTGCATTGCATTGATTTTAATGTGATCACCGGAGAAATCTCATAATAAGAATCAAGCCAATTTCTCAGGCACGGGTGAATATTCCTAAGGCTGGATGGTGCTACAGACAGCGCACCCAGTCAAGGGCAATGTGAGCTTCGTGCTTCTAGCGGTATTGGATGTCATCTCTTCCATTGTTAATTTCGCATTGCCACCTGTACCCCTGCGTTCTCGGAAGCTGCGATAAAGGGGGGAGGAAATTAAGCAAAGTCACATGACGGCAAAGATTATGGCTACGCCCTTAGGACTCCGTGATCCTAGCCGAATGAGCACGGCAGATATGAGGGCCGACGATAGGGGTGCATTCTGCACATCGAGTCCACACCAAGGGGCCCACGCGGTTAACACGAATCGAATTCTCCAAGCGTCAAAGCCTCATAGTTAAGGAATGACTCAGGATAAGACAGGTTGCGATTGTTGTTCACGCATAAAGGAGATGACGGAAGCGGGGTCCATGAGATAGATACTAAAAATCCGGCTATCGTTTGGAGTTCACTCACTAGGGATCGCTCTTAGGAATAAAAAAGTGCCCCAGAGAGGAATCGAACCTCCGACACCGGCTTTAGGAGAGCCGTGCTCTATCCACTGAGCTACTAGGGCAGCGGTAGGGTCAAAGCCCACCATCTAGGTAGCGTACCCGAATGCTAGGAAGTGGCCATAATTAGTACCCCTAGCAGCAAAAATATCTCGCCATTCCAGCCGGTGGCTATCTGGCCTATGCTTTTGCTTAGCCATAGAACCGTATAGAATCACCACTACTAACTAGTGCAGACGAAGTGTGAGGAAGGTTTAGATATGTCCAGCGAGGCGATTTTTCGCGATGTTACAGGAATTAGCGTATCGGCATCAATGATCGAGGAGGATGGCCACCAGTATCTCGCCCTTGATCTGATCGACGACGAGGGACATCCGCTCTCTCGTTTGCTCACCCTCAACCGGTATGACGCTAAACAGATGTCAATGGCATGTGAGCACTATTTACGTCAACAGATATCGGCTGATTTTACCGTCCTATCAGGGCACTTCACCTCTAGTGAACGTGAGAGCTTTGTGGATCCAGTGGATCCAGTGGATCCACAAGATGAGAATTAGATAAATGCGGACAGTTCTCGTGATCGGCATCGGTGCCGGCGACCCAGATTTTCTCACCCTACAGGCTAGCGCAGCTCTTAAACGCGCCCGAGCTGTTTTTGCTCTCGATAAAGGCGATACTAAGGCCGATCTCTTAGAGCTTCGGCGTCGTATCATCGAGCGCCATGCTCCACAAACACCGATCTATTCCGTGGAAGATCCTCCCCGAGATCGCAACCCTAAGAATTATGATGCCGAGGTACGCTCCTGGCACAGCGCTCGAGCGCACCTGTTGGCCTCAAGTATTCGAGACAATTCAGACAAGGACGATACGATCGCCTTTCTTGTCTGGGGGGATCCCTCTCTTTATGATTCCACCTTGCGCATTATCGAGAAAATGCGGGAGCTCGAGGGGCTAGAGATGGCAGTTGATGTTATTCCTGGCATTACTGCTATCCAAGTGCTGACCGCACGCCATGGACTGCTTCTCAATCGTATTGGTGAAGCTATTCATATCACTACCGGCCGCAACCTCAAAGATACCCGAGAGATAGAGCGCCGCAATTGTGTGGTTATGCTGGACGGCCACGCAGCTTGGCTGGAGAATTTTAGCCCTCAGACCTATATGTGGTGGGGCGCCTATCTGGGCACCGATAAGGAGGTACTGCGCCACGGGTATGTTTCAGAGATCGGTCACGAGGTGCGCGATCTCAAGCAAGATCTCCGTCAGCGCCACGGCTGGATTTTGGATATCTATCTCTTGCGAGAGCTATAAGGCGCTGAGCTCCTTATAGCGGCGCGCCACTTGACCGGCCGGAGGATTGGTGGCGTGGGATCCGTCAGAATACAGCACGGTGGGCACTACCCGATTGCCGCTATTGACGGATTCCACCCACGCTGCGGCTGTGGCATCAGCATCGACATCAACCGTGGTGTAGGGGATATTCTTGTGGTCCAAATCGGCCAGCAAGCGCTGACAGAACGGGCACCACGAGGTGGCATAGATGGTGATGGGGGTTGAACTCATGAATCAAATCCTTAGTCGCTGAAGATTTCTGTTTCTATTCTATCCCAGGTTTGAAAACAATAACGCTGGCCTGAACGGGAGATGGTCCAATCGGTGTGATCGGTGAGTCTAAAATCTTGGGGGATCTCAGGGGCTAGAACGGCTTTTTCACCAACTTCGATATCGGCGTCGATAAGTGTCCGAACAATGCGACCCACCAGGGGGAGTGTTTGCCGGTAAATCTCCCCACCCCCGATGATCCAGCCACGATCGGGTAGCTGAGCTAGATCATGTATCACCCTGGCACCCTGCGACCACGCGCCGGGTTCGCGAGAGGAAATAATAATATTTTCCCGATGAGGTAGGGGACGCACGCTCAACGATTCCCACGTCTTGCGCCCCATAATGACAGTGTGGTTAAGTGTCTGTTCTTTAAAGAACCGCATATCCTCTGGCACATGCCACGGCATGGTAAGGCCATCGCCGATTATACGGTTGAGATTTTGCGCCCAAATAGCTCCTAGCATCTCTACACCGCCACCTGAGCCTTAATTACAGGGTGCGGATCGTAGCCTTCGAAAGCAATATCGTCGAAGGTGTAGGAGAATATATCTGGTGCCGTGCGTAATTTGAGCTGGGGATAAGGGCGGGGATCTCTGGATAATTGCAGGGCTACCTGCTCACGGTGATTATCGTAAATATGGCAGTCGCCACCGGTCCAGATAAATTCCCCGACGTCAAGACCAGCTTGCTGGGCAAATATGTGAGTAAGTAGAGAATAGGAAGCGATATTAAAGGGAACCCCGAGAAACATATCGGCACTACGCTGGTAAAGCTGGCAGGAAAGTTTGTTATCTGCCACGTACAGCTGGAATAAGAGATGACAGGGGGGCAGAGCCATATTGTCGAGCTCGGAAACATTCCACGCCGAGACAATATTGCGGCGGGAATCGGGGTTATTTTTCAATGTGGTGAGAGCTTGAGAGATCTGATCGATATGAGCCCCATTGGGGGTCGGCCAACTGCGCCACTGCACCCCATAGATGGGGCCTAGGTCCCCATTCTCATCGGCCCATTCGTTCCAGATGCGAATATTATTGTCCTGTAACCATCGCACATTTGATGAACCCTGCAAGAACCACAGTAATTCACCAACAACTGAATGCACGTGCACTTTCTTGGTAGTAATAAGCGGAAACGATTGCGCTAAGTCAAAGCGCATTTGTTGTCCAAATAAGCTCGTCGTTCCCGTACCTGTGCGATCGTCTTTATGAGATCCATCTGAGAGAATTTTCCGCAGGAGATCCTCATAGGGGGTGGCAATAGTAGACACGGTGAACGCTCCTTTATCTCCGAGTTGTATTTATGCTCAGTGCACCATCGTACGTTTTTAAACCCGCCACACACCGAGTGAATCAAAGGTCTCGGGGTGCAGCGGGCTAAAGTCTAGAGGTGCATCTTAATAAGATCCGTGCTCATCTCGAAACTCAGTAGCCAGCTTGATGATCTCTTCCGCTAACTCTGGGCGGCAGATGAGAATATCTGGCATATAGGTATCTTTGTTGTTATAGGTTAATTCACTGCCATCGAGGCGCGAGCAATGCAGACCTGCGGCTTTACACACACCAACTGGGGCTGCGGAATCCCACTCGTACTGGCCGCCGGCGTGGATATAGGCATCATAATCACCCAACAGAACGTGCATAGCCTTGGCACCAGCCGAACCTAAGGAGACCGAGGAGAAACCGAGGCTCTTTGTTACATGCTGGGCTACCGCGGGTGGGCGGTTATGTGAAATTGCGATACGCTTGGACATCGGGCCGGTAACGGCACGGGCTTCGTCGGAAT
Organism: Corynebacterium sp. ES2775-CONJ; assembly: GCF_024814515.1. Lineage (NCBI taxonomy): Bacteria > Bacillati > Actinomycetota > Actinomycetes > Mycobacteriales > Corynebacteriaceae > Corynebacterium > Corynebacterium sp. ES2775-CONJ. Next base: position 316,172 of record NZ_JANUXT010000003.1, on the reverse strand, counting down.
GGAAGACCACGCCAAGGTCGGGGAGACCAACTGCGGCATGAGTGGGAATCCCGTTCTCAACCAGTGCGATATGCACAGCCCAATCCTGACGTCCGGTGGCATATTCTTTAGTGCCATCGAGCGGATCGATGATCCAAACGCGCTCTTTACCTAAGCGCTCTGGGTTATCGGCTGCTTCTTCAGAAAGGAATCCGTCGTGTGGGCGGTGCTGGGCGAGAACGCGGGCGATCCAGTTTTGGGCAAGATCGTCGCCAGCATCGCCTAGGGCACGATCCCGCAGAACATCATCTGTGCGCACGCCTTTAAGGATATCGCCGGTGCCTTTGGCGATTCGGTAGGTCAACGTAGCATCATCAAATTGAGCAGTCATAGTTAACTAGTCTAGAGGGTCAGCGAAAAATTGAACATTATTGACAATGATCTCTCAGTGGATTCTGAGAAAGTTTTCGAGCGTTTTCAACCAGCTGTGCGCACCTGGTTCACCGATGTATTCGCCTCACCTACCTCTGTGCAGAACGCCTCATGGAAGGCCATTTCTGCTGGTGAAAATGCCCTCGTGGTTGCTCCAACTGGCTCAGGTAAAACGCTAGCAGCCTTCTTATGGTCACTTAACGAGCTTTCTACGACCTCAGGTCAAACCACACTAGCTGTGGCAAATAACACTTTCGACCCAGCGTCGGAATCAGATAAAGACGCAGGTGCAGGCGTTAAGGTTCTCTATATCTCTCCACTGAAAGCGCTCGGAGTTGACGTTGAGCGCAACCTGCGCGCCCCTCTTATCGGAATCGCGCGCACCGCAGCCAATCTCGGACTCGCGCACCCTACTATCACCGTTGGTGTTCGCTCGGGTGACACCCCAGCCGCCGAACGCGCAGCGCAATTACGTAACCCACCAGACATTCTTATCACCACCCCAGAGTCTGCCTACTTGATGCTGACGTCCAAGGCGCGAGGCATCCTCACAACAGTGCGCACCGTGATTATTGACGAGATTCACGCCATAGCGGGTTCCAAACGCGGGGTGCATTTGGCCCTCAGCTTAGAACGCCTCGAGCGCCTGATTGCAGCCGAGGGCACGAACCGGAGCGGACTCCAGCGCATCGGGCTTTCAGCAACCGTGCGGCCGATTGAGACAGTAGCCCAATTTCTAGGCGGCGATCGTCCTGTGCAGATTATTAACCCCCCAGCAACTAAGAGCTTTGATCTCGTGGTCCGCGTGCCCGTGGAGGATATGTCGGATTTGCCCACACTCGATCAATCTCTCACAGCTAATGATGAACTGATCGACGATTCTTTAGGGCTCAGTAGCAATACCGACGAAACTATGATGATCGGCGGGGATCAGCGCACTGGCTCCATCTGGCCACATATAGAAGCCATGCTCTACGACGAGGTCATGGATCACCGATCCACGATCATCTTTGTCAATTCCAGACGCAGCGCCGAAAAGCTCGCCGCGAGGCTCAACGAACTCTATGTCACAGAGCATTCGCCCGAGGTGCTTGAGACCCCAGCACAAAGTACTATTCCGGCCCAAGTGATGCCAAGTAAGGATGCGATCAAAGATGCGGGTTTGGTGATCGCCCGAGCGCACCACGGCTCGGTGAGCAAAGACGAGCGCGCCACCACCGAAACCATGCTCAAAGAAGGAGCACTCCGCGCCGTGGTGTCCACCAGCTCACTCGAACTAGGCATTGATATGGGAGCAGTGGACTTAGTCATTCAGGTCGAAGCTCCGCCATCGGTGGCATCAGGGCTGCAACGAGTAGGGCGCGCCGGGCACGTGGTGGGAGCGGTTTCACACGGCTCTTTCTACCCCAAACATCGCTCGGATCTCGTGCAAACAGCAGTGACTGTTAAAAGGATGCGGGGCGGCCATATTGAGGCACTGCATATCCCGCGCAACCCCCTCGATGTTTTGGTTCAACAGACTGTCGCCCAGGTGGCTGTCGAGGATATCGATGTCGAGGAATGGTATGCGACTGTTATACGCGCTTTTCCCTACCGCACGCTGCCGCGTGAGGTCTACGATGCCGTGCTCGACTTAGCCAGTGGAGTGTACCCTTCCACTGATTTTGCGGAACTGAAACCCCGCATAGTCTACGATCGCATCACTGGCACGTTATCTGCCAGACCTGGGGCCCAGCGTGTTGCGGTGACCAGTGGCGGCACGATTCCCGATCGGGGCTTATTCGGGGTCTATCTCGTAGGCGGCGAGGTCGGCGCACGCCGTGTGGGTGAACTCGATGAGGAGATGGTATATGAATCTCGGGTTGGTGATGTATTCACTCTTGGAGCGTCGAGCTGGAGAATTGAAGAGATCACTCGCGACCAGGTATTGGTTAGTCCCGCACCAGGGCATTCGGGGCGCCTGCCGTTTTGGGTGGGCGATCAGCTCGGTCGCCCAGCGGAATTAGGAAAAGCGGTCGGCGCTTTCCGACGCGAGATCTTTTCTACACCACAAGCTCTCGAGGAGATTGCCACCCTCGACCATAATGCCCGCGAGAATATCGTTCGTTTTCTCCAGGAACAGCACGAAGCGACAGGGGTCATCCCCGATGAGCGCACCTTTGTTCTGGAACGTTTCCGCGACGACCTCGGAGACTGGCGGGTCGTTTTACATACGCCGTTCGGTCGCGGCGTTAATGCCGCGTGGGCGTTAGCTGTGGGCTCGGAGATTGCGCAGCGCACAGGAATAGATGCGCAAGCAGTGAGCTCGGACGATGGGATTGTGCTGCGGTTGCCTGATGCTGATGTGGAACCTGGGGCTGAACTATTCCTCATTGACCCCGATGCAATCGAGCATATTGTGACCGAGCAGGTTGGCAATTCGGCGCTCTTTGCCTCGCGTTTTCGCGAATGTGCCGCCCGTGCGCTGTTATTGCCGAGACGTCATCCGGGCAAGCGCGCACCACTATGGCAGCAGCGGCAGCGGGCCGCCCAGTTACTCGATGTGGCTCGGAAATATCCGACTTTCCCCATTATCTTGGAGGCAGTACGCGAATGCTTGCAAGATGTTTATGATCTACCGAGTCTGGTAGGCGTTCTCGAAGACCTCAAGCTCAAGAAAACGCGCATTGTTGAGATCACAACTGAGCAGCCCTCGCCATTCGCGGCCTCGATTCTTTTTAGTTATACCGGTGCCTTTGTCTACGAGGGCGATAGCCCCTTAGCCGAAAAACGAGCAGCCGCCTTGGCCCTCGACCCAGCCCTCTTGGCCAAACTCATGGGCACAGTGGAATTGCGGGAGCTCCTTGAACCCGAGATTATCGCCGAAGTAGACGCCCAGCTGCGTCGTATTAGCACGGATCGCCAGGCCCGCAACCCCGAGGAATTTATAGATGCCTTGCGCATTTTAGGGCCTATTGCTGATCTGAATGAGCATATTAGCTTTGATACCAGCACGGCTGAACTCCTCAAACAATTCCCCAACAGGATCATGCAGGTACGCATTAACGGCCTCGACCATCTGGCACAGGTAGCCGACGCGGCTGTTTTACGCGATGGTCTTGGCGTCCCCGTACCGAGAGGGGTGGGAGCACAGATTGAGCCAGTGACTGATGCTCTTGACCAGTTAGTAGCCAGGTGGGCTCGCACCCGCGGACCATTTGTGCTCTCAGATCTCCAAAACGCATTCGGTCTGGCTGCGAGCGTCGCTTTTGCTTCCTTAGAAAAACTCATGGAATCTAAGGCCATTATCGCTGGCCATTACCGTAAGGGAATTGAGGCGGAAGAGTATATTGCCAGTGAAGTGCTCCGCATAATTCGGAGTAAATCGCTGGCGAAATTGCGCAGCCAAACCGCCCCCGTGTCACCTTCTGCCTTTGCCCGGTTTCTCTCGTCGTGGCATCAAGTGGCTGCCGTGGGCAGCGAGCCTGAACTCTATGGTGTGGATGGGGTGTACAGCGTTATCGAGCAGCTCGCCGGCGTCCGGTTGCCGGCGAGTGCCTGGGAGGAGTGGATCTTCCCCAACCGCGTGCGAAACTACAACCCGGCGGACCTTGATGAACTGACCTATAACGGTGAGGTACTCATCATCGGCCAAGGTAAGGCCGGGGCCGGAGATCCATGGCTGACCTTGGTTCCAGCTGCCTACGCAGATTCTCTGATCACCGACCCCAGCGATTATTCGTTGACTGATTTACAAGAAAGTGTATTAACTCAACTGGGCACTTCTGGCAGTCATCTCTACCAGGAGCTCAGATCGGATGCCCTTGATAAGGACCTGAGGGAGGCGCTATGGGGTCTCTTTGAATTGGGGCTGGTGTCTCCCGATAGTTTTCGCCCTATTCGCGCCCGCCTGGCAGGGGGAAAGAATACCGCGCATAGGGCCAAGCGCACCCCGAACCGAAGCAGGGGGCGCTTTCGAGGAATGCGCAGTCAAGTCCCCACTCACACCACGCCTCCCGACATGGTGGGACGGTGGGGGCGCACGATAGCCGCCTCCACGGATGCCACGTCGCGGGCCTTTACGCTCGGTGAAACACTACTGGATCGCTATGGAGTGGTAACTCGTGGTAGTGCGATGGGTGAAGATATCGTTGGTGGCTTCGCCTTGGTGTACAAGGTTCTCAAGCAGTTCGAAGAATCTGGCAAAGCGATGCGCGGGCACTTAATTGAAGGTATGGGCGCTACTCAATTTTCAACACCGGCGATTATCGACCGTTTGCGTGGTTATGACGATAGTGCCGATATTTCAGGATGGCCGTCGGGTGCGAAGAACCCTGAGGTTGTGGTTCTTGCCGCAGCCGATCCTGCCAATCCTTATGGGGCCGCTATCGCCTGGCCAGAACGGGGTTTAACGCGGGCTGCTGGATCCCTTGTTGTGCTCATCGATGGCCTCCTCGCGGCTTATATGACTCGAGGAGGAAAGAACCTCATCCTGATGGACACCCCCGAGCCAGCTTATGATTTGGTCATTAATGCCCTCGGAGAAAAGGTGCGTTCCCGGCTGGTTATCGAGAAAGTCAACGGAGATTCAGCTTTGGAGTCGCCTCTCCTTAAATCGCTGAAAGAGGCTGGTTTATCCATCAACCCACGGGGACTGGTCTTGATGCACCAGCCTACCCCGCGCCGCAATACACGAGGGCGACCAGGGCGGAGTTTAGACGATGCGTCTGCTGATCTCAGCTTCGATGACTAGTGATCGCTAAGATGAGCCTTATGCGTACTATCCTCAATATCATTTGGGTCCTCTGCGGAGGCCTGTGGTTAGCATTGGGCTATTTTTTAGCGGGAATTATCGCTTTCCTTTTCGTAATTACCGCCCCAATTGGGGTGGCTAGCTTCCGTATGGCCAGCTATGCGCTCTGGCCTTTCGGCCGAGTCGTGGAACCCCAAGCAACAAACGGCTTGAGCGATGTAGCCAATATCCTCTGGTTCCTAGTAGCAGGCTGGTGGCTGGCCCTCAACCATATTATGACCGCTGCAGCGCAAGCAGTCACCATTGTGGGGATCCCACTAGCTATAGCTAATATCAAGATGATTCCGGTGAGTCTGTTCCCGTTCGGGAAACGAATTGTCGCCGCTGATCAGTCCTCCCAACCGCGCGGTATTCTTTAATGCCCGAGGGTGATTCCGTCTTCCGATTAGCCCGACGCCTGCAATTTATGAGCGGACGGGAAGTTATCTCTAGCGATATTCGGGTTCCCCGATTCGCCCTTGCGGATTTCAGTGGTCGACAATGCGAGAAGGTGTGGCCCTATGGCAAGCACCTGTTTATGGCTTTCGGTCCAGATATTCTGCAGACCCACCTCAAAATGGAGGGAACATGGTCGGTTCACCGCTTAGGCGATCGATGGCGAAAGCCAGCTTTTACCGCCCGCGTGGTACTCAGACTGGCAGATCCCCCCAACGATCCCATCGAAATAGTGGGCCATTCTTTAGGACTGGTCAGAGTAATCAAGGCGAGTGAATATGACGAAGCGATTGGTTATTTGGGACCTGACGTTCTAGCCCCTGAGTTTGATGCCGCCGAGGCTAAAAGACGCCTCCTTTTAAGGCCGGATCGAACGATCGGGGCAGCTCTGATGGATCAGAAAAATCTAGCTGGAGTAGGTAATGAGTACCGAGCCGAGATTCTTTTCCTGGCTGGTTTGCACCCGTTACGCCGTGTTGGAGATGTTGATATCGATCAAGTGTTAGCAATCACTCGACGGTTGATGTGGTCCAACAGGCTATCGACCACCCGCGTGAGTACAGGGGTTAAAATCCCCGGCCAAACCTCCTATGTCTTCGGTCGTAATCGTAAGCCGTGTCGACGGTGTGGCACGCTGATCGAAAAAGGAAAATTGGGTGGCAAGGACGCGCACGGGGAAGAAGGGGAGCTCGAACGCATTATTTGGTGGTGCTCTCAGTGCCAACCTAATACATAGCAAAACCGGCCCAATAAGAGGGCCGGTTATGCTATGTCATGGTTTTAGCGATGGTTGCGATACCAGGTAATGAGCTGATCGGTGGAGCTATCTCCAGAATCTACAGTTTTCTCGCCAGAGACTGCTGGAGCCAGGTCATTAGCCTGCTGCTTGCCTAGTTCTACACCCCACTGGTCGAAGGAATTGATATCCCAGATGACTCCTTGAACAAAAGTGATGTGTTCATAAAGGGCAATCAAGGCACCGAGTACCTGTGGGGTCAATTCCTTAGCCAAAATAGTGGTGGTGGGGCGATTGCCCGGCATCACCTTGTGATTGACCAATTCGCTCTTAACACCTTCGGCGGCGATTTCTTCGGCGGTCTTGCCAAAAGCTAGAACCTTGGTTTGAGCAAAGAAATTGCTCATCAGAAGGTCATGCATGGAGCCAGATCCACTAGCGGTAGGAAGATCTTCCTTGGGGCGGGCGAATCCAATGAAATCAGCAGGGATCAGTTTGGTTCCCTGGTGAATCAGCTGATAAAAAGCGTGCTGGCCGTTGGTGCCGGGTTCACCCCAGTAAATCTCACCGGTCGAGGTAGTCACAGCGGTGCCGTCATGGCGCACAGACTTACCGTTGGATTCCATGGTGAGCTGTTGCAAATAAGCAGGGAAGCGCCCTAGGTCTTCAGAATAAGGTAGGACCGCGTGGGTCTCCGCACCGAAGAAATTATTATATAGAACTCCCAAAAGGCCCATTAGAACAGGAATATTTTCTTCCAAGCTGGCGGTGCGGAAGTGCTTATCCATGGCATTAAAGCCCTCGAGGAAGCGCATAAAATCGCGGGGGCCGATAACAGCCATCAGGGCCAGACCGATGGCAGAATCGACAGAGTACCGGCCTCCGACCCATTCCCAGAAGCCGAACATATTCTTGGTATCAATACCGAATTCGGCAACCTTCTCAGCATTCGTGGAAACCGCAACGAAATGCTTGGCCACTGCTTCTTCGGCGCCGAGCTTTTCTACCAGCCACCGCTTTGCAGCATGAGCATTCGCTAGGGTTTCCTGGGTGGTGAAGGTTTTCGAGGCCACGATAAAGAGAGTGGACTCAGGATCGAGATCATCGAGCGCCGCAATCATATCGGCAGGATCAACATTGGAAACAAATGTGGCATTGATACCGGCAGTGGCATAGCTGCGCAGTGCTTTGGTGGCCATGGCTGGACCCAGATCGGAGCCGCCAATACCGATATTGACTACGGTTTTGATGGTGTGTCCGGTGTAACCTAACCAGCTACCCGAGCGCAGAGAGGTTGCGAAGTCGCGCATCCGGCTGAGGACCTCGTGCACATCGGCGGCGATATTCTGGCCGTCAACCTTGAGGCTTTCTTCCACAGGTAGGCGCAGGGCGGTGTGGAGAACGGCGCGGTCTTCGGTGTTATTGATGTGTTCGCCGGTGAACATCTCCTCGATACGTCCGGAGAGATTGGCGGCTTCAGCGACCTTGATCAGGGCTGCGAGGGCCTGGTCATTGATCAGGTTTTTCGACAAATCGACGTGTAATCCTGCGGCTTCGAAGCTGAGGCGGGAAGCGCGCTCACTGTCAGCGCTAAAAAGCTCGCGCAAAGTGGTCTGCTCGAGTTCTTTATGGGCAACGCTGAGTTCTTTCCACGCTGGGGAGCTAGTGATATCAAGGGACATGAGAATATCTCCATTCATGACGATTACTGGTTTCGCACAATGCGAAAGATCCTAAAAGTCTACGGTAGTCGATAATGATATTAAATAGTGACCTCGAGGGAGCTCAAGGTGGTCAACACCATAGTTGAGGCTAGGTGGATTTTGTGCCGAGCTTCCCGCGACCCATGCGCAATAAGATCTGCGCTAAGCTCGGGCCTTCATCGCCCAATTCGGCGTGAAACTGATTGATAATTGCCAGTTCGCGGGTGTGAACGAGACGCGTGCCGCCAGCGGACATCCGCGTGCGTCCAATCGCCTTGGAAATCTCAGTGCGACGCTTCACCGCATCAAGGATCAGACGGTCGAGACGATTAATCTCTTCGCGGTACAGCTGGATCTCGCGATCCGTGAGGGGATCGTCGGTGCCTGAGGGAAACCGAACCTCGAAGTGGGGATCAGAATCGTTCATGGTTACCTATTGTGCCACGCTAGAAGGCAAGAAGGTAGAGGGAGAACATCTTGTGTCCTTTTGGCGTTGTACATTAGAGGCACTATGAATGACAATCACTCGCCATTTTCCCCCTCCCGCCGCCATCGTGACATATCCAACCCCAGTCACCCGGTGCGAGATGAGCCAGATCTGCTTACCGGTTTAAATCCGCAACAAGAGGCCGCGGTGAAACATCAGGGATCCCCACTGCTGATCGTGGCCGGTGCTGGTTCTGGCAAGACCGCGGTGCTGACGAAGCGCATCGCCTATCTCATGCGGTATCGCGATGTCCATCCCGGCCAGATTCTTGCCATTACCTTTACCAACAAAGCCGCAGCCGAAATGCGAGAGCGTGTCACTGAGCTCGTTGGCACGGTGGCTCAACGTATGTGGGTGTCTACCTTTCACTCGACGTGTGTGCGCATTCTGCGCGAGCAGTCACATTTGGTGGCGGGGCTAAACGCAAATTTCACCATCTATGATGCAGACGATTCGAAACGGCTGATCGGCATGATAGCCAAAGATCTGCAGCTGGATTTAAAGCGTTTTAGCCCCCGTATGCTCGCCGCCCATATATCGCAGTGGAAAAATGAACTAATCACACCTGAACGGGCACTCGCGGACGCAGAGGCAATTAAAAATCCCTTTAATACCACTGTAGCCGAGGTTTTTGCGGAATATCACAGGCGGTTGCGCAGTTCCAATGCACTCGACTTCGATGATCTCATCGGTGAAGTGGTGCGTATCTTCACCGAGTATCCCGACGTGGCTGCGTTTTACAGGCGCCGATTTCGGCACGTGCTGATCGACGAGTACCAAGATACTAACCACGCGCAGTACCGCATGATCGCGTTGCTGGTGGGCACTGGTGACGATGCCTCAGAATTGTGCGTGGTAGGTGATAGTGACCAGTCGATTTATGCTTTCCGTGGGGCAACAATTCGCAATATCGAGGAATTTGAGCGAGATTATCCCCAAGCAAGCACGATCCTCCTAGAGCAGAACTACCGCTCCACCCAGACCATTCTTTCAGCCGCTAATGCACTAATCGCCCAGAATGACAATCGGCGCGAGAAGAAATTATGGACCGATCTTGGAGACGGTGACCAGATCACGGGCTATGTAGCTGATAATGAGCACGATGAAGCGCGCTTTGTGGCTGCTGAAATTGATAAGCTCACCGATCGCGGACGCAATTACTCCGATATGGCTGTGATGTATCGTACTAATAACTCCTCGCGCGCCCTGGAAGATATCTTTATTCGAACGGGCATTCCCTATAAGGTGGTAGGCGGTACGCGGTTCTATGAACGTAAGGAAATCCGCGATATTATCGCCTACCTCAAGGTTATCGATAATCCGGACGATGAAGTATCCCTGCGCCGCGTGATCAACACTCCACGGCGCGGGATCGGGGATCGGGCTATTGCGATGCTTACTATGCATGCAGAAAGCACTGGAGTCTCTTTCTCCCACGCGCTCAAAGACGCCGTCGAGGGAAGAATCGCCCTGATGACCTCGCGGGTGCACAAAGCTCTTGCAGGCTTCGTGGAGTTGATCGAGCATCTGCGCACATTCGCACAAGGAGCGGTTGACGATGTCACCCAGCTTCCCAATATCGGCGATATTATCGCCGAGATTCTCGAAACCACAGGGTATCAGGCGGAACTGGAAGCTTCGAGTGATCCTCAGGATGGGGCGCGCTTGGATAACCTCAATGAACTGGTATCCGTGGCCCGCGAATTTTCCTCGGAGGCTGCCAATCTTTTGGCCTATGAACGGATGGGAACCGATGAGGAACCAGAAGAAGAGATAGGAAGCGTAAAGGCCTTCTTGGAGAAGGTATCTTTGGTGGCTGATGCCGATCAGATCCCGGAGCACGAACAAGGTGTGGTCACATTGATGACCTTACATACCGCCAAAGGCCTAGAGTTCCCGGTGGTTTTCCTCATCGGGTGGGAAGATGGGCAATTTCCGCATATGCGCGCTCTCGGGGATCCACGGGAACTCTCAGAGGAGCGTCGATTAGCTTATGTCGGTATTACACGAGCGCGGGAGCAGCTCTATATTTCGCGCGCTATGATTCGATCTTCCTGGGGTAATGCGGTGAGTAACCCGCCGTCTCGATTCATTGGCGAAATTCCGGAAGATCTTATTCACTTCCAGCGGGTGGAACCTGAGAGATCTGAATGGTCAGGTGGGTCGAGTGCCCCGTATATTCCTCCGCAGCGCTCAACGCGGCAGCGGCCCTTGGGTGGGCCGAAGACGCAAGCACGTGACCTTCATCTCGAGGTCGGTGATCGTGTGAATCACGCTAAATATGGGCTCGGAACTGTGATGGAGGTAGGCGGAAGTGCCGCACATACCACCGTGATGATCGATTTTGGTTCTTCCGGAAAAGTTCGTCTGATGCTCATTGGCGGAGTTCCGTTGGAGAAGCTATAGGGATATGGGGGCCATATCTCATGGCCCCTATTTCTAATCCTGTCGGTACTTCACCAGATCGCGCGGACGGCCGAGGAAGGCCCCCAGCAGCCCCGCCACGGCGGGAAGCACTAGAAGGAAGAGAATGACGATCGGCCACGAACCTTGGTATAGCCCCCGGCCACCCAAAGAGATGAGTTCGCCGTTGATATCATATTCGCTACTGTCGAGTAAAATATAACCGAGCCCATGTCCTAAGATCAGGGCTGGAATAGTAGCCAATAATGTGGTGATAATTCCATAAAAGGCGCTGATTGCGCTGAGCAGCTTCGGCGCGGCGCCGAGAGTGAATAGTTGTTCGTTCTGCTGCCTCATTGTTGGCGCTGCCAGAATGATCATCAGAGCTACAATCACAATGAATAATGCCGCTAGGAAGAGGTACTCCGCCTGGAATTGCGATTCTGGGAAGTAGGAGGTGTAGTAATAATCGTCGACCATTTCGGAGATCTTGTTGAGTATCTTCGATGAGGGAATCTCGGGGAAGTTGACCGCGTAGGTTGAGGTGTCGAACTTGATGGTCTGATTCTGCTGGATGAGCGCTTGGGCAGCCTGTGGGCTCAGGATCCACCCATTATAGAATTCGGGCAGAACAGCCGCGAAGGGGAGTTGGGCTCGTCCAATGGTATGGACTCCCTCGTCTTGGGGAAGTTCACTCAGAATAAAGTCTGCCGTGGCGCCCTCGTGGACGATGGCGCTACTTCCCAAGACTCCACCTGCTGCAAGAACGTCAGCGGCGCGGGCACGTTGCTCTGGACTTAAGGTAAAGAGGTCCAGGATTCCGTTATCGGCCTCTCCTAATACTATTGTTGAGATGCCTGATTGCAGATTCACAGTGGGATTTAATATCTTATGTCGACAGTGCCGAGCCGCCTCAGGAGAATCAGTAGGCGATTGACCTTGATAGGAGAAATGAGACCAATCGTGAGCGCGGCAGCCATCTGCAATCTCCAGGGAGAAATCTGACCAGTCCGAGGTCGTCAGGGTTGGCAGTGGGGTAATAGTGGCGCCGGCGACAACTTTTTCGATATTTTCATCGCGGGCGGATAAGGCGCTGGCGATATCCGGAGATGTTTTCTCGGTAGCACTCCCAATGGTGACAAGTGTTTCCGAGAATGTTTTAGCCTCGACGACGCGCCACGGACTAGAGTAGCCGAGGCCGGTGACTGTGAGGAAGGTTGTTATTGTTGCAATGGCCAAGAGCGCCATCACGATGGAGCTCGAGCGCAGGGCTTGCCTTCTCACGAGCCGAGCTGCCAGACGTGCGGATAGTGGTTTTCTGATCAGCCCCGCAAGGTAGATCAACCCCGGAACGCAGCCGATGAGACCGAGTATTCCTCCCACTGTTAGCAAGAACTGGATGGCTGCAAGGGCCATGACAGTGTCCCCACTGGAATAGGCTACGGCCTCGGAAGAGTGCGGTAAGGAATGCAGGGCGATAGCACCAATAATGCTCAGCAGGAGCAGCACAGGACCGATGGTCATCCACTTGTGCCAGCGCAGAATCTGGTCGGAGCGATTCAGGGTAACCCCAGCGATAGGGGACCCGCGACTAGCCAGGAGGGCGGGCACATATGCGGCTCCTATACCCCCAGCTACAGCGGTAACGAACACTAATAGCTGAAGCAGCGGGGCAAAATCTAAGCTGAAATCAGGAAAGAGGTACGTCCACCGAAAAAAGAAGGTACCCAATCCGATGACCAGCCCCAGGGTGGCGCCGATAAGAGCGGTGACGAGGCCGTAGCTTAAAACCGCGAGGCGAATATGGCGTCGGGAAGCGCCCTGGGTGCGCATCTGGGCGTAGACCTCGGCCTGTTTCGTGGCCGCAATAGCAAAAACAGGAGTGATCACACTCATCATGATCAGCAAGAGAATGAGGATAAAAGTGAATGATATGAACAACCACATCACAGACTCTGCTGCGTAGGAAGAATTAAAGTCCTTCAAGTCAAAACCTGGATAGAGTTCTTCGTCAGGGATATCCGAAGCCGATTCCATGACAGCTTCCGATTGCACCACCATGCCGCGGGCATTGGCCTGCTTCACGGTGGACCAGCTCGGGGTTTCGGCATCCCTGAGGACCCACTGGGTGTTGGCTGATTGGGCCACGTCGTCGACAGAGAGGAGGGAGCCGATGAGCACGAAGCTGTCCCAGCCTGGCGATATGGATTTTACTGTGAGGGTGGTTGTGGCTGCACGGGTGCTATCAATGAGCCGATTTTCCGTCACCCTCAGCGTATCTCCTGGCCGCAGCCCTAACCGTCCCGCTGATCCTTCGCCAATGATAATCTCTCCTGGGTTTAATGAAGGCGCCCGTTCGAGGGCCTGATTATCAGGGATATGCGTGATCTGGAGTGTAGTATTTCTGCCGTCGATAGTAGCGAGAGCCTCTGCTGTGGCAACGGGCTCGAGCTGAGTGCGTGCACCAAAGATCCGAGCTTCTGAGCGGGGATCTGTGCGGGCATCGGACTCGTTAGAGCATTCGTAGTTATACCCGGTGATATCTTGTTTACACTGGCCTCCGAGAGACTCTACGACAGTTGTGTCGGCGCGAAGATCCGAGAGGCTCATACGCGACTGGTCCATGGCGATATTAAAGCTCACCACCGCTACGGGGATAGTAACGAGCAATATACCAGCAATACTTCTCCATAGGTGCGCTCTTAAGTCTCGAAGCGTGGGCCTAAGACTGGCTATATACGCGCTCATTAGAACTCCTTCACTGAGATTTTGCCGTCACGGACATGGACAATGCGGTCAGTCCAGGCCGCTAAACGAGGTTCGTGGGTCACCAGAATTCCTGCGGCACCGCGATCAACTCGATCTCGGAGGACTTTCATTACCTCTTCGCTGCTGGAGGTGTCCAAAGCCCCTGTGGGCTCATCAGCAAGCACGATACTTCGAGGACCAATGAGGGCTCGAGCAATGGCGACGCGCTGCGCTTGCCCACCGGAGATCTCCCCTGGGTATCGGTCGAAGGTGTCCGAAAGTCCCACTTCCTCCAAAGCCGCGGCGATATCGTCGGTGAGGCTGGCAAAGGAAGCACCCTCAAGCTCTAGAGGAAGCGCAATATTCTCGGCTACTGTCAGCGTTGGTATGAGGTTATAGCGCTGGAAAACTACTCCGATGTGTTGGCGACGCAGTCGGGCAGCATAAGCATCATTCATATTGGAGGTATCAACACCATCAATAAGAACCCGCCCTGATGTAGGTTGTTGTAATAAACCCGCAACATTGAGCAAGGTGGATTTCCCTGATCCGGATGGTCCCATGACGGCGACAAGCTCGCCTTGACCCACTGTGAGATCGATATGATCGAGGGCCACGACGCGCCGGGCGCCGGAGCCGAATACGCAAGAGATGCCGTTGAGTTCGATGGGGTACATTACCGTTCTCCTTGGTGGGTGGGGCAGGGGTGGAGGGATTCGATGCGATCGAGCCAGCGAGCCTGAGCTTCGAGAGTGTAGATGCGGTGTTCGATCAGCAGACGTCGCGGGAGGCGTTGGTGGGGTAGCTCTCGAGCCTGCTTATTTAAGATGCGAAGCTGGCCTAAAATTTCGGAGCGCTGATTATCGAGTAGATCGATGAGGTCGATGGATGGGTCGGCAATAGCGAGGTAGATCTTTGTTTCTAATTCATCTCTTTCGCTTAACGGGGTAGATACTGGGCGCCTAAACCACTCGCGGACGAGTTCAGCGCCTTGTTCGGTGATGAGGTAACTTTCCGATTGGTGTCCGTTGGCGCCAGTGATGGGGCCAGCTGCAGTGATGAGCTGATCTCGTTCGAGCCTCTTGAGGGTCTGGGTTACTTGCCCCATATTGAGGGTTTGAGTGTGGTCGGTCAGTTCGAGGAATTGCGCTTGCAATTGACTGGGTGTGAGGCGTTGTCTGAGCAGTAGCGCAAGGAGTGCTTGCTTGATAGCCATGGTGCTGCCTTCTCCTAAGAATAGAGGTTACTGAGTAACTAACTTTGAGGTTACCGAGTAACTTAAGAGTAGGGCAAGTGACTGTGGGTTAAGACACAAAAATCCCCCAACCTCTTCAGAGGTGGGGGGTGATCTAGTGAGCCAACTTAAGCGACGAAAACGCCACGTTCAGCTAGCCACGGCACCGGGTCGATAGGACCTTGACCCGCAGGGTGAACCTCGAAATGAAGATGAGATCCAGTTGACCAACCGCGAGAGCCCATGCCAGCAATACGCTGGCCAGCATCTACATGCTGACCAACAACGACCTCGACGGTCTCCATATGGCCATAAACGGTGATCGTTCCATCGTCATGCAGTACTCGAACCCAGTTGCCAAAACCTGATGCGGGACCAGCGTCAATAACAGTACCTGACATGGCAGCAACGATGGGAGTCCCCATAGCATTCGCGATATCGATACCGTTGTGCATGGTTCCCCATCGCGCACCAAAACCTGAGGTGAATAAACCCTCAGCAGGCTTTACAACAATATTTTTTGGGGTCCTAGCAAGATGATCAGCCTCTTCGACCTGAGCGGAGAAAGCGATAGCTTTGATCAGTTGGTCGGTGAGGTTAAAAGCCGGCTTGAATTCCGCAAACTCCAGAATTTGAGGAGCAGCAAGATCTGCGGCCGGGACATCATTAGCGGCAAGCTTAATAGCGGGCGAGCCGGACTGGGGTGCTGCGGCTAAGGCGGCGCCAGTGGCGCCCGCAGAGGAAGCGATGCCGGTAGCAGCTGCAACGAAAGCTACTCTCCCGCGGACTGGGTTGATCTGCTTGCGGTGCTTGCCCCCACTCCGAGTTCGTGGCTGATGCATGAAGCTAACTTCCCTTTGCTTGTTGGAAACCTGACGGACAATAAAATTTGCGTATTGTCCTCTATGAACACGCATTATCGCTGGTGTTACATCTTAATCACGATTGTAACCAGTTTGTTATGTACTGCGATATAACACTAGCTGTTAGCGAAGCGATAGGCAAGCCAATTGCGAAGAAAAAATACTTCTTATCAATCGTGATACCCCTCATCTTATTGCTGGTGGTTCACACAGTGCCTATCGATTGCTCGCCTACTCTTAGACATATTCTTCTAGTGCCTTAATAAGTATATGGACTGCAGCTGACGCATGCCCCACATTCTTTGAGGTTGTGCTTAGGAGATAGGTTGAGCGGGGTCCTTCTCTTATCCCCAAAATTCCCGCGGTGACGCGTGAGCAGTGGCTACCGGGTAAGGGTAGGAGAGTAAGCTTAATCTCTTCCGATTTCACAAACTTGCCACCACAGCCAGTATTCACTCCATATTGCCGCGTTTAAGAGATTCCCTAGTTCGAGGCAGATAGATATCCTCGGCACCACCCGTACGGGAGGTTTGGACTTGTGAGGTTGTGCGCATTCGAGGTGTAGATTGATTTAAATTTTTCAGGGGTGGCCGCGTCTTTCTGGCTGATCCCCACAGGTGATGGCAGACTGGAAAGAATGAGCAAAAAGACCGGCCCGAGTGTCGAACCGCAGCGTATTCGTCGCCCGCGAACAGCGGTGAGATCAACCGCTCCCGCTTCACGCACGAGCACGTCGAAGAAGAAAAGTGCCAGGATCTCTTCCACGGACAAGATTCCAGCTGACCTGAGTATAAAAGCTAAAATTCGTCATATCCTCTTTACCTTGACGGTTCCCATAGCAGTTATTCTGGGTGTGATAATTTCTGGCGCCCTGCTTATTTTACTTCTCACTGAAACCTCCATGGCGGCTCTACCTGCCACGATTGCGTTGGGTTGGTTAGCTTTTAATGCAGCGCCCCTCAGCGGTGAGGATGTGGTGATCTCCTACGTACCCCTCGCGCCTCCTCTCCTCTTCGCTTGTGTACAGGCTCGAACGGTCTACCGTTTGATTAAGGACCGCGTCAGCCTTTATGATCTCGCGGTTATTGCCTGTGCGGTCCTTGGTATACCCACTGCCTTGACGCTGATCGCCGCCGGGATGCTCTTTGATGCTTCCGTCGTTTTCCCAGTTGCGGTGCCACCGTTGCTGCACGCAGTGGGGGCTACAGTCCTTCTGCATCTGCTTGCTCTGGTTGTGGGAATGGGCCCACGGTTGTGGCGCGCCCTGATAAAGCGAGCAGGTCTGTCGCCGAACCTGATTGACGGAGCAGTAGCCGCAGTCCGTTTTATTGCTTATTGCCTTGTGGCAAGCTTAGTGGTCCTTCTTATATCCTTAGGCTTCCACTATCACGTGCTATCCGAGCTTGTGCAGGTATATTCACCGTGGGGCATCGTAGGAGCGAGTATTCTCAGCCTCCTGTATGTGCCGAATTTTATGATCGCTACTTTAGCTTTGCTCTCTGGTTCAGAAGCGATTATCGGCCAGGCAACTATCAGCCTCTTTGGGATTAATCTGGTGGCCCTACCACCGCTACCGCTTATGGCCGCGATTCCTCAGTCTGCTCATAGTGTCGCACCTAGTCTATTAGCTATACCTGCTGGTGTAGCAATTTATGTCGCTGTAAAGGCGCGGTTGAACGCTCTAGAATCTGCCGTAGCTGTGAGCGTGGCTACTGTACTCAATGCGGCCCTTATTTACTTCGGACGGGGCGAATTGGGTGTTTATGGGCTGACAGGTCCACACGTCATCGCGATAGTTCTCGTTCCCACGATATTCACCACTGCACTATTTTGTACGTGGGCCACCGCCACTGTCCAAGCCTCGCGGCGCACCGACAATGAATCCTCGACATCTAATGAACCAGATCCTAGCGACACGGGGAATCACCCTGAGGCAGCCACTGGTGAGACGGAAGAAGATACCAGTCAACCTGAGCTAGCAGGATCGCCAGAAGTCGCGGGAGCTTTAGATTCCCAAGAGACCGAAGAGATCGCAAACGTATCAGAGCCGGTAGAGCCCGACAAAACTGATAGCGAACCAGAATTAGAGGAGAAGGATGAGGAGGGCGTAATTGAGGTCGGGCCATTAGATTCTGAAGAGGTCGCTGAAGAATCCGAGCCGGTAAAACCAGAGGCAAATCTAGAGGAACCAATCGCCTTCGGGCCCGAACGCTCCGAAGCTGACCTTGAAGACATAGCTTTTGAATCAGCTCAAGAAGAAAAAGAGACAGAAAACTAGGAAAACCTTATATCAGCACGGCTAGGATATCCCTGTGATCAGCTTCGAATCTTCTCAGCCGCTCAAAATTGTGGTGCTCGCCTCAGGGGCGGGCACCCTTTTGCAATCCATCCTTGATAACCAGGGTTTATACCACGTAGTAGGGGTGGTGTGCGATATCACGTGTCCCGCGTTGTCGCGCAGTGAAAAGGCTGGTATTCCCAGCAGCATCGTGCCGCTGGGAATGAATCGAGATCAGTGGAATGCGGATTTAGCGGTCACTATCGCCCAGTATGAGCCAGACCTCATCGTATCCGCTGGATTCATGAAGATACTTGGTGCCCCATTTCTTGATCACTATGCAGGGCGTACCATCAACACCCACCCCGCTCTACTGCCCGCTTTTCCTGGGGCTCATGCGGTGCGGGATGCCTTAGATTACGGTGTGAAAATCACAGGATCTACCGTGCACTTTATTGATGAAGGGGTGGACACCGGTGAGATCATCGCTCAAGAGCCCGTGGCGGTCTTGAGCGGGGACTCTGAGGCGGAACTACATGAACGAATCAAAGACGTAGAGCGCAGGCTCATCGTCGACGTTCTCAATTCTTTTGCCCGAAAATTTCGGGAGGACCAGCACACAGAGAGGTTTTCTTCCATCCATGAGTGAAGATCGCAAAAAGATTAGCCGTGCGCTCATTAGCGTCTACGATAAAACAGGGCTCGCTGAACTCGCCCAAGCCCTTGACAGCGCTGGAGTGGAAATCGTTTCCACTGGTTCAACCGCGAAATATATAGCTGGACTCGGCATCGGAGTAACCGCAGTGGATCACCTGACGGGTTTTCCAGAATGCCTGGAAGGGCGGGTCAAAACTCTACATCCCAACGTGCACGCCGGCATTTTAGCCGATACCCGAAAAGCCCATCATCTCCACCAGTTGGCAGAGCTCAACATTGCCCCTTTCCAGTTGGTTGTTGTTAACTTGTACCCCTTTAAGGAGACCGTCGCCTCGGGTGCCGATGTGGATTCGTGTGTCGAGCACATCGATATTGGGGGCCCCACAATGGTGAGGGCAGCCGCTAAAAATCACTCCTCGGTCGCCGTGGTGGTATCCCCGGCTCGCTATAGCGATATTGAGCATGCCCTTCAAATAGGAGGCTTTAGCATTAAGCAGCGCCAGAGCTTAGCCGCCGAAGCTTTCCGGCACACTGCCTCATATGATCTCGCTGTAGCGACGTGGATGGCCGAAAACGAGACTGATTCTCAATTCCCAGAATTTTTAGGGCTCGAGTACCAGCTCAGCACCACTCTGCGTTACGGAGAGAACCCACATCAAGAAGCCGCCCTCTATAGCTCGGGCACGGGACTCGCTAGTGCACAGCAGCTGAGCGGTAAAGAAATGAGTTATAACAACTTTACCGACGCTGACGCCGCCTGGCGGGCCGCGTGGGATCACGAGCGCAGCTGCGTGGCCATCATTAAACATGCCAATCCTTGCGGCATCGCGGTCTCGGATGAATCGATAGCGCACGCTCACCAACTAGCCCATGACTGTGATCCACTGTCCGCATTTGGTGGAGTTATTGCAGCCAATCGCGAAGTCACAGCTGACATGGCGCGCCGTATCGCTGAGATCTTTACTGAAGTGATCATCGCACCCAGCTATGAGGCTGAAGCGATCGAGATCCTCGAAGCTAAGAAAAACCTTCGCATCCTGCGCGCCGAACCACCTCTCGTTGGGGGAGTAGAGCGCCGTGAGATAGCAGGCGGCCTCCTAGTCCAATCGCGAGATATAATTGATGCCCATGGGGATAACCCCAAGAATTGGACCCTCGTTGCTGGTACTCCCAGCGACCCAGCGGAATTAGAAGACCTTAACTTCGCCTGGCGGGCAGTACGCTCGGTGAAGTCCAACGCCATCCTTCTTGCAGCGAACGGCGCCACAGTGGGGGTAGGCATGGGGCAGGTTAATCGGGTAGATGCCGCAAAATTAGCAGTCGAACGCGCTAATAGTCTCGCTGGAGATATCGAACGGGCTCGCGGTGCTGTGGCGGCATCAGACGCCTTCTTCCCCTTCCCTGATGGCTTCGAAATTTTGGCGGACGCCGGTATTAAAGCGGTCGTGCAACCCGGTGGTTCGATTCGTGACACCGATGTTATCGAGGCCGCTAAACGCGCGGGAGTGACGATGTATCTTACGGGAACCCGACACTTCGCTCACTAGGAATTGGTGATCGTGGTGGTGGTTTTGCTCGCACTAGAAGAAAGCCGCCACCCGATCGACTATTTTTAAAGCTATGACTATTACCCTTCCTGGCCCTGCCATTCTATTTGCACCCGCAGGCCGAGTTGATATCATCCCCAAGGCAGCCCGTATAGCCGATATGGTCATTCTCGACCTCGAGGACGGTGCCGGTGATATCGACCGTGACTTGGCTTATGAAAATATCCGAGCATGCGGTCTGGATCCGGCTTCTACCATTGTGCGCACGATTGGTCCCGACAGTCAGTTCTTTGAACAAGATGTGGCTTTCGTAAAAACGACTCCTTATTCCACGGTGATCGTGCCTAAAATAGGTTCCAATATTCCAGCAGTCCTAGAGGGCCTCGATGTGATTGCGATGATCGAGACTCCTCAAGCAGTGGTCAACCTGCCAGCGATCGCCGCGCATCCGAGCATTGTGGGCCTTTTGTGGGGAGCCGAAGACCTAACCGTGCAACTGGGAGGTACTCACTCGCGCCGTGGACCCGACGAGGTGTACCCGCACACCTATCGCGACACGATGCGGTTGACTCGAGCCATGATGCATATGCAAGCCGCGGCTCACGGCAAGATCAGTATCGATGCAGTTTACGGGGACTTCACCGATGATGAAGGTCTGCGGGCGGAGGCAACCGATGCAGCTCGCTCTGGCTTCGCCGCCAGTGCGTGTATACACCCGCGCCAAGTCGAGGTGATTCGCAAGGCTTACGCCCCCGAGCCCAGCCACTATCAGTGGGCAGAAAAAGTTGTAGCTAAAGCAGCGAACTACCCGGGAGCTTTCCAATTAGATGGTGAAATGATCGATGCTCCACTTATCCAGCAAGCACATCGGATTATTGCGCGGCATAAGTACGCAAAAGATCAAGAGTAACGTCGACCCGGTCTTCTGGCAGAGGGGAATTTAAAACGGCGAGAGCTGCGTCGGCGAGCATGCACGCCGTTTCCGGCAGGCAGGTGGAACTGAGCTGATATGGGGTCGAGCCGTCATTATCGCGCATTTCGCTCACCGAGGTGGCTAAAAGAAAAGGTACGTGAGCGCGAGGATCGTCTGGGCCCACAATTTCAGCCGCGGTTGCGCGGAAGAATTCCCGCAACCGGCGACGCTGATCATGATAGGTGGCAAATTCTTCGGAGCTCACTACTGGCAGTTGGTATAGTTTACCGACATTCCACCGAGTAGATAGTAGCAGGCGACATTCTGAGGCTGTCAGCGCCCACAGCCGCATTGGGGCGGGTAAGGTAGCGTTTTCGAAATGCGCAGCGAGCGCCATCGACGGTTCTACCGTGGAGTTAAGTAAGGTTAGAAATATCTCAGTCTTAGAAGGAAAGTGGTAGTACAGACTCGCTTGCCTAATACCCACCGCATCAGCTATCTGGTGGGTGGACGTAGTGGCAAAGCCTTGGGTGGTGAATAACTCCGCGGCTGCATCCAAGATCTCTTCGCGGGCGGTAGCGCCACGCCGACGAGGACTGTTTTTGCGGGGACGCCCCACTGCTCCAGCCATCCTTATACCTCTTTCTGTGCAGGAAGCGCGGACTCTAGGGAAGAAAATACATCCGAAACCATACGTGTCGACGCTCCATAAGTACTGCGCTGAATGGCAGGCAAAGAAGCGGCGGTGGTTTCGTGGCCATGTACTCGATCAGTGAAGCGTCTAAATTGCAAGCCTAGTCCAGATTCCCACGCGGTGCGCAGATAGTCTGCCTGCGCAGCCTCGAGCGTTCCCGCCAGCACTGCCGAGTTTAATCGCGCGGGAGTAGAGAACTCTTGTGATTTCGCGGCCACTCCAGCCCATCTAGCGAGCGCAATAATAGGATAGAGCAGCGATTGGCGAATATCGATATGAGCCTTAAGATCTGGCAATCCCGAGTTCATCCTAACGGCTGGCGGTCGGTAAGTAAATGCCTCTTTAAGCAGCTCAACGGCTGCATTTTCTTGGTTAACGACGTGTGCTAATAGCCACGTGCCAGCGTCGGCAAAGACGGCGAACCCACGACCATCAGTGCCTTTCAGTTCCATGATCCACTTTTCCTTGCTCCGCGCTTCGAATCCAAAGTGGGTGCGTTCAGTCAGGAGTCCTACTTGCCCAATAAGCTCGATCAGTGGCTGGGTATCAACCGCGGTACCGCCGACGGTTAGCCACTTAATGGGTGAACTAGGCAGTGCGTCGCCACGGCCGACCGCTCCGGTGAGTACTAGATCCGCACCCCCAGTCAGGTCCTTGATACCTTCCGAGTGGAGTACATCGGTAATAAGTCGTGAAAACCAAATGACCAGCTCTTGGGGCCTAGCCTCATGCTCAATTGCGTTGCGGATGAGATCCTGAGACTCAAGGAGAATACCGCGAGCGGTGGCAGCATTCTGGCACTGCGGCGCCTGGGAGGCGAGTTCAAGAAGAGAATCATGCAACACAGTTTTCCAGCTTTCCCCGTTGTAAAAAAATAACCACATTAGTTTAGCGCACAAATCCAATAATAACTCGCTGTGCACAACAAAGCGCTCCACCAGATATAAGGTGGAGCGCTTAGGGCTGTCGTTGCAACTCTCTACGAAGAGAGAGGCGTTAATCGTCCCAGACTTAGCGGCTGGTGAACGGCAGGAGAGCCATCTCGCGAGCGTTCTTCACAGCGGTTGCGACCTGACGCTGTTGCTGTGGGGTAAGACCAGTCACGCGACGTGAACGGATCTTGTGGCGATCTGAGATGAATAGACGAAGGGTGTTAATGTCCTTGTAGTCTACCTTCTCAATGCCCTGAGCCTTGAGAGGGTTTTTCTTCGGGCGGCGGGATTGTTCCATCCGCGCCTTCTTCATATTAGTGCGCTTCATTAGATACTCCCTGAATTACCAGCTGGACTTACGAACGCCTGGCAGCTCACCGCGGTGAGCCATCTGGCGCATACGGACACGGGACAGGCCAAACTTGCGGAGGTAACCGCGAGGACGGCCATCGTGCGAGTCGCGATTGCGGACACGAACTGGGGAGGCATCGCGAGGTTGACGGTTCAGTTCGAACTGTGCATCCAGACGATCCTCGTCAGAGGTATTGGGATTCTTAATGATTGCCTTGAGCTCGTTACGACGCTCCGCATAGCGGGCGACGATTTCCTTGCGCTGCTCGTTCTTGGCGATCTTGGACTTCTTAGCCATAGATTATCGCTCCTCGCGGAATTCGACGTGCTTGCGGACAACCGGATCGTATTTTTTCAAGGTAATGCGATCAGGATTGTTGCGCTTATTCTTACGAGTGACATAGGTATAACCAGTGCCAGCCGTAGACTTCAGCTTGATAATTGGACGGATGTCATTACGTGCCATGTGTTAGACCTTCTCTCCCCGGGCGCGGATCTGTGCAACCACGGACTCAATGCCGTCGCGATCGATGATCTTCAGACCCTTGGTGGAAACATTCAAAACAATGGTACGGCCCTCAGAGGGCAGGTAGAACCTACGACGCTGCACGTTGGGGTTCCAACGGCGGGAAGTGCGTCGGTGCGAGTGAGAGACAGACTTGCCGAAACTCGGCGTGCGTCCCGTAACCTGGCAAATAGCCGACATGGGTAAAACTTTCTCCTAGCCGCCCTTCGTTCACACCTGCGCTAACAAGGTACTAAGGGCGTTAACGAACAATTTCGACAACAGCAAGGGACAACCATACCGAAAAACTCAATAAATTCCTAATCCCAATCCTCGATGACCCCGAAAAGTAGTCTGATGGACGTAAAGGAGTAGCACATTAGTGGTTGCAGTCATGCGGACCACCTCGTACTACCCGATGCCGCATGAGAAGTTTCACTGTAAAAGTGGCTAAGAAGATTTCCTTTTCCACCCTTGCTGCTGGTAGTATTTCCGAGGTTGCTATCACGCCACCGCATAGGTGGTGGGCTTATATGTGGTAGAAGCATGACAACTAACCGTAAACGAAACCCAACTCAGGCACGATCACTCCATATAGTAAGTAGGGGCGAGACGACCTGAAGTTTCAATCCTGAGGGAATCGGAGAATTATGAAGAAGGACATCCACCCGGACTACCATCCGGTCGTGTTCCAGGATGCTGGTACTGGCTTCCAGTTCCTGACTCGTTCCACCGCTCATAGCGACCGCAAGGTCACGTGGGAGGACGGTAACGAATATCCGTTGATCGTCGTAGACGTCACAAGCGAATCGCACCCATTCTGGACCGGTGCTCAGCGCGTGATGGATACCGCTGGTCGTGTTGAGAAGTTCCAGCGTCGTTTCGGTGGCATGGCCCGCCGCACTAAGAAGTCCTAAGGAGGGAAGAAAAAATGGCAGTTCCAAAGCGTCGTATGTCGCGTGCTAATACCCACGCCCGCCGTTCCCAGTGGAAGGCTGATAACGTGGCCCTCCAGGAAGTCACGATCGATGGTCGCACTGTGCGTATCCCTCGTCGTCTGGTTAGGGCAGCTAAACTAGGCTTGGTCGACGTCGAGCAGTTCTAGATTTATTAATATAGAACCTAGCCCCATGGTGCGGATAAAATCTGCGCACCATGGGGCTAGGTTTTTCTTAATCTAGCAAAAGTGCTGTAGAAGTGATCCGAGTAACTTAAGATGGGCATAATGAACTCCTGATCGTCAGGAGGTAGAACAGTAGGGCTTTTTATATTATGAAAATCTTAGTCGTCGACGATGAGCAAGCAGTGAGAGAGTCACTCAGGCGCTCATTATCGTTTAATGGATACACCGTTACTACAGCCAAAGATGGTGAGACGGCGATCAGCATGATCGACAGCGAGGACCCAGATCTGGTGATCTTGGATGTCATGATGCCCAATATGGATGGGCTGGAAGTGTGTCGCTTCCTGCGCGGTTCTGGGGATGACCGTCCTATCCTCGTCCTAACCGCCCGTGATGGCGTTTCCGATCGCGTCGCCGGACTCGATGCTGGCGCAGATGACTATCTTCCAAAACCATTCGCCCTCGAAGAACTACTAGCAAGGGTCCGATCTCTGCTGCGCCGTGCTGCTGCCGAATCAACCACTCCTGCTGCCAGCGGCGAGTTAGTATTCGCCGATCTGGTTCTCAACCCCGAAACCCGTGATGTCACTAGAGGCCGCCGCCGTGTAAGTCTCACGCGTACCGAGTTTGCTCTCTTACAGTATTTACTCGCTAATCCCAAAAAGGTACTCAGTCGCAGCCAAATCCTCGAGCAGGTCTGGGGCTACGATTTTCCAACCTCGGGTAATGCCTTGGAAGTTTATATTGGTTACCTACGCCGCAAGACCGAGAGGGGAGGGGCGACCCGTCTCATCCACACGGTGCGCGGCGTGGGTTATGTTCTACGCGATACGGCACCGTGATCCTCAGACGTCCCAGTTTTGGCCCCGCCGCGCCGGTGGGGCCAGCGGAGGATGCGCTCCTTAAAGACGACCTGTTCGGCTCCTCCAATTCTTTGCGGTGGAGGGTAACAATCTTTACCACCTATATGGTGGCGATCGTCATCTTCGTGGTATTAATCCTCAGTTACTTATCGGCTTCGAGGGCGATTACTAATGCAGTCGACCAAGACCTGCGTGCCAAGGCGGAATCTATGATGGTTCTGAGCGAGTCCCCTCAATTCGCCTTAAATGCTCGATCAGAGATTGATTATTTCAAGGTCCGCAACCCTGACTATTTTGCCACTGTGCAGCGCTCCGACTGGGTCTATTCCGTTGGCGATGAACTCCCGCTTCCGGTCATTCGAGCCACCGACCGATCTAAAGTAGAAACTATTGACGGAAAACGCATCTATCTGCTTATCGATGACCAGCGCACTATGGTGATGATAGCCCGCGACTTTGGTGGCGTTCAGTCGCTCTTAGCTGCTCTAGGTTTTGTTTTACTGATTATCGCAGGCCTGGGTATCGTACTCGCAGTGGCAATAGGTTTATTTGTTGCTAGGGCAGGATTACGGCCTTTGGTAGCACTGCAAGCTGCTGTAGAAGAAGTCACCAAAACCAAAAAACTCGAGCCGATTCCGGTCTCAGGCACAGTAGAATTAGCCCAACTGACCACTTCCTTCAACGAGATGCTTCGAGCATTGGAAGAGTCCCGCAAACAACAAGCAGAACTCATCGCTGATGCGGGTCATGAACTTAAAACACCGTTGACTTCTATGCGAACCAATATTGAATTGCTCATGATGATGGAAAAACAAGGCGGGATAAGTGCCAGTGATCGCGCTGAGATGGAATCCGATGTGCTGGCGCAGATGGAAGAATTGACCACCCTTATCGAGACCTTGGGAGATCTAGCACGCGAAGATTCATCCTCCCTAGAACTGCAAGTGGTCGAGTTAGCCGACTCCGTTGACGAGGCCTTTGAAAAAGTGCGCCGCAGGCGCCCCGATATTCAATTCATAGCGAATCTCAGTCCTTGGTATTTATGGGGAGATCTCCAAGGGATAGATCGAGCCATCCTCAACTTGATTGATAATGCGGCGAAATTCTCTCCCCCGGGGGCCCCTGTCAAGGTAAATATGGAGCAACTCTCTTCAGATCTCTTGGAGCTATCTGTTGCTGACTCGGGACCTGGAATTGCCCCAAGGGAGAGGCACAAAGTATTCGGGCGATTCTACCGGTCAATTGAGGCTCGAGCGGTACCTGGGTCCGGCTTAGGGCTATCGATTGTGGCCAAGGTGATTGCGCGCCATCACGGCACTATAGAAGTCCTAGATTCCGAGGACGGCGGCACACTAATGCGAGTGACCATTCCGGGATCAACGGACCCCGACGCAGTCGGCGGAACACAAAGAAGATAAGCTAGATTCACAGACTCTTTTTAAAATCATTCCAGCCTCCCTTAACAAACGTGGAGCATCATGACTGATATGAACGATAATAATCAATGGATCCATCCCGAGCGCGATCCTCGCTTTGAGCAGGTTGTTAACCCCTACGCCCAGCCAATCGTTGCACAGCAGACACCAGATCCCCAGTCTTTAGCCACCCCAAAGCGCACCATCGGTGTTCGCAGTGCTATAGCTCTAGCACTAGCAGCGGCCGTCGGTTCAGGTACTTTGACCGGCATTTATGCCACCCAACTATCAACCAATAACCAGTCCCAAGGTCAAGTCATTGCTGCATTAAATGCTCCAGTTAGTCACGGGGTCACACCTGACATGCCAACCGGGGGAGTTCAGGAAGTGGCAGCCAAGGTGCTACCGGCGGTGGTTTCGTTGAAGGTCAGCGACTCCACGGGAGTGTCAGAAGGGTCAGGTTCAGTCCTGTCACCCGACGGCTATATCCTGACAAATAACCACGTTGTGGAGGGAACTGCGGGTGATCCCCACCGCACGCTGATCACGGTTGTGTTCAACGATGGACGTCGCATGCAAGCTCGCTTTGTAGCCGGGGATCCCAATACCGATGTAGCTGTTGTAAAAATCGATGACGTCCAGGATCTTCCCGTTATGAGCTTCGGCGACTCCTCATCGATCCAAGTAGGACAACCTGTCGTCGCAGTCGGTGCCCCCCTCGGATTGTCTTCGACAGTAACAACGGGGGTGATCTCGGCAATTAATCGACCCGTACGAGCCAGCAGCAGGGACCTCGGCCAGTCCTCCCTCATCGACGCTATCCAAACCGATGCTGCGATCAACCCCGGAAACTCAGGTGGACCACTCGTGGATATGAACGGAAATCAGATAGGTATCAATTCTATGATTGCCTCGATTCCGCACAACGGTGACAGTGCTGGATCGATTGGATTGGGCTTCGCCATTCCCGCCAATTTTGCCAAACGAGTAGCGCAGCAATTAATTGAGAGCGGGGAAGCTAAGCAGCCCATGATCGGAATTCGATTAGGCAACGACCCCCGCATCGTTGGTGCTGTCATCGCTGATACCACTTCAGGGAGCCCAGGTGAAACTGCGGGCCTACGCCCAGGCGACGTAGTAGTAGGATTTGGTGATCGCCGCATTGACAGTGCTGACGCTCTTATAGCGGCCGTGCGATCTGCTGACTTCGGCCAGACCATAACTCTCAAACTAACGGATCTCAGGGGTGAAAATCCGCGGGAGGTAGAGGTTCGACTTTCCGACGAGTAGGTTAATAAGAAACCGAGCGACCGCCTAATTTTCAAGGAGAAACTGAGCATAATATGGGTTCCAAAAACCATTTAAATTTGCCCCGAGATCTATCAAAGCTGAGTGATATCCGAGAACCTGACGATGATCTCTTCTTCGCCCAAGAACAAGCTGAGCATAAGAAGGGGTTGCGCCGCGCTCTGGCAGTTTTGGTCACTGATAGTCGTGATGACCGCGAATGTGAAGCAACCTGCACACTCGTCGCTGAATTGCTGGCTGAGGGCGGATTCGTGGTGGATGGCTCTATTAGGGTTCCCGCAAAGGCCTCGCAGATTCGCAACGGTATCGAGGCAGGAGTCATCGGTGGAGCTGACCTAGTGGTGACAATAGGGGGAACAGGTGTGGGCCCGCGCGATAAGACCTTGAGGGCCACCAAAGCGGTTCTCGATCAGGAAGTGCCAGGGATTGCTCAGGCTTTACGCTTTTCAGGTATGCTGTGCAACGCTTTAGACGCTTGCACGTCGAGGGGAACGTCTGGTGTCTCGGGTTCTACCGTGGTGGTCAATCTTGCGGGATCTCGGACCGCAATTCGTGATGGGATGGCCACGATGATCCCGCTGGTTCATCACCTAGTTGATCAGCTGCGTCCACCAGTAACCAATGGCTAAGCGGCGCGTCTTTCGACAAAGCCTCGCTCAGAACTACGATCGCGAGGCTGACCGAGTCGAACCAACGGAGGTTCTACACGAACAGTGCGATCACTATTCACGGGAGCATTATCTTCATCAACGACCGCCGCACTACGGGGAGTAGAACCACTCGAAGTGGGAGCTTAGCTTTTTTCGTGAAACGGATAAATTCTTCCCCATGGAAAAATCCAATGCTTGGCATTTAGTTATGCAAGCGGCGGCTTTCACCATCGTGGTAGGTGCCTGCAGTTCATCTGATGAACCTCATGGGGCGAGCGCATCGTTACTACAGGACTCCGAAAAAGAGCCTGCACCTTCCACGACGCTGATTGACTATTTGCGTAACAGTAGCGGCATTGACCAATCAAACGGCATCAGCTTGGCTAATACCGGCACCCGGGACCTGCCGAGACAAAAACGTCGAGCGCTATCCCAATGTTTTTGATATGACTATTTGATTACGGGTAGCTGGACGGTTGATTTGTCAGATGGAGGTGTGCTGAGCTCTTATATGGACATACCTGATAAGTCAGTTAGGGATGCGACTTAGTGCCACGCTCTTGGCTGAGCAAATCGCGGATCTCGGTTAAAAGCTCCACCTCAATGCTGGCAGCTTCAGAAGTCTGGTCGACTCCTTTTTCCTTGGCAAGGGTCTCACTGAGCTTATTCATAGGAACTATAACGAGGAAGTAGACAACTGAAGCCACAATCATGAAATTGATTCCGGCAGTAATCACGGCACCAAAATCAAGGAAGCTGGCCTCATTGCCCGGGCGCAGATAGAATCCGAGACCAGAAACATCAGCTCCGCCCAACGCGGCGATTACTGGGCTGATCAGGGAATCACTGAAGGCGTTGACCAGGCCAGTAACGGCTCCTCCCACAACCACAGCGACGGCCAACTCGATGACATTACTTCGTAGCACAAACTCTTTGAAACCTTGAAACATCTCTATAACTTTCGTCGAAGGGATACGATCTTCGAGTTATCGTACCCGACTTCAGCCTTGAGCGCGTGCTCCCGTTACGATGACGCTAATGGGGGATTGCGCCGCCGCAGCCGCCACGCTCTCGGCGTCTGCAATATCGAGGGATAGCAAAAGTGATCCAGTTTTTAAACCCGCCGCCTGGTGATCGGCACTACTACTAAAAACCACCTGAGCACCTGAGGCAACTGTGCGTGGTTCCCCGGTCTCGGCGGAGAGCGCCACAATACTAATTTGGTCACCAGGAAGGACAAACCCCGCAAGGGCAGGATCATTCAAACTTATAGGAATGAGTGCATTGCCGTCGAGGCCGACAATATTCTTGGCATCGAATTGGGTATTAATAGTATCCTCGGGGAGCGCAATCGCGGACTTAGGCCGTTGACTAATAAGTACCCGACCCACAAAATCTTGCTTTTTCATCGACTGTCCCCTAGGAATGAGGTCGATTGCCACCTGCTTTTCCATTAAATCCTCGGCTTTCAGTCGGGTTCCGGCTGCGACGTCGTGACTGTAGATGATCGCGGTGGCGGTGGAATTATTGTGTCCGGCCACAAGTAAGAGGGCAGCGCTGATGATCAAAGCCGCGGAAATGAGACGTCGAAAAGCGATCTGGCGGGCAATACCTGGCGAGGCAAAAGGGTAGATCATACCTGCTATGACTCACAGCGAAGATCGACGGTTCCGTTCTCAGTGAGGATAATGTCTACACGGCAATCGTGGGCCTCGACTACGATGGGTTGAACCTCGCTGGCGAAACACACCCCAATGAGTAACGTAGGACGATCAGCCAATGCGCGGTCATAAAAGCCACCGCCCTGGCCGAGGCGTTCACCGCTGGGGCTGTAGCTCAAACCTGGCACCACAACCGCGTCAAGCTCACCTAGAACTGCAACATCCCTAGTTGCCAAACGAGGTTCTCGTATGCCACAGCTGCTTTTTTCCAAGGATGCTGGACCCTGGTATAGGCCCCACCGAAGCTGGTGCCGTTGAGCAACACGCGGTAACCAGAGCTGCTCGAGGGCTGCAGCGAGAGGAGCGACAAAGTCGAAACCCGGTTCGTGAGGAAGGGGAGCGTAGGCGGCAACAGCTCGCGCATGATAGTCACGAAGAAACTTCACCAAGTGTCCGGAAATTTGAGCATTTTCACTTCGGCAATCTTTAGAAATACGAGCTCGTCTCACCTTATCTCGCATCACCGATTTCGCTGCAGCACTATTCATGGTTTGAATCCTAGGCGGGAAAAAATCTCGTGGCTATAGCGGTGGTGCTTTCCGAAACTCAGCGGTCAAACGTTTACACTATTAACCATGACTTTGCCTTCCTCCTATTCCTCGACAGCGGTACGAACCGTTATTGTGCCGGCGGCTGGCATGGGTACGCGCTTTTTGCCGGCCACCAAGACGGTGCCCAAAGAGTTGCTACCCGTTGTCGATACCCCCGGCATCGAGCTCATCGCTGAGGAAGCGGCACTTCTCGGGGCCCAGCGGCTTGCTATCATCACGGCCCCTAATAAACGCGAGGTGCTTGCCCATTTCCAAAAATTCGGGGACCTCGAGCGCATGCTTGAAGATCGTGGCAAAGATGAGCAACTAACCAAGGTTCAACGTGTCAACACTCTGCCTACCCCAGTCGCCGTAGAGCAGGCAGAACCCTTGGGCCTAGGCCACGCAGTTAGCCTCGCAGAATCCGTCTTAGATGACGATGAAGATGTCGTTGCGGTCATGTTGCCCGATGATCTTGTACTTCCTATGGGCGTAGTAGAGAAAATGCTTGCAGTGCGCAATGAACTCGGGGGGTCGGTACTCTGTGCCTTTGAAGTCGCACCGGAAAACGTGTGCAATTACGGGGTTTTTGATATCGAAGAAGCTTCGTATTCCGGCGATCTGACCGTGAAAAAAGTTAAGGCCATGGTGGAAAAGCCGACCGTTGAACAAGCGCCGTCTACTTTTGTTGCTACCGGTCGCTATCTGTTAGATCGTTCGATATTCGATGCCCTAGCTCGCATTCAACCAGGTGCTGGCGGAGAATTACAACTAACCGACGCAATTGCCCTACTCATTGAGGAAGGGCACCCCGTCCATATTGTGGTTCACCACGGTAAGCGCCACGACCTCGGAAATCCTGGAGGGTATATACCGGCGTGTGTCGATTTTGGTCTCCAAGACCCCGTGTATGGTCCTGGATTACGAAAAGCCCTGCGTAAAATATTTGACGAGCATGGGCTCTGAAAAGAGGGAGAATCCTAGTGCGCTCCGTTGACGAGCAGCTCAATCTCATCACCCAGGCTGCACGAACCCCAGAACCTGTTCGTATCGCTATCGCCGAATCGTTGGGGCTCATGTGCGCCGAGGAAGTTCAGGCCACGCATCCGCTACCTGGTTTCGACCAAGCAGCAATCGATGGTTACGCTATTAGAGCAGTCGATATCGCCCCGATCGCGGGGGATCCCGATGTCCCCACCGAAGTGTCGTTGCCAGTTGTTGGTGAAGTAGCTGCTGGCAGCTCAAGACCGTTGCGGTTGCAACCGAAGCAGGCAGTGCGCGTCCATACCGGCGCCCCCCTCCCGAGCCTTTCCGATGCTGTTATCCCGCTGGCGTGGACCGACCGAGGACGCAAGCGTATGACCGCGCTCAGAGCTATACGGCCAGGTGAATTCGTACGCAGGCAGGGCGATGACATACAGCCCGGCGATATAGCGGTCTCTGCAGGAACGATTTTATCTCCTGCCCATATAGGCCTCCTCGCAGCTGTGGGGCGGAGTAAGGTACTGGTCAATCCGCGCCCTCGGATGTCTGTGATTTCGATCGGTTATGAACTTGTTGACATTGACCGGGATCCCTCCCTGGGTCAGATTTATGACGTCAACTCCTACGCCTTAGCCGCCGCGGGTCGAGAATCCGGCGCCGACGTGCACCGCGTGGGAATAGCGGCGGGGGAGCCTCGACGGCTGCGCGAAATCGTCGAAGCGCAGATGCTGCGCAGCGAAATTATCGTGATCTCTGGCGCCGTTGGGGGTTCGGGATCGGACACCATTAGGGACATTCTTAATGAGTTTGGTGAGATCGACACTACCCGCGTAGCCATGCACCCTGGCAGTGTTCAAGGCTTTGGTCTCCTCGGTGATAAACAGATACCGGTATTTCTGCTACCGGCCAATCCAGTATCCGCCTTGGTAATCTTCGAAACCATGATCCGGCCCCTAGTACGGGCGAGCCTAGGCAAGCGTAACGCTAGACGTCGGGCCGTACGCGCCCGGGCGCTGAACCATGTGAGCAGTAAGAACGGACGGCAAGGTTTCATCCGAGCCAGGCTTATGCGCGATGCACAAACGCAGGATTATCTTGTCGAGGCACTTGGGGGTGCCAATGGAGCTCCCGCCCACTTGCTCGCGGGCCTATCAGATGCCAACGCGATGATTCGTATTCCGGCAGGTATAACCCAGGTGCGTCCGGGCGATATCGTCGAGGTCCTCTTTATGAATCAGCAAAGCTAATGCCCATCTTTCGCGAGCGTCTTGCTCTCGGCCCCCGACACCCCATGCACCCAGGTTGGCGAGAGTATACCCCGCATATTCGAGTGGGCACACGCCAACTTCGGTTACGGCCGCTACGAAGAAGCGACGGTCCTCAATGGTGCGAATTGCGTATCGACGACGAACGGTTCCTCCGCCCCGTCGAACCGACTCCCACTGCCGCGTGGCACCTCGCACACAGCAGTGCCGCTTGGCGAGCTACCTACAGATACTTGAGTCGCAGTGCCGCTAAGGGAGAGACTTTGCCCCTGGCTATCGAAGTCAACGGGGAATTTTCCGGCCAGCTGACAATAGGCAATATCCAACATGCGACTGCTCAGGAAGGATGGGTGGGTTATTGGCTGCATTCTTCTCTAACTGGCCACCACATTGCTACCGCAGCAGTGGCTCTAGCGATCGATCATGCCTTTAATCGAGTGGGTCTTCACCGCCTCACGGCAACACATCTTCCGTCGAATAAAGCTAGTCGAAGGATCCTGGAAAGAAACGGCTTCAGAGAGGAAGGCTTATTAAAGGAAAACCTTCATATTGACGGCCGGTGGCGCGATCATTACTTAATGGCCCTCACGCGTTCAGAGCTTCAGCAGACGGCTGTCCATAGAATAAGCGACCAAGGGATCATTTCAAAAAAGCCCAGTAGGAATCGGCGCGCCTTATAAGCTATGTTCGGTCGCCCCAATAGGCTTGAACTGTTAAGTAGAAAGGGCTATCACTAGTGACCGGACTCATTGGTCTTCTCATCATCGTCGTGCTGTGGATTTTCGTGCTCGCACCGTGGTTTTTGCGTGCCCAGAAACCGATAAGAAAAGCGGGCGAAGCCTTCAATGAAACGCGCGTCATTCTCGAGGGTGGATCTAAAAAGCTCAGCCCCCAGCGATCGTTGAAAAAATTGCCGCTCGAGGATTCAGCGGTCCCAACTCCCAGTGACTCACAGCTCGAGTCTGACGTTGAGGCATCGGGCGAGGAAAATGAGCCGGTGAATGGCGAGGATCAAGACGAAGATTCTATCCTCATAGATCCTCCTATTAGAGAACAAACTATCTCTGACCTTTCTTCACAGGCCACCTATGAAATCGATTCTTCCTATACCGATCCAGAGGATCTGCTCTTCCCAGCCCCCGACGAAGATACTGGCGATGAAGTAGAAGATAGCGAGGAAACGCCCGATAACGACGACTTTAGCCCAGAGTTCACCGAAGAAGAGCTTTCGTATATTCAGGCTAGGCGTGGTCGGGGAGGTTTCGACCCTGAAGCGGATCGAGAAGCCGCGAAGTCACGTTATCAACGGCGAAAGATCGTAGTAGCTACGATGAGCGTGTTGCTTCTCGTCGCTGTTATCTCTGCGATTGTATTTGGGGGACTGGCCTGGATTGCCCCTGCACTCATGGGCGTTATATTTGTGGCATACCTGATCGTGCTGAGGAAATTGGTTAAATCAGAGATCGAGTTACGCAACCGACGCATTCGGCACCTCCGTCGTAGCCGACTTGGTGTACGGAGCGTCTCCGATAACGATCTGGGTATACCGCAGCGGCTGCGTCACCCTGGCGCGGTGGTTTTAGAGATTGACGACGAGTCAGCCGATTTTCAAGAATTGGAGCTCATCGACAGTGCTCATTATAAACAGCCCACACATGATGCTGAAGCTTCGCGGCGGGTGAGCTAGGCATGGATCGCCCAGTGGTACGCGATATTGCACTCGCAATATTTCGGCTCGTCCTCGGCGTCATCTTCGTAGCACATGGTTACCAGAAGCTATTCATCCAGGGAATTGATGAGATTGCCGGACAGTTCTCTGCAAGCGCTATTCCCCAGCCAAAGCTCTCTGCCTATATAGCTGCCATTGCTGAACTCGGTGGGGGAGCCTTGCTGGTTATTGGACTGCTAACCACTGTAGTTGCTGGTGCTCTAGCTCTTCTTATGGCGGCGGCCTTTTACTTCGTCCACCTAGGTTCTGGTTTTTTTGCGTCCAGTGGGGGATTCGAGTACGTGCTCTTGCTTATTGTGTCTCTTATGGTAGTCGTGGTATTTGGTGCAGGTCGGCTCAGCGTAGATTGGTTTCTCACCCGCGATGCTGAACTGTGACAAGGTTCAAGCTGCTCTCTCGGCTCGCTTGGATGGCGAAGCTTTTTCTCTTAACGATGAGATCGTTGATGCCCACCTTATAGGGTGCGAACAATGTCGCCATTTTCTTGAGCAAGCCGCCTTAATGAATCGCAGATTAGCCTTCAACGAAAATTTGCGGGATCGCGCTCCGGACTTGTCGGCAATTATCATCCATGGTGTGGAATCCGAGTGGCGCCGTCACGCGTCTGCGCGAATTGTCGGTATCACCGTATCGCGCGTATTCATTGCAGTTACTGGTTTGTTCTGGGTCTTTTGGGCCCTCTTTCTTTTGGGCGATGTTGAGTTTCTAGTCGATGACCCGCTGATGAGTAGAGTTGTAGTAGAGGCAGCCGCTATGCGGTTATCACTGGGTTTTGGTCTATTTTTTGCCAGCTGGCAATACCGCCTCATCGCCGGAATCTTGCCCGTGTATGGAGCTGCGTGGATGTTCAGCTTTGGTTTTGCGACGCGTGAAATTGTTGTTGGGACGATTAACTACGATGCACTCGCTCAGTTGGCATTGCTGCTTTTCTCCGTCGTAGCGTTGGCGGGATGTTGGTTCGCTGAACGTGGCTGGGAATTGCTGGAACTCGGCAGACGTTCTCTGTAATAAGGCATCCTCAATAACCCCTTGGTCCTTCGACCTCGAGGATGTGGGTATTGCGTGTGGACTAGCACTCTCCGAGGATCCGGTGGGCGAAGGCCTGTGTTCCCTTGGAGATAGCTGGGTGGAGATTAGCGCGTTGAGTGCCGTCGGGCATCCGGTAGGAGATAAGTCCAGTCTTAGGGTCAGCTTCGACACGCCCGTGGCGAGACCTATTAGGGTCATCGTCGTTTCTAAGGTTATGGACCCTACACAGGGGGCAGAGATTGGCAGTGGTAGTTGCCCCTCCACGAGAAAAGGCCTGTATATGGTGGATATCGCAGCGAACCGCCGGGATCGAGCATTCTGGATGCTGACATATCAAATGCGAAGTTATCGCGCGAAAACGGTCGTCTGCGTCTGCTAAGCGTTTGATATCAAGAACTTCGTGAGGCCTGGGTACTCCGTGTGAGTCCTTGTAGATTGCGATGGCAAAACCCATTTCGTTGATAATTTCTTCAGCAATATCGGTAATATTGAGAATGACGCCATCACTATTGGTGACTGTACCATCGCAGTGTTCTTGCGCATCTGCTATCGGAATAAGGATCAGAGGACTGTGGCGAAGATCCCGATGGCCAGAATCAGTTGAAGTATTGGTAATAACGGTTTCATACAGAGCCATAGCGAGGCCTTCAGCCTCTCCGTTGGCCATACCTTGGGATGCTTTATCGTGGGCTTGTGGAGTTAGCACCGTGCGCAGACGTTCACATTGCGCTTCAGGGAGCTTCATATTGATATAGCGCATGCCGTCTGCATCGGCAGTTGCGGAGAAACGGGCGTACCAAGCACGTGGGCGGGAATACTCGGCATTTAATGTTTTCAACGTAGTTTTGATGTGGCGATCGAGGTCGAAGCAGCTCAAGGTTGCCGCTTGACGGATGAGTTCTTCTCGTAATTCCTTAGGATCGATGCTCGGATTGCGCAGTTTTTTGCTCACACTTGAGATCAAACGTAGTTTGGCAAAACTCAGTTGGTAGTCAATAGCTAGGTCGAGCTCGTCCGGGTGAAAAGTTTTTGCAACCGCGAGCATCAGTGAGGCTTCGGTATGGGTGCAGTCGAGGAATAACGCCATCTCGTCTTTTGTCAAAACGGTGCGCTTGAGTTCGTAAGCAAGTTCACCACCACGTGGAGCGAGGTCCTTTATCGATTCTAGGCACGTCTTCATGCTCCTGACGCTAAACAGGAAGAATCGCGAGCACAATATCTACTCTAAAAAACGCGAAAAGTTGTGGATAACTTTTTGCGTTTGCAGTATCGACCTTTAGACCCTCAACCGCTTTGGCTCTACGATTTTTGCTATCGCCACGCAGGGATCCACGCTAGCGCGTCATAGGCTGAATCGGGCAGAATGAAGCCAAAGAAGAGAGGCATGAAGTAGAAGAACTGTGCAATAAGGATGCCGAGGTAGATACTAACAATAACCGTTCCCCCTCGGGGTCTCCTGTGGATTATTTTCCCTAATAGGTAGGTGAGCATCACAATAACCATCGGGATCAGAGGAGCCGCGTAGAAGAAGTACATCTGGCGGTCGTAACCGATCAACCAGGGAATGAAGCCAGCCGCAAACGTCCATAAGGGGATAACAAGTACCCAATCCTTTTTGATCAGGACAAGCCACAAGGCGGCAATAATAACCGGTATGACGAGCCACCACAGAGCGGGAGTGCCAAAGAGGTAGAGCATGCGGCGGCACGCGGTTGGTCCGCAAGGAATATCCGTTTGTGAGAAGTAGAGAATGGGCTTAATCCCGACCAGCCATTCCCATGGCTTGGATTCAAAGGGGTGCTGGTGGCCGGCGGAGGTGGTTAGCGAGGCATGAAATTTCAGCACTTCTGAGTGATAATAAGTCCAACCTGCAAGTCCCTCGGGGAGAAGCTTGATAAAAGAATCATCTCCTAAAGTGCCGTCGCTAGCAACATGGTGATAGATCGACGTCTCGCTAGCGAACCAAGCTCGCCAGCTCCAGATATAGAGCGCAACAGGGAGGATAACCAGGTGGGTAAAAGCGCGCCAGCTATCACGCATAAGTGTTCCTACAAACGGTGATAACGTACCGGAGCGGGCGCGAGTTCGGTAATCGAGAATAACCGAGAGGATGCCAAAGAAAGCCATATAATACAGACCTGACCATTTTACGGACAGCGCTAGTCCGAGAAAAACTCCACAGGCAAAACGCCACCAGCGAAATCCGATGGGAGGCCCGTAGAGTGATTCGTGGCGATCCTCATAGCGGGCAGATACCTGCAGCCAATCTCTGATAAGAGCCCACGAGGCCGCAGTAATAAAAAAAGTTTGAAAGACGTCAAGAAGAGCGAATCGACTGATTACCAGAAGGAAGCCGTCGCTTAGCGCTATCACTCCCGCTGTAGTCGCTAGGCCGGTTGAGCGGGTGAGCTGCCTAGTTATAGCCATGATAAGGGTGATCGTCAGTGCGCCGAGCAGCGCGCCCACCGCCCGCCACCCGAAGGGCGTGTAACCGTAGAGCATTTCGCCAAGGGCGATAAGCTGTTTCCCTAATGGTGGATGGACAACGAGGCCGTAGCCCGGATTTGATTCGATGCCTCCAAGGATCGGGTTCATCCACGTCTCCACCATATCCCAGGCCTGGGGCACATAATGCTTTTCGTCAAATACTGGGGTTTCTTGGTCGCTGAGGGAGCCGAGATTGACGAAACGCAAGAGTGCCGCGCAGATAAAAACGACCATCGTGGAGAGAGTATCCCCGAGGGTCCAGATATGGCGTGGGTATTTGTGGTTAGGTGGCTTCTTGACGAGGTTCACTGTTTTAATATTAGAGGTAGAGCGGTCTCGAGTGGAAAGATATTGAGAAACTCGCCGGAGCTGGATAGCGTGGCTGATGGCCCTAATCGTTACCCTATTGTGACCTTCGGTCAGGCATTGTATTATCGTGCCTGCGCATAGCGTTGGTAACGAAATGGTTACATTGATCAATTTGGAGCGCCGGAGCTGTCAATTTTGGGCGCCCTTGTTGCATTATCGCTGCATATGGAGCACGGTAGCTTTATGGAAAAATCTAATGAATCTCAGCCTGCAGAGGCTAGCGGTGTCGCTTTGACGACCGCGCAGGAGGATGCAGCAGCACCTACTGCAACGCATGAGCTTGCTGCCATGCTCTCGAGTAGATCGACAATCGAGGAGCAGGCCTACGGTGACGAGGAAGAGATTATTCTTCAGGGTGAAGATGAGGATGCCAAGGTAGATTGGCTGGTCACCATACCAGCAGTCGTCGCGGTTTTAGCCGTCGTGGCTTGGGGTCTCCTTCTTCCGGATTCATTCTCAGGCTTTGCCGGCACGGCCCTTGGCTATGTCATCGATACCTTCGGATGGGCCTTCATTTTGGGCACCACCGTCATATTGGTATTCGCTATTGTTGTGGCGCTCAGTAAATTTGGTTCCATAAAACTGGGCCGCGATGATGAAGCCCCCGAATTCTCCACCGCCAGCTGGATCGCCATGATGTTTGCTGCCGGCATGGGAATCGGTCTGATGTTCTACGGTGCATCGGAACCGTTGACTCACTACCTCAACGGAGTGCCAAATTATGCCCCGAATAACGTGGCTCAGGCTATGGCAACCACGCTCCTGCATTGGGCATTGCACCCGTGGGCTATCTACGGAATTTTTGGCCTTGCTATTGCATATTCGACCTTCCGTTTAGGGCGACGCCAGCTGCTAAGCGCATCCTTCATCCCATTATTTGGTGAAAAAGGGGCGCGAGGATGGCCAGGGCGCGTGGTGGATATCCTCGCAATCATAGCCACCATTTTCGGTACTGCGTGCTCCCTTGGTATTGGAGCGACTCAGATCCGTGCTGGTCTCACCGCTGCGGGAATCGTCGAGGAACCACGGATGTCCACGCTTATTGGTATCGTCTCTGTGCTCACTCTAGCGTTCTTAGTGTCCGCTATGTCGGGCGTGGGCAAGGGCATCCAGTATATTTCCAACGCTAATATGGTCCTCGCCTCGCTCGTTGCACTCTTTGTGTTCGTCGTGGGACCTACCGTAACCATCCTCAACCTCATTCCTGGTGCCCTAGGTGCCTACCTGTCCAACTTCTTCCAAATGATCGGTCGTACTGCTGAGTCCGCTAATGGTTCTGCCGGCGAGTGGTTGGGTGGCTGGACGATCTTCTATTGGGCTTGGTGGATTTCCTGGTCACCTTTTGTTGGCATGTTCCTGGCTCGCATTTCGCGCGGACGCACGGTGCGCGAGTTCATTATGGGAGTGCTACTGGTACCATCTGCCGTGTCCGTAGTATGGTTCGCTATCTTTGGTGGGACCGCTATTCACCTCGAGCAAGAAGGTCGCTCGATCTATGGTGAAGGCAAAGCAGAATACCAGCTCTTTGATCTGCTCCACACGATGCCAGGTGGGCATATTGTTGGCATTATCGCCCTCATCCTGCTTGCTACCTTCTTTATTACCTCGGCAGATTCTGCCTCGACGGTGATGGGGTCAATGAGTCAAAATGGTAAGAGTGACGCTAATCGCTTCGTCTCTGCGGGTTGGGGTGTTCTTGTAGCTCTCATCGGTATGACGATGTTGGTCACCGGTGGAGCGGATGTGCTATCAAACTTGCAGAATTTAACTATCATCGCCGCTTCGCCTTTCCTCCTTGTTATTGTTATGCTCATGTTTGCTCTCTTGAAGGATCTTCGCAACGATGCGATTTACCTCGACTATCGTGAGCAACAGCGCTTCCAATCCCGGTTGGCCCGCGAACGACGCATCCACTTAGAGCACGTTCGACGGGAGAAGAATAAGGCTAAGCGCCGTCTCGACAGGCACCACAAGAAAGAGAAAACTCCACATGTTTAAGCGCGTTGCGTCGATAGCTCTAGCATTCATCGGCGTCATCGTAGGAGCTGGGTTCGCTACTGGCCAGGAAGTGCTGCAGTACTTTGTAGGCTTTGGCTCGATGGGCATCCTTGCGGCAGTCATATCCAGTGTCGTGGTTATGCTCTCGGGCATGGCTGCCATCCAACTCGGCTCCTATTTTCTAGCCGACGACCACGGGGCCGTGATCCATCGGATCTCTCACCCCATCGTTGGCAAAATGCTCGATGCAGGCGTCCTCGTGACCCTGTTCTGTACCGGTATGGTTATGTTTGCCGGCGCTGGTTCCAACTTGAATCAGCAATTTGGTTGGCCAATTTGGGTAGGCGCGATCGGACTGCTGGTTGTGGTGCTCATCGCAGGTCTACTCGACGTTGATAAGATCACTGGCGTTATCGGCGCCGTAACTCCCTTTATCGTTGCCTTTATTGGGCTGGCGGCCGTGTGGGCCTTAACCCATGCGTCCTCCTCACCAGAGGCTATTGAGGCTGGCGTGCGCTTGATTGAGCCCGCTACTCCGCACTGGTTTATTTCCTCCATGAACTACGTAGGACTGAATCTGATGGTGGGTGCCTCGATGGCAATCATCATCGGCGGAAATAATACTGATCCAAAAGCTGCTGGTATCGGCGGCCTCATCGGTGGCATTGTCTTTGGACTCATGCTCACACTAACCGCAT
The DNA here is from genome assembly GCF_024814515.1 of Corynebacterium sp. ES2775-CONJ. Taxonomy (NCBI): domain Bacteria; kingdom Bacillati; phylum Actinomycetota; class Actinomycetes; order Mycobacteriales; family Corynebacteriaceae; genus Corynebacterium; species Corynebacterium sp. ES2775-CONJ. The sequence continues at coordinate 274,314 of NZ_JANUXT010000003.1, read as the reverse complement.
TGGCACTCTACCGCAGCGTTGATGTGGTGGCCCAAGACGATGTTCCTATGCTGCGCATTGTCGACGGCATTCATCCGAACTTGGGTCTTTTAATGAGTATCGTGATCATCGGCATGATCTTCAATACTGCGGTCGGTATGTTCTACGCCTTTGCCAAGCGCCTAACGTCCAAATCTCCACAGCGTTTCTACCTGGTATTCGTGGCTTCCTGCCTCATCGGATTTGGTGCCAGCTTCCTAGGCTTTAAAACATTGGTTGCCACGGTATACCCAATCCTGGGCTATATCGGAGTGATCCTCTTTACGGTGATTACCCTTGCATGGATAAAGAGCTTAACTACCATCCGTGAGGAGTCCACACGCCGCGACCGCATCAGAGAATTGCTACGGCGTAAACTCGATCCGCGCCTACGCTTTAGCTCCAAACAACAGCGTATGTTAAATCGGTATGTTGAAGAGTCGAACCTAGAGCGCGAGGAATTCGTGGAATCTATTCGCGTTGAAGTTGAGGAAGAGATCGAAGAGGAAATCGCTGAAGAAGAACGTCGTGAACACGAGAGCCTTGACGGGGCCGATGAGAGCACCACAGAGTCTCATCAGATTGAATCTGAGAATTCACGTGAGCACCCGGAAACTTTAGGAGATTCCGATCAGCAGTCGCCACATAGGTTGCAGGATCACTAGAGCTTGACCTAGCGCCGCCAGTTTTTTACTGGCGGCGCTTTTGTATAGTCCTATAAGGGTAGATTAGGGGGTGCTAGTTAAGCCGCTGCCTTCTAAGGAGTTATTAAGAAGATGACCGTCGACCTACCACCTCTGCCACGCGGGCTCATCCTCGCAGCGACGCCACTGGGCAATATCGGAGATGCTTCCGAGCGGTTGCGCCAAGCTTTGAGTGAGGCTGATTATATTGCCGCCGAAGATACCCGCCGTACAAAGGCGTTGGCGCAGGCTTTAGGAATTGAGGTGAAGGGGAAGATCATCTCTAATTTCGACCATAATGAACGCTCGCGCGTGGCTACACTCATTGAACTGGCACGTGATGGAAGTGTTGTTGTGGTGACCGATGCAGGAATGCCTATCGTGTCGGATCCTGGATTTCCTCTTGTTGAGGCTGCTCATGAGCAGGGTATTCCCATCACTTGCTTCCCTGGTCCATCTGCCGTGCCCGTAGCTTTAGCCTTATCCGGGCTGCATGTGGGAAAATTCGCCTTTGATGGATTCGCGCCACGAAAAAAAGGAGCCCGACTGTCGTGGTTAGAGTCTCTGAAGAACGAAGAACGGGCCGTGTGTTTCTTTGAATCGCCCCATCGAATTGTCGATACGCTCTCGGATGCTCTCGATGTTTTAGGTCCGCAGAGGCGTGTCGCCGTGGTGCGCGAATTGACTAAAACATTTGAGGAAGTTAAGAGGGGGAGTCTTCTTGAAGTTCTGCAGTGGGCACAGTCTGGGGTACGTGGCGAGATCACCTGCGTGATCGAGGGAAATTTGGGGGCGAGGGATGTCGATATTGACGATATTATTGCCGAAGCTGTAGAGAGGGCAGCGGCTGGGGAGCGGCTTAAATCGGTCTGCAAGGACCTGGCCCGCACGTACTCTTTGCGTGCGAATGATATCTTCGAGAGCGCTTTGGTTGCTCGTGATAAAGTTCTAAACCATGAATAATTTGCTGGTAGCAGTTGCTTGGCCCTATGCCAACGGTCCGCGACATATTGGCCATGTTGCGGGTTTCGGTGTCCCCTCGGATGTATTCGCTCGTTTTCAACGAATGGCAGGGAATAATGTGCTGATGGTGTCGGGGACCGATGAGCACGGAACTCCCCTATTAGTGCAGGCTGACAAGGAGGGCGTCCATGTCAAGGAGCTGGCTGATCGCTATAATCGTCAGATCGTTGAGGATCTTACCGGTTTGGGTCTAAGTTATGATCTCTTTACCCGTACGACCACCCGCAACCACTATGCGGTGGTACAGGAACTGTTTAAGGGCCTGTATGACAACGGTTATATGATTAAACAAACAACTTTCGGGGCGGTGTCGCCATCGACAGGGCGCACCTTGCCTGATCGGTATATCGAGGGTGAATGTCCGATTTGCCACTCGGAGGGTGCCCGTGGAGATCAGTGTGATAACTGCGGCAATCAACTAGATCCGGCGGAACTCATCAACCCGATATCGAAGATAAACGGTGAGGTTCCTCAATTTATTGAGACTGAGCACTTCCTTCTTGATCTTCCGGCGCTTGCTGAGTCTTTAGAGCAGTGGCTTCATAGTCGCAAGGATTGGCGTCCTAATGTGCTGAAATTCTCGCTCAACCTTTTAGGTGATTTGCGCCCGCGAGCCATGAGTCGAGATATCGATTGGGGAGTTCCAATTCCCGTCGAGGGCTGGGAGAATAAGCCAACAAAAAAATTGTATGTATGGTTTGATGCTGTTATAGGCTACCTATCCGCATCCCTGGAGTGGGCCTATCGCTCGGGCGATAAAGACGCTTGGCAGAAGTGGTGGACTAATCCACAGGCTCTTTCCTACTACTTCATGGGTAAGGACAATATCACTTTCCACTCCCAGATCTGGCCTGCTGAGCTCTTGGGGTACCAAGGATCCGGTGCCAAAGGTGGTCAGGAGCATCACTATGGACACCTCAATTTACCGACCGAGGTGGTTTCATCGGAGTTTCTGACCATGTCAGGCTCGAAGTTCTCCTCGTCGAAGGGCGTTGTCATCTACGTCAAGGATTTCCTCAGGGAATTTGGCCCGGATGCCTTGCGTTATTTCATCGCGGTCGCCGGTCCGGAAAACAACGACACAGATTTTACCTGGGATGAATTCGTCCGACGCATCAATAATGAGTTGGCGAATGGCTGGGGCAATCTCATCAACCGTACAGTCTCTATGGCGCATAAGAACTTCGGGGAGGTTCCTCCCTGTGGTGAACTTCTCCCGGCTGATATGGACATTCTGCAGGCGGCTACCGAAGCCTTCGACCGAGTTTCTGAACATTTGGCCCAATCGCGATTTAAGCAAGGCATTTCTCATATTATGCACATCGTGGGTGAGGCGAATGCTTATATTGCGGAGATGGAACCGTGGAAGCTTGCCAAAGATGAATCCCAGCGTGAACGCTTAGGCACTGTCTTGTGGGTAGCCTTGCAGCTGGTTTCAGATATCAATGTGATGCTCACTCCATATTTGCCGCATCTCGCTCAAGCTGTTCACGAGACTTTGGGACGCTCGGGAATATGGGCAGCACAGCCTGAGATCGTTGAGGTTAGCGACGATATTCCGGTTGAGCTGGTCGGAGTGGGTTTACCTGACCCCAGTTCTACATATCCGGTAATCATGGGGGATTATGCGAGCGAGCAGGCTTGTTGGCAGCGCATCGACATGGTCGCCGGTACGCCCTTGTCGAAGCCGCGCCCGCTGATTGCAAAATTAGACCCTAAGCTCGCCACGGAGGGCCCGAGTTGGGCACCGGTGCAATAGCATGGGGAAGAAGAAGCCGCGCCCTCTCGCGCAACCGTACCCTAGAATCCCTTTGCTTGTCGATGCTCACACGCACCTGGCTAGTTGTGGAGCTCGCAATACCAGTGAGATCAAAGCCTTAGTCGACCGTGCCTTAGCCTCGGGGGTGGAGAAACTGTGTACCGTCGGTGATGGCCTTGACGAGGCCGTCTTAGCTCTCACGGCGGCGCAGGTGAATCCTCGTATTTTTGCTGCGGTAGCGATACATCCTACACGAGCAGGTGAACTCGACGAGGTGGCACGCGACCAGCTTACTCGTATGGCCGGGGACGAGCGGTGTGTCGCCGTAGGAGAAACAGGGCTTGATACTTATTGGATTACACATGCTCCTGAGTCGACGGCTTCGCTAGATATTCAGGAAGAGGCCTTTCGCTGGCATATCGATTTGGCGGTGAAAACGAATAAGGCCCTCATGATACATAACCGCGAGGCTGATGCGGATTTACTGCGAATTCTCGCGGATGCTCCTCGACCACGCGAAGTTATCCTGCATTGCTTCTCTTCACCCGTGGAGGTTGCGCTCGAGGCGATCGACAGGGGCTATATATTGAGCTTCGCTGGCAACCTGACTTTCAAGCGCAACGATCATCTACGACAGGCTGCTGCGCTGGCTCCGATGGATCAAATTTTGGTGGAAACTGATGCTCCGTATATGACGCCCGAGCCCTATCGCGGAGTTAAAAATGAGCCGGCATTAATCGGCCATACTGCGGCTGTGATTGCGCACAGTCGCGGGATGGAGCTGGAAGAATGTGCTTATCAAATCTACCGAAATTTCCATCGCGCCTATGGACTCGATGAAACATTGGGAACAATTTGAGTGGCGGGTGTGACGACTGTACACGCATGGGGCAAACGCGTTTTCCCAGTTCTACCGCCTGTAGTTGTGGTTCTGTTATCATAATGTAATCAAACCCTCGAATCTCACTGAGGGGGTTGGAAACTCGTCACGCAGGGTGGCAGAACGTTGAGAAAGGGATTATGGGACATCATCGCAAGGATTTAACTCCAGGATCATCGCGTCGTATCGCCATCCGTTGTGCAGCCGGTGGCACCGCCGCGGCTTGTCTGATGAGTGGCGGAGCGATGGTAGCCCAAGCAAAAGACGTGGTGATAAACCTCGACGGGGAGAACGTAGAGTTACTCACAACGGCTAGTGATGTGGCTGGCGCGTTGGAGAAAGCGGGGATTACCGTCGACGCTGACGATATCGTCGCTCCCGCCCCCGATCAGAAGATTCAACACAATCAAGTAATCTCAGTGCGTACCTCGAAACAAGTCGATCTGGTTATCGATGGCAAGCGCGAAACGGTCAAAACTAATGCAAATACCGTCGGGGAATTAGTCTCACAAATTGATTCAGTGTCCAGTGCAGCCCGGGCTTTGGGTTTAAGTCAGCCTGTTTACACCAGATTGGCGGAGGGGCCACGTGAAATCAACGTGGTAACACCAAAAATAATCACGCTGTCCGATGGGGGTCGGACTTCATATATCTCCATTGCAGAACCTACTGTGGCTGATGTGCTCAAAGCTCGAGGTATAACATTGAGTGCTTTAGATCGCGTGACACCAGATCTGAAAGAGCAGATAGCGCATAATACCCACATCGTTATCAACCGTGTGATAGAGCAGGACGTCGAAGAAGTTATTGAATATGACGCTCCTGCAGCCTATTTTGAGGATCCCCACCTCGATAAAGGGGTGGAACAGGTGCTCCAGCCCGGTACACCTGGACACAAGCGGGTGAGCTCAATTATTACACTCATCGACGGGGTGCAAACCGCGCAAGAGATCCAATCTGAGGAGATTATCCATACTGCAATTCCCGCAACCATTGCACGCGGAACCAAGCCTGTCATCTCCGTGCCCGCGGTCAGTTCTGGATCGGTGTGGGATAAGTTGGCACAGTGCGAAGCCGGAGGGAATTGGTCTATTAACACCGGGAATGGGTTCTCTGGAGGGCTGCAGTTCGCTCATTCTACCTGGCTGGGTTTTGGCGGGGCGCAGTATGCTCCCATGGCATATCTGGCAACTCGAGAGCAACAGATTGAGATAGCCCAAAAAGTGCAGGCGGTTCAGGGCTGGGGGGCGTGGCCCGCGTGCACATCCAGAATGGGCTTGCGATAGTCTTCTCCTTCTTATTACCTGAGTCTCGCCACCTTATTTGTGTGAGGTGGCGAGGTCCTTTTTTGTGATGAGTAATCTTTCGAGTGAATATGACGGATTGCCCAGGCATTACTGCCGAAAATAGGGGGTGTTGATGGGGGTGGATTTTCTGTACTGCCTATGTCAGGATTTCTGCAGATAACGGCGCTATTCTCGGCTTTTGCCCCGGTCAGATGTTATCTACCTTACATTAAGGCGAAATAGTGACGGTAGCCCGTTGTTATGGGTGTAATTGTTTAGTACACTCAAAGTCGAGGCATCAGACGTCCGACAAGTCAACTCAATGGAGGTTGAAACATGACAAATACCGCTGAAGGTATGAACCGTCGTGGTTTTTTAAAGGCAGCAGGCGTTATGGCCGCTGCCGCTGGTATTGCTACCACCGTTAGCGCCTGTGGCTCTGACGATAAGTCAGATGGGAACACTAGTGGATCCGGATCCGGATCCGGCGGTGCTATGAGCAAAGATGAGATTACCGCTGGTATCTCCTATGAGCTGGGCACCAACGGCTATGACCCAATGACCACAACGTCAGCACTGACGATTGCTGCGAACTGGCATACCCTGGAGGGTCTCTACGAGATCACTCCCACCCCAGACCGCACTGTTTACGCAGCGCTCGCTGACGGTGACCCCAAAGTAAGCGAGGACGGAAAGTCCGCTGAAGTGACTTTGCGCGACGGTGCAGTTTTCCACAATGGGGAGCCAGTCACCACGGAGGATGTCGTGTTCTCCTTCGAGCGCGTATTGGACGAGTCAAATAATTCGCTCTACGCATCCTTCATCCCATTCATTGAGAAGGTCGAGGCTAAAGACGCCACCACCGTGATGTTTACGATGAAGTACCCCTTCACCCTTGTGAAGGAACGTCTATCGGTAGTGAAGATCGTACCGAAGGCAAGCGTAGAGGCTGATAGTGCAGCATTCGATGCTAACCCTGTAGGAACCGGCCCGTGGAAGATGACCGACAACGGTGCTGCATCTTCGCAGGTTGTCTTTACAAAGTTCGAGGATTACACCGGTCCTAAGCCAGCCAAGGCTGCCAAGATGACATGGAAGATTCTTCCAGACGCAGCAACTCGTACCAACGCTATGGAATCCAAGTCGGTTATGGCTATCGATTCGGTTCCCTACCTCTCACTCACCCAGGTTCAGGCCTCGTCGAGTGTCGAGTCTGTTCAAGGTTTCGGCTTGCTGTTCATCATGTTCAACAATGGTGAAAATTCTGCCATGAAGGACCTCAAGAATCGTCGTGGTGTGCTTTATGCCATCGATATCGACAAGGTTATTCAGACAGGCATGGCCAACCAAGCGTCGCCGGCTAAGTCTTTCGTCCAGGAAAACCACGCAGCCTACAAGGAAGCTTCGATGGTGTACAGCCTCGATGCTGCCAAGGCTACCGAGCACTTCGCCGAGACTGGCCTGAAGTCTGTCCGGATGCTGGTAACCAACCATGACTGGGTCAAGGGCTGCACCCCAATCATCAAGGAATCGCTTGAGGCTGCTGGTATAAGCGTAGAGTTCACCGAGTTGAAGTCTTCGGATCTCTATACCCAAATCGCATCTGATGACACGTGGGATATTGTGATCGCCCCTGGTGATCCTTCCGTCTTCGGTGCTGACGCCGACCTTCTTATGCGCTGGTGGTACGCAGGTGACACCTGGACCGATGGTCGTATGCACTGGAAGGGCACCGACTCCTACAACAAGGTTCAAGAGCTGCTTGAGAAGGCATCCCAGTCTTCCGGTGACGAGCAAATGGATCTGTGGCACCAGACCTTCGATCTCCTCTCCGAAGAGGTACCTCTGTATCCGCTCTTCCACCGCAAGAGCCCATCCGCTTGGAACGACGATGCACTTGATGGTTTCGAGCCGATCTCGCTCACCGGTCTCTCCTTCGTCGATGTGGGACTGAAGTAATATCTTGTAGAAGATAAGCGACAACGGGGCGGGCTTGACTCCTGCCAATACCCGCCCCTTAGTCGAAATTGGCTCGTGTTCGGCCAAAAATTATTGAGCACAATCAAACTTTAACCGTGATGCGCACTGGCATCGTTATTTGTCGTGCCCGCATAAATCTTGGGGAAACTGCCCAGTCATCGCAAGCACGCAGCTTCCTTAAATACTGAAATACCTGTCCCCACAAAAACTACTTAAGCTTCATTTCTTACGAAAGGAGCAGTCCCACTGTGTCGAATCTCATCCGACTGATCGGACGAAGGCTAGTTGCGCTGCCCATCATGATTTTGGGCGTTACCTTTTTGGTCTTCTTCGTCATGTCTTTCTCACCCTCCGACCCTGCGCGCCTAGCCCTTGGCGAAGCAGCTTCCGAAGAAGCCCTCGAGGCCTATCGTGAGCAAAACGGTCTCAACCTTCCCTTGTTCGTTCGCTACGGACAATTCCTTCTTGGACTTTTGCGGCTAGATCTTGGAACCTCCAAGGGTAATACCTCGGTAACCGACCTCGTCGCTTATGCTTTCCCAATTACGTTGCAATTAACGTTCATCGGCCTTTTCATTGCTGTCATCATCTCCTTCAGCTTGGGCGTTATCGCTGCCCTGTACCGTGATAGCTGGCCTGATCAGCTCATCCGTATCCTCTCTATCGCAGCATTGGCAACTCCTTCGTTCTGGCTGGCAATCTTGCTCATTCAGGCCTTCGGTACCGTGCCTTCAGGAACTGGTTGGTTCCCAGCGTTGATCTCAGAGTGGGTCCCATTTACTGAAGATCCTGGTCGCTATATCAACAATATCTTCCTGCCCGCCTTCGCTTTGGCTGTTCCTGTTGCAGGTTCCTTGACCCGTGTGGTGCGTACTGCCATGGTTGAAGAGCTCGATAGGGATTATGTCCGTACCGCTATCGGAGCCGGCATTCCAAAGTCTGTTGTCATCGGCCGTAACGTCTTGCGTAATGCATTGATCACCCCAATTACAGTTTTGGGTCTGCGTGTTGGCTACCTCATGGGTGGCGCGGTGATCATCGAGATCATCTTTAATATTCAGGCGATGGGTCAGCTCATCCTCGACGGCGTTACCCGTAACGACGTCTACCTTGTCCAGGGCGTGACCTTGACTGTGTCTATTGCCTTTATCCTCATCAATATCATCGTTGACCTTCTCTACGTGATGGTCAACCCGCGCATTAGGAGCGTCTAATGATACGCAAGAAGATGACCCAAAAGCTCAGCACGCCTGGATTGCGATTCAAAAAATCCAGCTTGCCCGTAGGCTCGCAAATCGCCGTTGGTATGCTCGGCCTTGTGATTCTCATGGCTATTTTCGCGCCGTTGATCACCAAATTTGATCCTCTCACCACCTCGCTTCCCTTCGATCCTTCGGTGGTTGGCGATGAACAAGCTAATAGCGCACTAGTCCCAGTCGTTCCGCCAGATTCCACCTTCTGGTTTGGAACCGACGCCTCCGGCCGCGACGTCTTCGCTCGTGTAGCCTATGGCGCTCGCTACTCCCTCGCCATTGGCCTCCTATCTACCGCAATGGCACTAGTCTTCGCCGCGGTCCTCGGCTCCATCGCAGCAACAGCTGGCAAGGTAGTTTCCGAGATCCTCATGCGTATTTTGGACATCATCATGTCCTTCCCCGGCATCGCTTTGGTTGCTGTTTTCGTAGCCTCCCTCGGTAAGACAATCGGCGTGATCGTCTTTTCCATTGGCTTCCTGTATGTGCCGCAGCTCTCCCGTATCGTTCGTGCCAACGTACTCTCACAGTTTGGTGAAGATTATGTTTCCGCTACCAAGGTCATGGGTGCTCGCACGTCCTGGATTCTGTTTAAACACGTTGCCCGTAACTGCATCGCTCCCATTATGGTGTTCGCGACGGTGCTGGTAGCCGATGCGATCGTACTCGAAGCCTCGCTATCATTTATCCAAGCTGGAGTTCAGCCACCTGCTCCATCGTGGGGTAATATCCTGGCCGACGGTAAGCAACTTTTGACTTCAGGATTCTGGTGGCCCACATTCTTCCCAGGTCTGATGATCTTGATCACCACCTTGTCTCTGAATGTACTTTCCGAGGGTCTCACTGATGCGTTAGCAGCACCTCGAGCTCGCGGTAATGCCAAGTTCATCGGGGCAACTGAGGATGAAGTCGAAAAGCGTAATGAGTATATCGTCAGCGAGTATGTTCGCCAGAAGGAATCTCTTGGCGAGCGCTTGGATGCGCTGCGCATTTCTGAAATCTCCCGCGATGATCGCCTCATCTTAAGCCCAGAGAAAAGCGCGCAACCTCCACTACTCGAGGTCAAGAACCTCACCATCAAGTTCCCAGCAGCCCACGGTGATGTGGCTATTGTGGATAATGTCTCCTTCTCCGTTCGCCCGAGTGAAACTATGGGTCTAGTGGGTGAGTCCGGATGCGGCAAGTCCATCTCGTCTATGGCGGTGATGGGTCTGCTCCCTGATACCGCAGAAATTACTGGTTCAATCCTTTTCGACGGACACGAGCTAGTCGGTATGGATCCCAAGGAGCACAACTCCTTGCGTGGCCATGAAATTGCCATGATCTACCAAGATGCTCTGAGCTCCCTCAACCCCTCGATGCTTATCTCCTCACAGATGAAGCAACTGACCTCGCGCGGCGGAACGCGAACCGCTGAAGACCTTCTTGAATTGGTGGGCCTCGATCCTGACCGCACCTTGAAGTCTTATCCCCATGAGCTCTCCGGTGGACAGCGTCAGCGTGTGCTCATTGCTATGGCGCTCACTCGCGATCCTAAATTGGTCATCGCAGACGAGCCGACAACCGCGTTGGACGTGACGGTTCAAAAGCAGGTCATTGACCTGCTCCACGATCTGCAACAAAAGCTTGGATTCGCCATGGTCTTCGTATCGCACGACCTCGCCCTTGTGGCCTCGGTCTCGCATCGCGTCACCGTTATGTACGCAGGTCAGATCGTCGAGCAGGCACCAACTGCCGAGCTTATGACCAGCCCAACCCACGAATACACCAAGGGTCTGCTGGGGGCTGTGCTTTCGATCGAATCCGGAGCCGAAAGGCTCCACCAGGTACCCGGCACAGTGCCTTCGCCTCGCGAATTTGTTACGGGCGATCGTTTCGCTCCGCGTTCCTCGCACCCGACTGTGGGTATCGACACCCGTACCGTCCCCGTTGAGGTTGGTCCCGAGCATTGGTATGCGGAGCTTCCAGAATACCTCGACGCTCACAACCGTCCGATTGCTAAGAGTTAAGGAGCACTGACATGACTTCTCCACAGGACGTCCCTGTTATTGAGCTGAAAAATGTCCACGTGGTTCACACCTCACGTACTGGTAAACTCTTCCGGCCGGATAAGGTTCATGCCGTCAATGATGTGTCCATGAAGGTGTTTAAGGGTAAAACCCTAGGCATTGTGGGTGAATCAGGGTGCGGTAAGTCAACTACAGCGCGTGTCATGGTGGGCTTGCAGAAGCCTACCGGGGGAGAGGTTCTCTTCCGTGGCAAACCGGCACACTTCAATGCTTCAGGGCGCAAGGAAATTGGACGTGCTGTTTCGGTGGTCTTTCAAGATCCCGCAACCGCCCTCAACCCTCGTATGATCATCCGCGATGCGTTAACTGATCCTATGAAGGTCCACGGCATTGGCACCCCGGAGTCGCGCGTTGCCCACGTCAAGGAGCTCCTCGATCTAGTGGGTCTACCTCAGTCGGCCCTCGACGTGTTACCTCGCCAGATCTCAGGTGGCCAGCGCCAGCGCGTGGCTATTGCTCGCGCCCTGGTTCTAGAACCTGATGTCATCATCGCCGATGAACCGACCTCCGCCCTCGATGTCTCGGTGCGTGCACAGGTACTTAACCTTCTCGTAGATCTGAAGGAACGCCTCGGACTTGGTTTGGTTTTCATCTCCCACGACATCAATACTGTCCGCTTTATTTCTGATCGCATCGCGGTGATGTATAAGGGTTCGGTAGTCGAAGAACAGTCGACGACCGATATCTTCAACAACGCCCATGATGACTACACCAAGATGCTGCTCTCCGCAGTTCCTTCATTGGTGCAGGAATCGCAAAAGCTCTACTAGTTTCACCCTCAGTGTGCCCCGGAGGTCGTAACCTCCTCCTCCGGGGCACTGGAGGATACTTCATCTTTTTCTCCTTTTCGGAAAGGTCCTTAACATCATCATGAATAAGAAATTTCATGGCATCATCCCTCCGCTCGTTACCCCACTACTCGAAGATGGATCCTTCGACCGCGAGAGCTTCAAACGTCTAATTGATAGACTCATTGATGCAGGATGCCATGGTCTTTTCGTCCTCGGTTCCTCAGGCGAAGTCGTTTTCTCCACTGACGCGCGGCGCCGGGAAATCATTGCTGCTGCAGTTGAATTCAACGCGGGCAGGGTGCCTGTGCTGGTGGGCTGCATCGATACAGAGACCAACCGTGTTATCGAACATGCCAAGGTCGCCCAGGAACTCGGCGCCGATGCGATTGTGGCTACCGCCCCCTTCTACGCACTCCAGGGCCTCGAAGAGATTGAGCGTCACTTCCGCCTCATTCACGAAGCCTGCGAGTTGCCACTTTTCGCCTACGATATTCCAGTGTGTGTTCACACGAAACTACCGCACACCTTGCTCGTACGTCTTGGACAAGAAGGTGTTCTCGCTGGTGTTAAGGATTCCTCAGGTGACGACGTATCATTCCGCTTCTTGGTCCAAGATAACGAACGCGCTGGCCACCCTCTGACCATCCTCACCGGCCACGAAGTTGTCGTAGACGGAGCTTATTTGTCCGGGGCTGATGGAGCAGTTCCAGGTTTGGGTAACGTTGATCCAGCAGCTTATGTGCGCCAGTGGAACGCCTACCAAAATGGCGACTGGGAGACCGTACGCGCCGAACAGGATCGACTTGCGGATCTGATGCGCATTGTTTTCGTACCCCAAGACCTGCACGGCTACGGCGCCGGCGTAGGTTCTTTCAAGTCCTCTCTGATGCTCCAAGGCGTTTTCACCAGCAATACGATGCCAGCTCCTGTGCGTACTCAAAGTGCGGAAGTGGTTCAAGGAATTGGTGAACTGCTCAAGGCTCACGGCGTTCTCTAGAAGAAGGTTAAACGATAATGAGCACGGATATCACCAGCATCATTGAGCAAACAAAGGGGCTCATTGTGAGCTGCCAAGCCTATCCAGGCGAGGCACTGCGAACTCCTGAAGTCACTGCCAGAATGTGTCAAGCAGTAGTTGCAGGTGGAGCGGTTGCGGTTCGCGTCCAGGGTGTCGTCGACATCTCAGCTGCGCGCCAGGCAGTTGAAGTCCCAGTGATCGGCTTGATTAAGTACGGACATGATGGAGTGTATATCACCCCTTCTACTGCTCACGCTCGTGCGTGCGCCTTAGCCGGGGCTTCGATTGTGGCTATTGATGCCACCAATCGGCCCCGGTTAGGAGGGGAGTCTTTCGCCGATGCTGTGCGTAGTATCCACGAAGAATTCCCTGGAGTCGCCATCATGGCTGACTGCGGTAGCCTCGATGACGCCCTGCGGGCTGAGGAAGCTGGAGCTGATCTCATAGGTACGACGCTCGCCGGATATACCGGTGATCGAGAAAAAACCGCGGGACCAGATTTCGAGCTTATCGACGCTGTATGTGAGCACATCACTCGACCCATCATCGTCGAAGGCCGCATCCACACCATAAGTCAGCTCAAAGAAGTATTTACTCGCCCGATCCATGCTGCCTGTGTGGGCACCGCCATTACTCATCCCACCTCGATTACCTCGTGGTTTAGTCAGGCTATCGAATACTAATTGATGGGATCCCCATCCCCCTTATACCGTGGCAGAAAGGATATATTCTCATGGCTGTGAGTACTACCCAGCAGGCAGTAGCCGGAATAGAAAAATATATCCGAACCCACGGACTTCGTGAGGGGGATGCATTGCCCTCCGAGACTACCCTGTGTGAAGAGCTAGAGTGCTCGCGCAGCTCCGTCCGCGAGGCTATGCGAACATTGCAGTCACTCGATATCGTCCACATCCGTCGTGGCCAGGGTACTTTTATTTCGAAAATGAGCATGAGTCCGCTGGTACGTGGGATGGTTCTGCGTTTGACTCTCGATCCCCGTAACGCTGGGGAAAATCTCCTCGAGGTAGTTGCTACGCGGGAGGCTATCGAATCAGCACTGGCCGCAGAACTAATTGACAAGCATACTTCCGCAAGTATCGAGGATATGCTCATCACGGTTGAACAAATGCGTTCGAGCTACGAAAACCGCGGCCATTTTACCCGCGAGGACCGTCTGTTTCATCGGCAGCTACTAGCACCAACATCTAATAAACTTATGCGGGAGCTTTCCGACGCCCTTTGGCAGATTCACGACCGAACGGTGCCCATGCTCAGCCTTGATATCTCTTCGGACTACGCACGCACCATTGAATCGCATGCCGTCATGGTCAAAGCCGTTGCCGCCCGTGATGTTGAGGCCTTCAAAACTGCAGTCCACCATCACTATATTCCGCTGCGAGAAGCAGTGGCGAAACTCAATTAAGGATAAAGTATGGTCAGCATTGCCGTCGATATCGGTGGCACCAAAATTGCCACGGGAATTGTCCTCGATGACAAGCCTAAAGAAGTGCTCTTTCGCAGCGTTCGTCCAACCTTGGCTCAAGAGGGTGGCCAGGTAGTCTTACGCGAAGTAATAGCCGCCATTCAAGAAAGCCGAGAGCAGGCCAAAGAAGCTGGTCTGGAGCCAAAGCGCATCGGAATCGGAGCCCCAGGCGTGGTAGGGAACGGCCGCATTCTATATGCGGGCCCCACCATGCCAGGCTGGGTCGGAACCGAACTTACTGAACGCATCACCGAAGAGTTTCAGCTTCCCATCGCTCTTCATAACGACGTGCGCGTCATGGGATTGGGAGAAGCCGTCTATGGCATCGGTGCAGACAAAGAAGTTCTCTTTGTCTCCATTGGCACTGGCATCGGGGGAGCTCTGATTAGTCGGGGCGAATTGATTGATTCCCCCCACTTCAATCGGGGAGAAATCGCTTATCTCCTGGGACCCACTCCACAGGGAGGCTGCGCTCCGATTGAACACGTTGGTTCAGGTCCAGCGATGTCTCAAGCCTATGGCACCGATTCTTTGCACCCGGTAATGCAGGACTACCGAGCAGGGGTCAAGGAGGCGCGCGCACTTATCGATAAAAGCCAGGAGTGCGTGGGGCAGGCGATTGCCGGTTTTATCAACTCTTATGATGTCGACGCCGTAGTTCTCGGTGGTGGAGTAGGAACCTTGCCGGAAACCCTCGCGCCCTTCGAAAAAGGTCTGCGTTCAGGTCTCATTTCTTCTCTTAAGGATATTCCGTGCACTCAGGCGACTCTCGGTACTAACGCACCACTCGTGGGCGCCGCATATCTTGCTCGAACAAAGGACAATACGTAATGGCTGATATTTTCCGCGGACGTGTCGTTAATCGTGAGGGAATCACCCCCATGGAGATGGAGGTAACGGACGGTGCAATCTCGGCTCTGAGGGTTCTCGACGAGGATCCAGATTCGCTGCCCATTCTCTTCCCTGGCTTTACTGATATCCATAACCACGGCGGGGCAGGGGAGTCTTTCCCTAACTCCGACCTTGCTGGGTGTCGCAAAGCTGCACGCTACCACGCTATGCACGGCACTACGTCGATGCTCGCCTCTCTAGTTTCTGCAACTGAGGAGATCCTGACCGAGCAAACAAAAATTCTTGCGCAACTAACTTACGAGGGTGAAATAGCCGGAATTCATATGGAGGGCCCCTTCGTCAATCCAGGTAAATGTGGCGCTCAGGATCCTGATGCCATTATGCCCGGAGATCCAGAGATGTTTAATCGGATTGCTAGCAGCAGCGAGGGCACCATGCGCTCTGTCACCTTCGCCCCAGAAACTGCTCATGCTAAGGAACTTGTCGATGTGTGTGTTGCCCACAATATCATTGTCTCCCTCGGGCATACGAACGCTGATGCCGATACCACTTGGGAGATTGTTGATTATGCCCTCAGCAAGCGGGCGACTGTGACTGCGACGCACCTTTTTAACGCTATGCCAGCTATCCATCACCGTGAACCAGGAGCAGCAACCGCGCTTATCGACGCCGCTGAGCAGGGCCTGGTGACAGTAGAGGTCGTTGCCGATGGTGTTCACCTTAATGACCATATAGTCAATATGGTGCGCAATGGTTCGCCTCATAATACTATGTTCATAACCGATGCTATGGCTGCCGCTGGCTTGGGCGACGGAGACTACGTGCTAGGAGCACTCCCGGTGACAGTCAGCGACGGAGTCGCTCGTCTCACCCACGGCGGAGCGATCGCCGGGGGTACGTCCACCATCCACCAACAACTGCGTCGGCACACCGCCAAAGGGTGGACCTTAGACGACATGGTTCCCCTCGTGTCTCAGAATGCTGCTGCATTATTGCAGCTTAACTCGGGCGAGCTAGAGATGGGCCGCGATGCCAATTTCGTGATTATGGATGAGGATCTATCAATCCAGAGCGTTTATCGCTTGGGTAAAGAATTGTCATACTAAAAAAGGAGTTAGTAATTATGGAAATTATCATTATGCCTGATGCCCACCAAGTGGCACTGCGCGCAGCCGATGTCTACGAAGGCTATGCCACCGAAGGGGCAACGTTGGGACTAGCGACTGGTTCCACCCCGCTGGCGATGTATCGTGAGCTCATCCGTCGTCATCGCGAAGAAGGGTTAAGCTTCGCGCAATGCCGAGCCTTCCTCCTCGATGAATATGTGGGACTACCTCGCACACATGAGCAGAGCTACTATGCCACCATTCGGAACGAATTTACCTCCCATATAGATATCGATGACACCGCGGTGAAGAGTCCCGATGGGACAGCCCCAGATGTCACTGAGGCTGGGAAAGCCTACGATGCCGCTATCAAAGAGGCCGGTGGCGTAGATATTCAGCTTCTTGGAATTGGAACCGATGGACATATTGGGTTCAACGAGCCAGGTTCCTCCCTGCGTTCTCGCACTCGTCTGAAAACTTTGCATCCGCAAACGATCAAGGATAACGCTCGCTTCTTTGAATCCGAGGATGAGGTTCCTATCCATGTTCTCACCCAAGGACTGGGCACTATCTCCGAAGCCCGACATCTGCTGTTACTTGCCACGGGGACCAATAAGGCTCAGGCAGTACGAGATTTTGTAGAAGGACCGCTCGCATCCGTATGCCCGGCCTCAGTACTGCAATTGCACAATCACGCTACCGTGATCGTTGACGAAGAGGCGGCATCACTTCTCGAGCATGCGGACTATTACCGCTTCGCCTTTGATCACAACCCTGCGTGGAAGAAATAAGGGCGGTACCCTTTTAGAGAAATATTCTCTAAAAGGGTACATTTATCTGCTATGGAGACCCTCGAACCGCCTCGACTTCTAGGCCCCCAGGAAATTCGTCAGCTGGCGGACCATCTGGGGGTGAGCCCGACAAAAAAGCTGGGTCAAAATTTTCTTCTCGACCCCAATACAGTGCGCATGATCGTTCATGCAGCTGGACTCAATGACGAAGGTGTTTCAGAGCACGTCGTCGAAGTGGGGCCCGGCCTAGGCTCTTTGACCCTCGGCTTAATCGACCAGGCGCAGCATCTGACAGCTATCGAGATTGATCAAAACTTGGCTCGTCAATTACCGCAGACGATAGCTGATTACGCCCCAGATTTCGCCTCTCGTTTTTCCTTGATGGGAGCGGATGCGTTGCGGATAAGTTCGACTGATCTCTCGAACCCCACGGCTCTGGTTGCTAACCTTCCATATAATGTTTCGGTGCCAGTAATCTTGCATATGCTCAAAACTTTTCCTTCAATCCAACGAGTTTTGGTGATGGTGCAAGCAGAAGTTGCCGATAGGCTAGCGGCAAAACCCGGCAGTAAGGTTTACGGTGTCCCGAGCGTCAAAGCTGCCTTTTATGGAGATGTAAAAAGAGCCGGCTCCATCGGTAAAACCGTCTTTTGGCCCGCACCGAAAATAGATTCCGGCTTGGTTCGTATCGATTGCACTCGTCCCTATGATCTTTCTCTGAGGCAGCAGGTATTTCCACTTATTGATGCTGCTTTCCTCCAGCGCCGCAAAACCATGCGCGCGGCATTATCAGGATTCTATGGATCGGCAGCTCAGGCCGAAAATGCTCTCAGACGTGCAGGAATTGATCCTGCTATTCGCGGTGAAAAGCTTGGCATAAATGATTTTATTCGCTTGGCTCACGCCGGGGGGAGCGACATCTAAAGTGCCGAAGGTTCCTAAAATATCGAAAGTAACTGCCAAAGCCCAAGGCAAAGTGAATATCCATTTAGGGGTGGGGCCCATACGAGACGATGGCTACCATGAGCTTTCTACAGTTTTCATGGCTCTCGATCTCAGCGATACCATTACCGTCGAGGCCACCACGGGGGTTGGGGTCACCACTCTTGATTGCGCGGAGACCGGGGTGCCAACCAACGCTCGTAACCTCGCGTGGCGGGGAGCCGAACTGGTGCTGCAGCGCTATGGGCGCCTCGGTAAAACACAGGGTCTCAAGATTACTATTGAGAAAGGTATTCCGACAGCTGGTGGAATGGCCGGTGGGAGTGCCGATGCCGCCGCAGCCATGGTGGCCACTAACCACATGCTGGGCGGTCGCCTCAGTCAGGCAGAACTGTTATCCTTAGGTGCCCAGCTGGGTGCTGATATCCCATTTACTATCCTCGGTGGTGTAGCTCTTGGTCAAGGAAGAGGTGATGAGCTCCGGCCTTGTGAGTCCAAAGGTAAATTCCACTTTGCTCTTGTTTTTTCGGATACCGGCTTATCCACACCTGAGGTTTTTCGTACCCTGGATTCTATGGATCGTATTTCCCATATGGACTCCTCGCGGGCAGAAGCTGCGCTTCGACTCGGTGACGCGGATGCATTGGCGGAAGCTATGTGCAATGATTTGCAACCCGCCGCCTTAAAACTTCAACCAGCACTTGCAGATATTCTCGCCGCGGGTCAATCCGCCGGAGCTCTTCGGGGCATAATTTCCGGCTCGGGGCCGACGTGTGCTTTCCTCAGTCCTCATGAAGAGAGCGCACGCGCTATCGCCCGTGCGCTCTCACCCCTAGCCCGCACTGCTATCGCTTCCGGTCCAGCTCGCGGGGCATATATTGAACGGATACATCATGGCTAATCTCATCAATCTGGCAGAAGTCTCGAAGTCATTCGGCTTAAAAACCCTTCTCGATGAGGTGAGCTTAGGTGTGCAGTCCGGAGATCGCATTGGCGTAGTGGGACTAAATGGTGGGGGAAAGACTACTCTGTTAGAGGTTCTCACGGGGATCGAGCCTCCAGATTCTGGGCGAGTAAGTCATACTACGGACCTGAGGATGGCGGTAGTTACTCAACGCGCTGAGCTTGATCCACAGGCCACCATAGCCGACATCGTGTTGCGTCCGTTGGGACTAGCCACCTTTGAATGGGCTGGTGATGCGCGAGTACGTGAAGTGCTTAATGGTTTAGGGGTTGCACGGCTCGGGCTGGACACTAAAGTGGGGGAGCTGTCGGGTGGGGAGCGACGCCGTGTAAATTTAGCGGCAGCCCTCGTTAAAGAACTCGATGTGGTCGTTCTCGACGAGCCCACCAACCACCTTGACATTGAGGGTGTCCAGTGGCTGGCTGCTCATATTGTTGCCCGCAAAATCGCGGTTGTAGTAGTCACCCACGACCGGTGGTTTCTCGATACTGTCGCGACCAAGACCTGGGAAGTCCACGATGGTCACGTCGACATCTACGACGGTGGCTATAACGATTGGATTTTTGCCCGCGCGGAACGGTCACGCCAAGCCGATGCCGTAGAGCAACGCCGTAAAAACCTAGCCCGCAAGGAGTTAGCGTGGTTGCGTCGAGGAGCGCCCGCACGCACCTCTAAGCCTCGTTATCGCATTGAGAACGCCGAGGCGCTCATCGCTGATGTCCCTTCACCGCGCGACAGCGTGGAGCTCATGGCTTTTTCAAAGAAACGCCAGGGCAAGGTTGTCATTGAGCTGGAAAATGCCCGTATCGAAACTCAGGACCATCGAGTTCTTGTTGAAGATCTCACCTGGCGTTTAGGGCCCGGCGAGAGAATTGGCCTCGTAGGCATCAATGGTTCCGGTAAGACCACGCTGTTAAGAGTGCTCGCTGGTGCTTATCCACTCAGTGCTGGACGTCGTATTGAAGGGCGAACCGTGCGCATAGGATGGCTGCGTCAGGAACTCGACGATTTGGATCCACATATTCGACTCCTTGATGCCGTGGAAGAAGTGGCAAGCTATGTACAGCTAGGTACTAAGGAGCTCAGCGCGTCTCAACTAGCCGAACGTCTTGGCTTTAGCGCGAAGCGCCAGCGTACACCAGTGGGCGACCTATCCGGTGGGGAACGCCGACGTTTGCAGCTAACCAGAGTGCTCATGGCTGAGCCGAATGTGCTGCTCTTGGATGAGCCCACCAACGACCTTGATATTGATACCTTGCAGGAATTGGAATCTCTTCTGGATAACTGGGCAGGAACTCTTGTCGTGGTCTCGCACGATCGATATCTTATCGAGCGTATCGCTGATTCCACATGGGCCCTTTATGGTGATGGCACCTTGAGTAACCTTCCTGGTGGGATCGAGCAATACTTACAACGACGGCAGGAAATACTAGCTGACACTCCTTCTGGGCTCATTCAACAGGGAGAAGCTCAGGTGCATCAGCCGCAGCCGCAGATCGACCCAGCTTTAAAAAGGCGCGTTGAGAAGGAGATGAAAGCTCTCGAGCGTAGGGTGGAAAAACTTCGCGAACAGCTCACCGAGCTTGATGCTCAGATGGCCGCCGCCGCTCATAACGTCAGTGAACTGATGACATTAGGGGAGAAGGCCCGCGTGATCCGTGAGGATATTGAGGGCCTGGAAATGGAATGGATGGAGCGAGGAGAGCAGCTCGAGCTATGACAGTTGGGCACGAAGCCTTTCGAGCTCAATCTGATCTTCGACAGCTTGGATAATGCGCTCGACATATTGGCCGAGCTTGCCAGCGTCCATCCAGCTTTCGAGAGGGCTGAAAGCTTGATCAGAGATTCCGGAAATACGCTCACGGGCTTCATTGAGTCCTGTTTCGCCACCCTCATGAACCCTTTGCAGGGTGGAGTGGGCGATATGGCCGGTGACTGTTAGCTCACCCAACATGGTGATGAGAAAATCTACGTTGGCGTAATCAACGGGGAAACCCTTTGCAACGAGATAGCCTGAGATATCCCTGTAGTAGTCGAGGGCATGCACATGAGCTGCTGGAGTTTCTAACATGGCCTTCTCGAAACCAGGATAACGCTCAAAAAGATCCCATAATTGCTTAACCAGAAAGCGTAAGGCATCCTGCCAACCCATCTCGTCCTTCGGCAAGGTCAGTTGCGATAGTCCGTGTTCTAAACATAGATGCACTATATCGTTGCGTGTTTGAACGAGGCGGTATAGCGATGGACTGGAAACTCCTAGTTCTCGAGCTATATCGGCAAGGGTGAATTTATCCACTCCACGTTCGAGAGCAATACGTACTAGGTCAGATTCATTGAATTTAGGCTTTGGTCCAGTCTTCTTTACGGGCATAGCGAAGATAATACTACTCCTAAGTTATATATTCGAATGCCTTTAAAACTTTGACCTCGTTGACATTAGCCTTCGTTTTAAGACTTTATTCGGCATCTTATTTGAGATCAGCAACTGCACGTATAGCGACGTAAACACGCCGAAGCGGGTAAATTGGAGGTATGTCCAACAAAGAAGAGAAAAAACCGCGGAAACTGAATAAGAAGACCTACCAAGCAGAGCTGAAGCGGCTACAAGCCGAGCTCGTGGAGATGCAGCAGTGGGTGGTAGCTACAGGGGCCCGCGTGGTCATTATTATGGAGGGCCGCGACGCCGCAGGCAAGGGGTCGGCAATTAAGCGCATCACCCAATATCTCAACCCACGTTCGTGCAGGATTGAAGCGCTTCCTGCTCCCAACTCGAGAGAACAGGGACAGTGGTATTTTCAGCGCTATGTGGAGAAACTCCCCACCGCCGGCGAAATCGTTATTTTTGACCGATCCTGGTACAACCGGGCGGGCGTCGAGCGCGTCATGGGATTTTGTACAACCGAGGAATACCGGAAATTTCTCCATCAAGCGCCAATATTTGAGCGCCTGTTAACGGAAGATGGCATCATTTTGCTCAAATACTGGTTCTCGGTATCGAATGAAGAACAAATTGAGCGCTTTAAGTCCCGCCGTAACGATCCACTGCGCCGATGGAAACTCTCGCCTATTGACCTCAAATCTATTACACGTTGGGAGGACTATTCCCGCGCTAAAGATGAGATGTTTATCCACACCGATATTGTGGTAGCACCGTGGTACACGGTTGAGAGTGAGGATAAGAAGCGCTCCCGGATCAATGTGATCAACCATATTCTCTCGGCTGTCCCGTATGAGCATATTAAACAGGAATTACCGGAGATACCCGAGAGGCCTGAATCGTCGTATGACTATCAGCGCCCTCCGCGGGAAGAGTTCCGTTATGTTCCAGATGTAGCCAAACGCTTGGAGGAATAACATGAAACCTGGCCGCGCTAGCTGCTCATATAACTAGCAAAACCTATTTATCGGAATCTGGAAATAGCTCGTCTAAAACAGTGAGCACTCCGTGCTCGCTATTGGGAGGGGCTATATGGTCGGCAATATCCTTCAATTTTTGATGACCGTTGTCCATGACATAGGAGGTCCCAGCGGCCTCGATAAGTTCGTAGTCGTTGAGATAATCTCCAAAAGCTAAAGTTTGGGATATATCGATGCCCATAGCGTCTGCAAGCTCGCGCAAAGCTTTGCCTTTATTAGCAGACTTATTCATGACATCAATCCAATGCTTGCCGGAGACTGCAACAGCGAGGTGATCAGGAAGCGCGGAAAAAAGGTCATGGGCGCGATCTTCAACGTCCTCGAAGCTGTAGAGGGCAAGCTTTACAACATCATCGTTGACTGCCTGATGAAGGTCTTCGATATGGGTGAGGCGGGCGTAGTACCGGGTACCTTCAGCTAGGAAGTCCTCGTCGGTGCGTGAAACAAATGCCCCATCTGTGCGGCACAGGGCAAGGCCCCAATCGATCTCTGGGTGAGCGTCAACAATGTCAATAATGCGGTGGGCATCCTCAGGGGCGATCGTTGTCGTTGAGATGATCTCACCCTCGTGGTAGACCATTGTGCCATTCTCGGCGATGACCGAAACCGGGTAGGATGCCTGCTCGAACTGATTAAGCAGCGTATACAGCTGACGGCCTGAGGCTGGAGCGAAGGCGACGGACTGCGAAGTTAGTCGATCAAGAAGAGCCCAAAACCCCTCAGGTATATGGTGTTCGCTATCTAATAACGTGCCGTCCATATCGCATACGACTAGTTTGTACTGCGGATCCTGATTACCCATTATCTCGGCGTGCCTTTCTCGATAAGTTCATGCAATGCCCACGCTACCTTACAAGATGCTAGCTAGCGGAGCACATTTTAATATGTCACACTTAGCCTATGACAGATAGCGTGATTCGTGCCTATGTTGAAAATCGCACCGGTATTGTCGAGCTTAACCGCCCCCAGGCTCTTAACTCTCTGAATCTCGAGATGGTCACTATTATCTCGAAGCATATGAGCATCTGGGAAGCCGATCCCGATATTGACCAAATACTGATTTATTCTAATTCCAAAGCTTTCTGCGCCGGCGGTGATGTGCGCCTCGCCCGAGAGTATATTATTGCTGGCGATCCCGAGCGCGCCGACGAATTTTTCCGTGCTGAATACGCCATGAACGCTCAGATTCATCACTGCACTAAACCGTATATCGCGCTGATTGATGGTGTAGCCATGGGCGGCGGCTTGGGTATTTCGGTGCATGGTAGTCACCGCATCATAAGTGAAAATGCTCTTGCGGCGATGCCCGAAATGGCGATCGGGTTCATCCCAGATGTGGGTGTTGCCTATATGGCACAACGAATGGTGGGGCAGCGAGGCTTCGCATCGCCAGCCCTCGCGCGATTTATGCTCCTCAGCGGCTGGCATCTGGGGCCAGCTGATCTTCTATGGTCAGGTTTTGCCACCCATTATGTCGAACACGCAGATATGGAAGGTGTGCGCTCTGCGATCATTGCCCACGGTATTGATCAAGCGCTTGATCGCTATGCTCGACCAGTGAAGGGTGAATCGGAGCTTGCGAGATTTGCGGAGGCCATCGAGGAGGTCTTTTCGGCGGCCGAATGGCCCGATATCGAACGACGACTTACTGCCTATCCCGAGCTCGCTGAGCGTTTCGATACCCTCACCAAGGTGGCAAGTCCTACCTCCATGATTGCCGCCCTCGAGCTCTTAACTCGCAGCCAAGAAGCCAGCACTATAGAGGAAGAACTTCGTTTAGAAGAGAGGCTGGGGGCCTATCAGCGCCAGCACCCAGATTTTGCCGAGGGGGTCCGAGCAGTGCTCGTGGACAAAACTCGCGATGCTTCGTTCTCTCCTGCTCACATCGATAATGTGGACAAGGATGCGATTAAAGCTGCACTAGAATTGTCGTAGTTGACGGTAGGCGAATTCTGCTCGTTGCTTATCGACGCCGCTCGGGAGACGTGTGGATCGAGCGGCCGCCGCAGCCTCCGGAGTATAGGGAGGTAAATGGAAGGCGGGAGCGTCGATAAGCACGAGAGCAGTGGTGCACTCATTCACGGGAATAAAGACGTGAGTCCAGTGACCTACAATGCGCTTCACAGCATGGACAAGACCTAGTTCCTGGGCACGAGCAATAGAAGTAGGTTGGAGTAGTTCAGGAATAGCGTATTTTGTCGCGAAGGCTCGTACCGGTAGCAGCTCAGCTTCGCTGGAGTGGGCGAAGCTGAAGGTATCCCCACTGAGGAAGCCAGCTACGATCCCGTGGGCATTAATGGAATTGCCGCGAAACTTGACCTGAGCCTGATGGGTTTGCTCGTCATAGGTTACTCTGGCCTGGGGAAATGCGCCGTGGAAGAAGAGTTGATGTTCCACACTGAAGTAGAAGGAATCTGCCACAACGTCGGCGATGCTGAGTGAGTTCGTCGACTCTAAAGTTCCCGAGCTTAGATTGACGCGCGATCCGTTTTCGAAGACAATCACATCATCGTCGGCGCGAATCCTGATATTTTCGAAGGCCGCGAAAGACAGCAGCGCTCGCTGTAGATCTATGGAATGTGGCAGGGAGCGCAAACCAAGGGCGAGTGTTTCATCGATAGATGGCAAGAAACCGCCCCAGTCGGCATCTTCGGCTAGCACGAGATCCGTTGTCCCGTCATCCTGCGGTGCTAGATAGAGCAAACCTGGTCCAAAAATCGTCCGGGCCGCCTGGATGAGCTCATCTGAAGCGGGAGCGAAGAGAAAATCGAAATCGGGGTGGGGAACCAGCCATGTAATATGAGTCCGATCAGCGTTGAGTGAGCCGATAATTCGGCCCTTAAGCTTCAATGCCCGGTCAGCCCCAATAAGGTCAATCGCATAGCCGGATTCAGTGCGCATATAAGCAACCTTAGGGGACGTACCCAAGCAGGTCCGCAGGGCATAATCGCGGCGCAGAGCAGAGAAATAACCATCTGAACGTACGTCATCGAGGGTTCGAGGTGGTTGCAGGTGGGTAGACAATGAGGTTCCTCTAGGGTGAATTACTTCAAGCTAGGTAACCAGCGTTACCTAGCTTGTAATCTGGACATACCGCTATTTATCTTAGCGTAGAGGACTTTTAGGAACCTGTGGGCTGAACGCAACCAATGGTGTCGCTTCCAGCAGCTGCTGAGAAGAGCGTTTTACCCTCGTAAGTAGACACGTTGAAGATCATGACTTTTTCAAAAACTCCCTCGCCATTGGCGGGAGTATGCCAGCACCACTCGTGGGTCTCGGATTCGTCGTTGAGCGGTTGGTCGTAGACAAGGGTCATATCCAGCTCTTTGCGCGGTGGGTTGGAATAAATATAAGTCGCGAGCGCTTCCGTGGACATCTCGGGGTAGTAGGCATCCCAGAAGTAAGTTCCCTCTGCGGCAGTTTTATCCTCGATCTCCGTTGCACCCAAGGGGAGGACATAGTCGTAGAGCTTGGCTACGGTAATACCATCGCTGCCAACGCTGGTGCCTGAATCGGCTGTTGTGTGGTCTTCGTCGGAAGCGCAGGCAGCAAGGGCGGTTATGGTGGCGAGCCCGCAAATGAGGGGAATAATTTTCATATCGGAAATCCTTCAGAAGAGTCAACAAAGATTGCTATCAGCCTATCAAATGCGAGCTTGCTAACCCATTTTCTATTGGAGGAGCTCTCGTAAAATAGGGATGCCCGTTAGACTGTCAGGGACACCAAAAGGAAGCCCACAAAAAATAAAGGCAGTATTTAATGCTTCATGCTGTAACCTATGCATTCCTCGATTCGCTTAACGTCCTCCTCATCGGCATTGTGGTTGCATTGGGGATTATGCTGCCTGAGCGCTCCCGTTATCGCCACGTGGTGGGGGTCCTCATTGTTGGTGACTGGTTGGGAGTTTTTTTACTTGCATTAAGTACGATGTTTATTTTTGACCAATTAGGCGATGTCGTACGGAAAGCGGTTTCTTCGCCCATATTTGGTTGGTTGCTTATCTTTGTGGGCATATTAAGTATTGTGATGACGGCTCGCGGAGGGGACTCCCAGGCGATGGTCGCAAAGTTCCTGCCACCTTTGCATACCCCCAGCTTTCGTACCCTAATTATGGGACTATTTATTGGGCTCGCCCAATCTGTTACATCGGTTCCTTTTTTTGCGGGTATTGCAGTCTTAAGCGCCGGCGATTTTTCTTGGATGACCCGTTATCTGGGAATGATTGTTTACGCCAGTATTGCTCTGTCACTACCGACGTTATCGGCTCTCATGATGGTGTCTATCCGATCTCGGCCGACCTCGCGTGCAGCGGTCCTGTTCCAGGCAATGCGTGGACGACCGCGTTTGGCTTCGCAGATTGCCGGTTATACTGTTGGAATCGCTCTGATCCTTATGGGCAGCTTTCATCTTTAAGTGGTTGGTAGCACAGAGTTCATCTCATAACGGTTCGGTAAATTTCGGGCGCGGGGATGTAAAAATATGCGGAACTATGCCACCATAGAGCTATGAAGAAGATTCGCCATATCGCTCTCGCCACCTCTCTTGCTTGTGTCATGGGATTAGCTCCTCAGGCAGCTGCCCAGCCTGCACCGAGTAGCTCAGACTTAGCAGCGATAGGCGGAAGCTCCGAATTTGTGCTGCCCAAGGAATTGCTCGACGTGGCCGATCAGTTGAGGATCCCAGTTCCTGCTGAGTTGCGTCCTGATGACACCCTCGCTCGCACTACTCACGAGCGGGCTGCTTTGCAATCTGCCACAGAAAAGCACCTTGCAAAGATGGGGCATACCCCTGATCAACGGGCGTATAGCATAGCTGCTGCTTGGGCTGATGAGGCTGCACGCGGACGAGTGGTATTCCACGGCAATGCTGGACGCGGCGGCAGTCATCTGCGTGAAGGCACCGGAAATATTTACCGCTATACCCCGCAACAAGCTCGCGAGCGGGCGAAGTGGCTGAAAAACTCCCCAAACTATTATCCAGATGGGCGAGGATTTGGGGTAGCTACATCGGCGCGCAGAGGCCAGGTTTTTGTCGTTGAGTATTTCCTCAACTAGCAGTGGTTTAATCCGCACCTTTGTCACGAAGGTGCGGATTTCCTATTCTCGGGATTGAGAGCTTTTGCCCTCGACACTTAGTATCATCTCGTGTTCAGCACTATTGCTAGGAGTCGAGGGGTGCTCAGGGGATAGTAGATCGCGTAAAGCTAGCACAGTGACGTAATGCTCAGGAGCAAAAGTGGCCCGACTCAGCACGCATCACTGGATGCCTGCCTCACATAATCAATATAGGAAACGGTTAGTGGTGCCCGGCTGTTGTTTATGGGGCCCTGCCAGCCGCTAGATACTGAACTTCATTGCACTCAGTAGGCCAAGGCTCACGCTATATGATCGCATATGCCCCTAGGTATCAGTTTGAACTCTTCGAATATAGCTTTACAGTCCGGTGATCAGGATTCACCTATTCCCCACGAGAGGCGTTTGAAAATGGTGAGATCTCGAGAGCCTCGTGGGCTGCGGCGACAGTTGAGGTGTCGGAAGTTCTTAACCTAATCTGCGACCATGGGGAAGAGTTCAAACTCGGGGTGCTCTTTTTCGATAAAGGCAAGTTTCCACTTATCCCCAAAGAGAGCGACGAGCTCGCCATCGGTGCGCGTGAAAATCTCAACTCCGCGCTGTTTGGCTAATTCTGGGGCGGTCTCTTCGGTGGTGCGCCGTGCTACGGAGTAGGGGATAGGGTCAGCTTGGGTTTCTACGTTGTATTCATTCTCCATTCGAGCCATCATGACTTCGAACTGCATGGGACCTACCGCCGCCATGACGGGGGCGGCATCGCCACGGGCGTCATTCCGCAAAATCTGCACTACCCCCTCGGCTGCGAGTTGGTCTAGCGCTTTGCGGAATTGCTTGTATTTGCCCAAGCTCTTCGCGCGAAGGGTGCGGAAATGTTCGGGGGCGAATTGCGGCATGGGTGGGAATTGCACTTTTCGTCCTGCGTAGATGGTATCGCCTGGTGCGAGGGAACCGGCATTGACCATACCTACGATATCGCCAGGAAATGCGCTTTCCACTGTGGATCGGGTGCGACCGAAAACAGTGAGCGCGTATTTTGTGGAGAAGCTGCGCCCCGATTGAGCGTGGGTGACCTGCATTCCGCGCTCGAATTCACCTGAAACGATTCGCATAAATGCTAGTGAATCGCGGTGATTTTTATCCATGCCGGCTTGTACCTTAAAGATTACGCCAGAAAATTCCGACCCTACTTCGCGAAAACCGTCGAAGGTGCCGGTGGCGGCGGCTAATACTTTCTCATCTGAGCCTCTTCCCTGGGGGGCGGGGGCGAGGGTGCATAAGGTATCGAGAATTTGGTGTACACCAAAATTCAACATCGCGGAGGCAAAAATAAGAGGGGAAGTCATGCAGGATAAAAAGAGTTCTTGATCGTGCACGGCTCCATCAGCAGCGAGGAGTTCTACCTCTTCGGTGGCATTGTCCCATGCCGCGCCCTCACGGGTATGGGCGGCATCGGGCTCGTAGTGCTCCTCTGGGGCAATGGTGGATCCGCCTGCGGTTCGCACAAAGTGGATATAGTTTTCTGCTTCACCCTCATCATTGATGCGAGCGAGTCCGCGAAAATCGCCTGCTTCTCCCACGGGCCAATAAAGCGGAGTGGGTTGTAGCCCGATCTCTTGAACGATTTCATCGACGAGTTCCAGAGGGCTGCGGCCTGGGCGGTCCCATTTATTGATCACCGTGATAATGGGGAGACCACGAGCTTTACATACCTTGAAAAGCTTGAGGGTTTGCGGCTCGAGGCCTTTGGCAGCGTCAATAAGCATCACGGCTGCGTCGACCGCGGTGAGGACGCGATATGTGTCCTCGGAGAAGTCGGCATGCCCTGGGGTATCGACGAGATTGATCATATAAGGCTCGCCCTCATGACCCGCCGGCGCATATTCAAATTGCAGAGCCGATGACGCGATCGAGATCCCGCGGTCTTTTTCCATCTCCATCCAGTCAGAAACAGTTGCCTTACGTCCTGCTTTACCGTGCACGGCTCCGGCTTCGTTAATGATGTGTGCGTGAAGCGCGAGAGCTTCTGTAAGTGTTGATTTACCGGCATCGGGGTGGGCGATGACTGCAAAGGTGCGACGGCGGGCGGCTTCTGTGGCGGTGTGGGTTGAACTCATGATTTTTAAGGATAGTACAAACTAGGTGCTCTCCTTTCTTTCTCCGTATGAGCAGAGTGGTGTTGATTACATAGGGCGTGGCTTAGTTGGTTTGAAAGTCTTATTCGTTTATTCTTGGATTCTGATGCCTATTGGTACTCGTTTTCATTATTTTCAATAAGAACCCCTTGATGGAAAGGCTCCCATGTCCCTTCGTCCTTCCGCTCAGAGGCTCTTAGCGTCGCTAACCTCGCTATCCATGCTCGGTGCAGCGCTCATAGTGCCCTCAACAGCAACTGCCAGCCCCGATGATGGCAAGCGTGTGATTACGCGCCACCATGTCGATTCCCCAAAGACCTTCTACGATGAAGCAACGGGATCTATCCAATTGCGCACCGAATACTCCGACGGAAAGACAGCCGAATTTGACGAGTCGGTCATCTGGATCGGTAAAGGCTGGGAGCGCGGATTCCGTGGATATGTACCCACCTATCAGTTCACCACCCCTGATAATGATTTATTCGATCATATGGGACTTAAGCGGGAAGCGACCTACTACGCGAGTCCAGCGAATATCCGCAGTTCAGCAACACCGATTTGGTGGGGTTATGGGTCAGATGAAAGCTTCAAAATCAACCAGTACCTCAATCAAATGGCCATGCTCGACCTCGTGAGCGTCAAAGGCCCAGGCCGCGTGGAACTGTTTAACTACTACGAGGACTACCCAGCTGGTCTCAATCAACTGCTCGGGTCAAGCGCTCAGAGCCCTCGCTCGAGCAAGCTCGATTTCGGAGAGCACACCCATAACTACACCCTTTTCACCAAGCCTGGACGCTATGAGCTCACCTACCGAACCGTAGCGCGCCAAACTGACAAGGAGCTGCTCTCCTCCAAGCTCAGCACGCTAGTGGTACAAGTAGGCGGCGAAGCTCCTAAGGATACTGCGAGCGCCAGCCTGAAGGACCGCTACTCCAACGCACCTGCCCAAACGCATTCCCCGGCTTATACACTGAGCATTGCCCCGACCGAGCTCAATGCCGAGAGTAGCGCCGGCGATGACAAGCTCGACACCATTCGTTTCGACGCCAAAGACGATTCGGTGCGCGGTACCCTGACTGTGCTTATCGATGGCTACCATCTCACTGATCTAGACGTGGTAGACGGTGTGGCGAGCTGGAATGAGCTCATGGGGCCTGAAGCCTCCAAACTTCAAGCTATTTTCGTCCCCGAGGGGGACGCTGGGCAACGCTGGATCTCGCCTATCTTAAGCCGCGAGGTCGATGAGGAATTCCAGGTCATCCCCGCGACGGTGGGAGGCGTTGAAACCGAAGAATCATCGTTTGATGAAAAAGTTCTAGCTCCGGTTGCCAACGACGTTGTAGACCTTGATCTCAACAATTTTGAGCCACGTGAAGATATCACCTGGGCAATTGCCATTACTCCTATTGAAGACGATCACTATCGCGTTACGCTCACCGCAAGCGACCCCAGGGCGCGCGGCGTAGTCAAGTTCCGCGCTGGTGAGGGCGGCGATGAATACTCCTTCTTCGTTGAAAACGGTGTAGGCACCCTTGTTCTTAGCGATAGTGATCTTCAAGATCGCCAGCCGCATATCAAGATCATCCCCCACCCAGCAGTTGCGGTTAGTGCTGTCGACGTAACTGCCACAGCACCAATAGATCTGGAAAGCGATTCGATAACCATTGCTACTCCTCCCATGGTGTCCACACCGCTTATCGACGCTCCCGCTGAAACCCCAGAAGTACCCCGGGTAATTCATCGGTGTGAAGACAAGATTCTGCTCGACCGCGGGCACACCGACTTGGTGGTGGATCGGGAAGGCGAGAAGCTGAGCGCCATGATCTACGACGAGACGGGGATCGAGACCGACGACTTCATCAAGCGTGACATCGAATCAGTAATCAATGTTGTGTCGCCCGCCGCCTCCGTGGTACGCACGCAACGGTTTGATAACCAGGGACTCGACTTCATCGATGCCCAGTACCTCGATCAGGGTGAGAAGTTCTACCTCCTTCCCGAGAGCTTAGGCAATAAAACCAGTATTCTGTGGCCTGGCTACAACACCATGAAGCTCGATATGGAGGACTTCTCCGATGGGATTACGTGGCACCTAGAGCCCACGAAACTGCCTCAAGGAGCACAGTTTGGGCTCTACCGTGATGCCACCCTCAGCGATAACACCTTGGTCATGATCAACTCAGTGACCAAAGACTACGAGGAAAAAATCAGCACGGCTTCCCACGTGCACATGAACTGGGCGTTTAGCAAAGCTGGCGTATACACGCTCAAGAGCTATTTTACGGGCGAACTTAACAACGGCACGAACATTTCCTCTGAGCCCGAAGAAATGACCTTTGTGGTGGGACATAATGCCGACGAAGCCTGTAAAGTTTTGAGCCAGCAATCTCACGATGAACAAAGCCCTGAGGACACGCAGCCTGGGGATCAGCAACCAGAGGATCCGCAGCCTGAAGATCCAAAGCCTGAAGATCCAAAGCAGGAGCCCACCCCAGTCTGGATACCAATTGTTTCAGCCATCTCCACGATTGCCCTCACAGCTCTGGCAATCTTGCAGATGCAATGGCTCATCGATTTCCTTCGATCGATACTGCATCGTTAAATTGCGCGAGGCACCACTGCCCTAAGGGGTGCCATGTCGCACCCCTTAGGGTCATGCCCACCTCGGTTCAACTGGAATGAACTGGGCACCAAGCTTTTGAAGCATTTTCACAAGGAGAAAATATGTTACGCCAACACGTCGTCGCCCTGGGCACCGCTGCCATCGTGGGAACGTCTACCATGTCTGTAGCTCATGCAGAGACCCTCGTTCTCGATCGAGGCCATGTTGACTTCCTGCACCTCCAACAGGACAAGGATCAACTCAAGCTCAACGTCAAAGAAGACGTGACCGGCGTCGGTGTTATCCGTGAGGCCGATGAGGTTGTTTTTAAAGTCAACGAAAAAGCCTGGATAGAGGCCAAAAAATTTGAGAAGTTTTCCACTAATCCCGTTGGAGCCAATGCCGCGTATCTGCCACAATCTCAACGGCAAGAAACACTGTGGCCTGGCTGGGACGCCCCTTTGAAAAACAAGAAGCTACCTGTCGACTTCAACTTTCTCGAAGTCAGTGGTCCTGGTTCGATCTATATTTTTAAAACCGATGGAACAAATGGTGATGGACTTTTAAATGTTCGCCCGGTACTCAACGGTGGGCAGCTCAAGCTGGAGACCGGTTCTCATCTGATCACTCAACCAGCCCATAGCCACGTTCATTGGATCTTCACCGAGCCTGGAACCTACACCATGAAAGTGTCGGCTCAGCAGGGTCAGCTCATCTCCAACCAGGCTACATACACCTGGGAGGTCGTAGAATCGCCGTTAAAGCCTGAGGCACCGAGTGCGCCTAGTACGACACAACGTCCAGCCGAACCTGACTCTCCCGCCCCTTCGCAACCTACTGAAAAGAGCGGCCTTAGCGTTGGGGCCATTGTAGGAATTGTGATAGCTATTATCGCTGCTCTCGGTGGGCTGATTGCAGCGGCTCTCAACGGAGGATTACTTCCGCGCTTCTAAGAGGGCACCATCGTTAAGATCCCGACACTCTACGTGAGTGTCGGGATTCCCGCACCCTGCGATTTTTTCGTTTCTCAATTTTGTGAAGGTCTCATGTCTCAGATTGCTACGCGCCGATTAGCTGCACTACTAGGCAGCATCCTTATTTCGGTTATTCTCATAACCGCCCCAGCCCAAGCTCAGGGAATTGAATTGAGCAGCGGGCACGTGGATCTTTTCACTGTTCGAGCTCAAGACGGTGGACTTGATTTGGCGGTAAAAGAAGACATCACTGGCACTGGGGTGATCAGACGAGCAGAAGACATCACCCTGATTGTCGGCGAGAATGCTTATTCTCAAGAAACAGCACGGGTGTCGGAAATCGGACAAGCCAGTTATTTTCTCCCACAATCACAGCAGCCCGGAATTCTATGGCCTGGATGGGACACCCTGGGAGTGCGGACCGGTGGGTTTTCTGAGATAACTCTTACCTTCGAATCAGTTTCGGGCCCAGGGTCGGTCTATCTCTTCGAAGATCGCATCGGCGGGGAACTAGCTGCTGTGACCAGTGACGGCGGCTTCGAGCTCACCTCAGGTAGTACTGTTGACCAACGCTACCCAGCGCATCGCCACGTCAATTGGGCATTCACCCAAGCAGGCAGTTACCAATTCGAAGTCGTGGCCAGCGGCAACGGGGTCAGTTCAAACCGCGCTCTCTATACGTGGAAAGTGGGGGACACCGCTGCCCTCGGGCGCTCGCAGGACGATAGCTCAGATCTTACCCATCAAGACAACAGCCGCACTCCATCACCCTCGCGCAACCAAAGTGCCCCTATACAGCAGCAATCCCGACCTCAGCCAGCACGCCCCCAAATCCAATCGGTGCCTGCACCTTTAGCGCCGCAGGCTCACGTACCTCAACCCGGGACGTGCGAACCCACGGTGATTCCGCAGATTAAAGATGACACCACCTCTCCAGCTCGCTGGGTGAATTTCAATGACCTGCAGTTTCACTTGGGGTCAGCGGCTATTAAAGATCTACCTCTTAGTATAGGCCCCGTACCGCGAGGAAAAGTTTGGATGATCGGATCCACCCAGGAGCCCCATGTCCCATGGGTGGGTTCGAATAACCAACATCCCACCATGCTGGAGCATACTCAAGGATCCGTGGTGTGGGAACTTGTAGGCTTCCGCGGTCCTGGCCCCATGGTGGTCTACAGCCAGGGATCACTCGGCACCGTGGTGGGGGAAGAATGGTTTAGAGGAGCGAATAACCAGGCGTCTGGGGTACACGAAATTCCGCGCAATTCCCATGTCCATCCCAACTGGGTATTTGGAGCCCCTGGTACCTACTATGTGTCGATCCGGCAATCAGTGACCTT
The DNA here is from genome assembly GCF_024814515.1 of Corynebacterium sp. ES2775-CONJ. NCBI lineage: Bacteria > Bacillati > Actinomycetota > Actinomycetes > Mycobacteriales > Corynebacteriaceae > Corynebacterium > Corynebacterium sp. ES2775-CONJ. The sequence goes on along the minus strand of NZ_JANUXT010000003.1, from coordinate 239,879 downwards.
GACTACGGGGGAGCAAGCACAAGGTACAGGTACTCTTGTCTTCAATGTAGGTCATGGTGATCAGTCGGGGCATTTTGACATAGGAAGTGTGATCAACCCCGCAGGCGGGCAGTGCGATCCGGGGATCTCTCAAGCGCAAGCAATCGCGCCCGTGCCCCAAGCGCCAGCGATACCAAGTGACGTATCCAATGGTGCACCAGGGGAGACTGGAAATATTCCAGATTATTTCGGCGAGGTCCAACACCAGAACGCCGCAGAGAGCAAATCCTTGGCAGAAAAAATCATCGGGGTACTCCCGTTCGTCATTTTCGGCCTCGGTCTTTTCGTATTGGGTGCCGGCAGCACCGTATTGATCAATGCAATGATGAGGTCACGTGCACGATCGGCGGTAGCACCGAAATGACAAGATTTTCGCGGAACCTTGTTCATACAATACTGGTAGCAATAGCAGGCTCCCTGATGATCACTGGGTGTGCGTCTGATAATGCTCAAGTACCCACCACTAACGACTCGACCGTTGATGCCGTATCAACCACACCTATTATCGCGGATCTGGTTTCTCAAGTCGCAGGTGATCGTGCTCGGGTTATCTCCCTGATGCCCCTCGGCGCCGATCCTCACAATTATGAGCCGGGTTTGCGCAATATTCGCAATATAGCCAACGCTGATATCGTTTTTGCCAATGGGCTCCTCCTCGAACAGCACTCTCTCCTGACCACGGCTCAGCACGTCAAACGTGTGGGCGTGCCTTTCGTAGAGCTCGCCGAGCAAGCGCCACGACATGGCGGGGAATTGCTTCCCCTGGTTGAAAATATTGCCCTTGATACGGTGTGGTTCGGGATGCGCATTGGTGGCCAGGGGCAAGCTCTCGGTGCGAGCCGCAATTCCGGCGTAGATATTGCCCTCTCAGCGGCTGAAGGTCCAGGTCACGCAGCAGCCTATATCACTAGTACCTTCGGCACTCCAGAGATCCTATTTAATACCCGCGATGGAATCGACGCCGCCGATCAAGCTACTTTACCTGTCGACGCCCACACCCATGTGTCCTGGGCGTTTTCAAAGCCGGGATACTACCGGCTGAATTTTTCTGCCACCCTCAACACCGCTGAGTCTTCCATTCCAGTTGACACCTCAACGGTGACTTTCGCCGTGGGGGTTGATCCCCACAGCACTCCGGGTATAGCTCATCCGGTGGTTCTAGATCACGGACATATGGACCTCACCGCTGACCTGGATCAAGCCCGAATGACCATTCGCGGTGATGCCCCGGAAGGGATTCAAACAGATTATGATTACGACCCCGAGCGTTCGGTCGTGGCTGTCCCATCATCCGTTTTGCAACAAATTCCTGGTGACCCAACCTTCCGTTTCCTAGGAACCGCCGGCGAAGAAACTTATCTACTGCCACAAGCGGTCTTGGGTAAGCACGTCCACGGGGAGGTTGACCCCCATGTCTGGCACAGTGTCGCCAATGCCATTGCCATGGTTCGCGTAATCCAAGACGAATTAACAGCTATAGACCCGGGTGGACGAGATATCTACCGAGACAACGCTGACCGATATGTGGACTCACTCCAGGAGTTAGACCAATGGATGAGGGCTTCTTTGAGTACAATTTCGCCACACCGACGCCATTTAGTAACCACGCACGACGCCTACGGATATTTAGGCCACGACTATGATCTCAATATCGCGGGCTTCGTGACCCCTAACCCAGCCGTTGAAGCGAGCCCCCGAGATGTGATCGCCTTAACGCGCACATTGGAGAATTTACAGGTGCCAGCGGTTTTCCTGGAACCAAAACTAGCTGGCCGCTCAGGTGTACTGACCGAAACCGCTGCCACCTTGGATATCGCTGTGTGCACTATACGTGGCGATACCCTTGACTCCACCGCGACGAACTATATTGACCTCATGCGGAGCAATGTCGAAGAACTCCGTCGGTGTCTGGGATAGCAAAAATAAGCGCACTTAAAAGTAATTTAAGGAGAAAATATGTTCAAAGAGAAGGTTGCTGCACTGACCGCATCACTATGCCTGGGTCTGTGCATCACCCCAAGTATCAGCACTGCCGGCGATCTGAACCAAGTTATTAGCGCGGATGAGCCGATTGCACCCGAAGGCGAACTCACCGAGTTCTTCGGTGGGCATGCTGATATCGCTCCGCTGGTGAAAACTGATGGATCGGGATTCGATGTACTCATTCGCGATGACAGGCAGGTGCCTCCCGTGTGGCGCAGCGTCGACGATATGATCTTCGTTTTGGATAATAAAGCTGTTCAGCAAATTCCCGACACTGAAGAATTTGCTTTTATCGGTGCTAAACCTGGCGCAAAGGTATGGGTCGCCCCGCAGGTGGAGGAAGTAGGAGTGCCGTGGTTAGGGTGGTCTACCCAATCGCCTCTTTTCGTTGATAAAGCAACGCGCGGCATGAATATGACTTTCCTCGGGCACGAGGGTCCTGGAGAATTTACCCTCTTCTTACAAAATGGTGGCTTCGAAGCGCCGCAAGTACTCTTTAACTCCGCGCAGCAGAAAGCCCAAAAAATTTGGATCGATCTCAATACCCACACGCATGCAAACTGGGTATTCACTGAGCCTGGAATCCAGCAGGTAGCACTAAAGTTCAGCACTGAGTTTAATGATGGCAGCACTCACGAGTCGATTAAGACTCTGGTTTTCGCCGTCGGTGAAGAGGCCGACCTCCCCGCAGCCCAGGCAGTCACATGGGATGGAGAATTCCTTGCTGACGATGACGACACTGTCACGCCTGGCCCCGCGTCAAGCGCCGAGGGCGAAAGCCAGTGGGTGCTGTGGTCGATCATCGCACTCGTGGCGCTTCTCGTTATCGTGAGCATTATTGCAGTAGTACGACTCGTCCTTGGCTCTAATAAGAGAGGAGCTGAGCAGAACTAGTGGAAATTTTGCGCGCCCGCAATCTGGGAGTTCACCTCTCAGGTCGGCGAATCTTTCAAGGCGTGGATCTCAGCGTCAATCAAGGAGAATTTCTGGGATTGCTGGGGCCCAACGGGGCCGGCAAAACGACCCTTTTGCGGGCCATTCTAGGACTGGTGCCGTCTACAGGCACGGTTAGCATAGCCGGGGAAACGCAACTAAAAAAGATGCGGCAGCTCACCGGGTATGTGCCACAACGCCACGAATTTGCGTGGGATTTCCCCATCAGTATTCGCGATTGCGTGATCAATGGCCGCATTGGGATCAATGGAGTCCTCATAAAAAAACGTGCCGCCGACCGAGCAGCGTGTGACCAGGCACTCAAGCGAGTAGGCCTCGACGGACTCGCAGACCGCCCGATTGGCCAACTCTCCGGCGGTCAGCGGCAACGCGTGCTTGTTGCCCGGGCACTGTCTACTCATCCGCGATTATTACTTCTCGATGAACCTTTTACTGGCCTCGATATGCCCACCGCGGAGGGGTTGACGCAACTCTTTGTGGAATTAGCCCAGCAAGGAATCTCTATTGTCATGTGCACCCATGATCTTGGGGAGGCACTTAACTCCTGTTCTCGTCTGGTGCTCTTTCGAGGAGCAATCCGTGCAGATGGAAGCCCTCGAGAGCTGAGTGACCCGCACGTGTGGATGGATACTTTTCAAGTGGGGGAGACCTCGCCGCTGCTCACCCTGGTAGGAGCCCATATACAATGATTGATATTTCCTTTGTCGACTTCCTCCACGATCTCGCAAACCCCTCTCTAGCATTTTTGCCCCGCGCTTTGCTGATCTCGGTGATATCAGCAATCGTGTGCGCTATTATCGGCACCTTCGTGGTTCTGCGCGGTATGTCCTTTATCGGTGATGCTGTGGCCCACGCAGTTTTTCCCGGACTGGCCATTGCTTTTGCATTACAGGTATCAGTGCTCGCCGGGGGTGCGGTAGCGGGAGCGTCGGTTGCTCTGCTCATAGCTGTCTTTTCTCAGCGACGTCGAATTCGAGAGGATGCGGTTATAGGAATCTTCTTCGCTGCAGCGTTCGCCCTTGGCCTCGTTGTCATCTCGCGAACCGAGGGGTATACAGCTAGCTTGAATAACTTTCTTTTCGGCTCCATCACTGGGGTATCAGACGCCGATATTGGTTTTGCCGCCATCGCTGGCACGCTTATAATCGCCGCAGTCTTTTTACTTCTTCCCCAATTAACTGCGGTAGCTTTGGACCGTGAGACCGCACGCGCTATGAATTTACCGGTATTCTTCCTTGACCTGGTTATCTATATGGCAGTCACAGCTGCGGTGGTGATGAGTGTGCGCACCATCGGTAATATTTTAGTTCTAGCTCTTTTGATAACCCCCGCCGCCACGGCCCGTCTGCTGAGCGATAACCTGAAGATGACGATGCTCATAGCGGCTCTGGTTGGGGTCATCGGAGCTATCGCGGGGGTATACCTTTCTTGGGCAATTGATCTGCCTACCGGTGCTACCATCGTGTTGGTACTAACTTCCATTTTCCTTTTCGCTTGGATCTTTAGTCCCACGCAGGGGCTGATAGGACGCAAAAAATCATGAGAAAATACGCCCTTGCCTTAAGTGTCAGCTTGGCCTTTATGCCGTTGGGGATGGCAACTGTTGCTTTTCCACCAGCGGTAGTTGCCGCGGAGGAAAGTAGTGGTATCCAACGCTACTTGGTGCGCGAAAATCACCAAGATATGCACCTTTTCCTCGGTGAGGATCAACGCATCAACTTTCTCATGCGTGATGATGGATCCTTCGACTCCCGTGGGCTTTCGCCGATGCGGGAAAGCGAAACCGTTTTTATTCTCGTCGGGGACGATGCTCGCCTGACATCTGCACGACTGGAACCAGATCTCGGCCCTGACCGCGCAGGGATAACGCCAAACGGTGAGGATGAGATCTGGAATCTTCCTGAGGTGCAAATAACCACCTGCGGCACCCACGTGCCCTGGGTCGGTTTTTCCACTCTGGGTATAACCAGTGAGCAGCTTGGTGGTGCGACGTCGCTACCTCTGAGCATGGATCTCCTCGAAAGCCCGGAAGACGGACGCGTAGTATTTTGGAAGCAACAGAATTCTCTCTTTTCCCAAGCGGATGTATTGCTCGATTCCGCCGACGCATCAAAGGTGTGGGATTTCCCAGCTCACGCCCACGTTCATAGCGGCATTATATTTACACAGCCAGGGATCTATACAACCAAATTCGCCTTTGGTGGCAATTTTGCCCATAATCCGGTGATTGCCTCGGATTATACGGTGAACTTTGTGGTGGGTGAGGAGACAATCGATGACCTGATAACCGCTCAGGACTATCAATTCATCGAGCAGCAGGTGTACCAACCTCAGAACGACGCCAACTGTGGCCCCAGACAATCTCGTACGGCCAGCTCCATTGGTCAATTGCCCAGGGTGCTGGTCCGTGAGTTTAAAAAACTCGACTCCGAGGTTGTTAAGCTTGGCAAGTCTTTAGACAACCTAGAACCGCGCCAAAAAAGCACAGAGTCCGAGAGTCCCCAATCTCTACAGGCACCAGAGTCTCTACAGGCACCAGCGGAAACGTTCGTTCCTGTGCAACCGCGAAGCGCCTCCTCACAGCTGCCTGTGATTGTTAGGCGACAAACAACACCGATCCAGCAGTCGCCCTTTAGTCCCGCCTTAAGCGCTCCCCCGGTAGCCTCCTCTCCACCCCCTTCCGTTCCCAATGCGAGCTTGCAACCGGTGCCTGCTCAAGCGCAGGTTGAGGCTACGAACGCCCGCGAAAATTCGCGAATGGGCGAGGGGGTTGCACTAGGTATCGGGATGATGAGTCTCATTATGGGCTTCGCCGCTTTCGGCGTCGCTCGGTTTATCAATTAGTGAATCTGATTTTGAGCCCGTGCTAAGCCCGATGTGACTATCAGCTCCGCGGCGCGGGCTGCAGTATTTATGCTGGCTGAGAGCTCCGTACTTTCAGGTATATCGGAAAGGACATAATTGGCAATATTAGTACCCTTCTGAGGGCGGGAAATTCCCATCCGAATGCGGAGGTAATCGCGGGTACCAAGATGGGCTGTGATCGATTTCAGCCCATTGTGACCATTCTCATTACCGCCCAACTTTAGGCGCACTTTAAACTCGGGAAGATCCAGTTCATCGTGGATAACAATAATATGATCCGCGGCAATATTGAGCGTCTCTGCAACTGCTGCCACACTCTTGCCTGAGTTGTTCATGAACTCAGTTGAACGGGCGAGAACGCACGGGCTATTATCAATCTCGGCAAATGCTAGTAACACTGGCATTCCTTTGACAGGAGACAGTGTGCGGCCGCTTTCTTTCAGTAATATATCTAGAGCCCTATAGCCGACGTTATGGCGGGTCTTGGTGTATTGTTCTCCGGGATTTCCCAGACCGATGATCAGCCACTCAGCGGATTGGAGGGGTATATAGGGTGAGGAAAAGAAAGATGCACATTTCTGCCAAAACATAGACAAATAGTCTCATATTCTCAAGGATGGTGCACATGAGCGTCTTGAAGTCGCTGAGGTACCCGATCATCGCGGCTCCCATGGCTGGCGGACCATCGACCCCTGATCTCGTCAATGCCGTTGGTGAGGCCGGCGGCTTCGGATTCCTCGCGGGTGGCACCTCGAAACCAAAACATCTTATTCAAGAAATGGATGCTGTTCATGTTCCTTATGGGGTCAACCTTTACTACCCTCAACTGAAGAAACCCAAAAAGCAGGATATCTTCGAGGTCTACGAAAAGCTTGACCGTGCTGTAAGCGACGAGAATCTCAAGCACCCCTATATGGTGCCTTCGGCTGATTACAGCTTCGGATTTAGCAAAAAATTTCAATCGGTTCTCGAATTAAAACCTACGGTCGTTTCTTCCAGTTTCGGTTGTTTTAGCTCTAAGGAAATTAAGAAGCTGCACACTCAAGGGATAGAGGCCTGGGTGAGTGTAACTAATGCGCAAGAAGCCCACATAGCCGAAAAAGCCGGCGCAGATGCCCTCATAGTTCAAGGTTATGATGCCGGAGGGCATCGCCTCAGTTTCGATCCAAAAATTGAACCCAATCAAATCCCCACCTACCTCTTAGTCCAAGAAGTCTCTGAACACACCGAAACCCCGCTTATTGCAGCAGGCGGAGTACGAACCGCCCGTCAAGTAGAGGCGATGCTTGAGATCAAACAAGTCCATGCAGTGTGTTCCGGCTCTATCTTTTTGCGGTCCAAGGAAGCGGGCACCTCAAAGTTCAACCGTAAGCTCATCAAAAACTCTTCGTCTACAGTAGTTTCTCGCGCCTTCAGTGGACGCTATGCCAGGGGGATCCCGAGTTCCTGGAGCGAAAATAATGCAGACCTTCCCTTTAGCTATCCCGAATTAGCTTTTATGACCGCAACCGTCAAGGGGATAGCAGAAACTAAGGAGTTCGCTTATTGCCTCGTCGGCGCCGATCTGGATCATATTAAACGCAAGCGAGCGCGCAAGATTATTCAAGAACTGTTCGAGAGCTGAGAACTTCCTAGCCAGCTTAGGCTGTGCTATCTTCGTAGTACTATGAGTTCTTCTTCCTCGCGCTTAAGCAGCTATCAGCCTAAGGTGACAACGCAACTGAGAGCGCGGAAGATCATCGACGACGCCTTTGCCCAAGCTCTAGCTGAGTCCGACATTCATCCCTCAGCGGTATCCTCACCCACCTCCACGCGCGAACTGCGTGACAGCATAGCCAAGGGATCTCCTAAGAAAAAGTGCTGCCGCTCGCATCCGCGGTGCAAAAAGTGCCCCACGGTCATGCACCGTTTGCGGCGAGCGGGGGCACTAAAGCTCGACGATAACGCACTGAAAGCCGCTCTGGTAAAAGCTAGGAAGTGGTAGCGATATAGCGTTCGATCTCGTCGGCCATATCGGCACATATTACCGGCAGAGATTCCTGCTCTTTTTTAGAAAAGGGTTTGAGTACAAAACTGGAGACATCCATTCGGCCGGGTGGCCGTCCTATACCCAGGGCACAGCGAATATAATCCTTACCTGCACTCCGCGTTATTGAGCGCAGACCTTTATGTCCGTGATCGCCACCGTGATGCCGGAGTGCAGTATGGCCGAACTCCAACTCAAGGTCGTCGAAGAGTATCAGCATTCTAGAGGGATCAATCTTATAAAAGTCCGCGAGCGCTCGGACAGGTATTCCTGATTCATTCATATATGACCGCCCCTGTGACAAGATAACCCGGTGGGAAGCGATATGAGTTTCCGCTACCTGAGTGCGAGTCCGAGTATGTTGTTTAAGGGTTTCCCCGGTACGTTCGAGCAGTTCATCAAGAGCCATGCGCCCAATATTGTGGCGTGTTTTGGCATAACTGGGGCCTGGATTACCTAATCCAAAAATCAGAAAAGTCATCATCGATCCTTGATAAGCAAAATGCCAGGGTCCCCTCGAGGAGGGGACCCCAGCATTTTAAGTGTTGATTATTCTTCAGACTCGGCTTCCTCAGCGTCACCCTCGGATGCCTCAGCCGCTTCTTCAGCGTCCTCGTCAACCTCTTCCTCGTTGAGCTCCTCGTAGGAAACGGAAGCGATAACGGTTTCTGGATCGAGGATCAAGGTGGTCTTAGCAGGCAACTCGATATCCGAAGCCAAAACCTTATCGTCGGCATTGAGGCCTTCGATATTGTGGATGATCTCTTCCGGAATAGAGAATACATCGGCTTCGACCAGGATGGTATCGATATCCTGAACCAACTGAGTACCAGGCTCGGTCTCGCCCTCGAATACCACAGGTACTTCAACCTCTACCTTCTCGCCGCGCTTAATAGCGAGCAGATCGATATGATCGGCGTTGAAGGTCAACACGTTTTGGTCGACGTGCTTAATCATGACCATGTGGCTGTCGCCCTCGATATCGAGCTCGAAAACGGCGTTGGAGCCGTAGTTACGCAAAACTGCGTGGATCTCGAGAAGATCAGCGGAGAAGTGAACGGGGTTATCCAGGGTCTGGCCATAAATAACGCCGGGAACGCGGCCTGCAGCGCGCAGACGGCGAGCAACACCCTTGCCGAACTCCTGGCGAGGGGTAGCGCTAAGAACCAAAGTATCTTGTGCCATGGTGTACTCCTTCAAGTACTAAATGCGACCCAGGGCAAAACAAAGGCCCTGCGGTCTCGATAGAAACAGAAAATTGTCATCGTCGAGTCTTCGCAAGGCCACACTATGGCAATATGAAGATATCTATCGCGTCGATAACGGCGCACTCAAAGAAGAATCCTCGAGCTCGCCCTCGCCGAGACTAGGAAATCTTAACATAGAAAATATACTCTCTCAACAGAACTGGCCACGAGCATCAACGCTCGTGGCCAGTCTAAATATCGGCGTGGCTAAGCCTCGCCCTCGAAGAGGTCGGTAACCGAGCCATTCTCGAAAATTTCATTGATGGTACGTGCCAGCAGTGGGGCAATAGATAAAACCGTGAGATTGTCCCAATCTTGATGATTTTGCGGCAGCGTGTCGGTGGTAATGACCTCTCGAGCACCGCACTTCGATAGCCGTTCGCGAGCCGGGCCAGAGAATACGCCGTGCGTGCAGGCTATAATAACGTCTTTAGCGCCGGCATCGCGCAAAACGCCTACGGCTCCAGCGATTGTTCCACCAGTGTCAATCATATCGTCCAGTAGTACCGCGGTCCGTCCAGCAACTTCGCCAACCACCCGGTTAGATACAACCTCATTGGCCACCTCAGTCGAGCGGGTCTTATGAACGAAGGCCAAAGGTGCTCCACCAAGGGTGTTAGCCCACTTTTCAGCGACTTTCACTCGACCAGCGTCGGGAGAGACCACCACGATATTCTCAAGGGAGTATTTCGACTTGATATAGTCCGTGAGAATAGGCATTGCATGCATATGATCGACCGGACCGTCGAAGAAACCTTGGATCTGATCGGTGTGTAGATCCACCGAAACGATGCGGTCGGCACCAGCGGTCTTGAGGAGGTCAGCGATGAGACGGGCCGAAATGGGCTCACGGCCGCGGTGCTTCTTATCCTGCCGGGCATAAGGATAAAAGGGCACAATTGCCGTAATGCGTTTGGCTGATCCACGCTTGAGGGCGTCGATCATAATGAGCTGCTCCATGAGCCACTTATTCAGTGGTTGATTGTGGGCCTGGATAACAAAAGCATCCGAACCACGAACTGATTCTTCGAAACGAACGAAGATCTCACCGTTGGCGAAGTCGCGGGCGGTCATGGGGGTGAGTTCGATACCTAACTCGCGGGCGACAGCTTCGCCCAGCTGCGGATGTGCGCGCCCCGAAAAGACCATGAGGTTCTTCTTGGTTTCGCTCCACTTGGTGGCGGTCATTCGAGAACTAACCTTCCTTTAAGGTGAGTAATTAGATGAGGAAAGTGGGTGAGTGTCAACTATGGGTTAATCTGGCACTACCGTCTTTTAGAGTACTTCTTTTCTTAGCTTGACGCGAGATTATGAGGATTCTCGTGCCCGCCGAGCTGCCTTGGCTGATGGGGTTCCTGGGCGATGAGTTTCTACCCAGCCTTCAATAGTGCGCTGTCGGCCTCCCGATACCACCAGAGCACCTGCTGGAACATCCTCGCGAATGACCGTACCCGCTCCAGAATAGGCGCCATCGCCCACGGTTACTGGAGCAACGAACATGGTGTCCGAACCAGTGCGCACATGTGAACCCACCGTGGTGTGATGCTTATTGACGCCGTCGTAGTTGACAAAAACAGAGGAAGCTCCGATATTAGATTCTTCACCGATTGTGGCATCACCGATATAGCTGAGGTGAGGAACTTTCGAACCACGTCCGATTGTGGCGTTTTTTGCTTCCACGAAGCCGCCCAGTTTGCCACCTGCGCCGAGATAGGTGCCAGGGCGAATATAGGTGAAAGGCCCCACTGAGGCTTTAGGTCCGATCTCCGAGCCCATGGCGTGGGTGCGAATCACGTGCGCGCCTTCACCAATAATCATATCGCGCACAGTGGTATCAGGGCCGATCACCGCATCATCGGCTATTCGAGTATTTCCCAGGAGCTGGGTCCCAGGATAGATCGTTATATCTTGGCCCAATTGCACGTCGACATCGATCCACGTCGTTTCTGGATCAATGATTGTTGCCCCACCCTGCATTGCGGCAGCTAGGAGGCGGCGGTTTAATACCTTGCCTGCATAAGCTAATTGGCCGCGATCATTAACACCTACTAGCTCCTGAGGATCTGCCGCACGATGGGCGCGTACAGGATACCCTTGCGATCGAGCAATGGATAAGACGTCAGTGAGATACAGTTCGCCCTGGGCGTTATGGGTTGTAAGTTTGCTGAGAGCATGACGAAGCAAACGAGCATCAAAAGCAAATACTCCCGAGTTCACCTCAGTAATGGCAAGCGTATGTGGATCGGCGTCCTTTTGCTCCACGATTGCAGTGATATTGCCATCGCCATCGCGTACGATCCGGCCGTAGCCAGTCGGGTCGGGTTGTTCAATGGTAAGAACTGTGACCGCGGTAGGAGCCTGATTATGGGCGCTGACCAGAGCGTTGAGCGTCTCTGGCCGTAGGAGAGGCACGTCGGCATTGGTCACGACAATGGTGCCCTGGAAGGCGCTAATGTCACTTGCGCTCACCAGCTCATCTAAGGCATCTAAACCACACTGCACTGCATGCCCGGTGCCTTTTTGCTCCTCCTGAATAGCCTGGACGACATCGATACCGATTGCATCAATGGCGGGGCCGACCTGGTCGCGACAGTGGCCAATGACGGCAACAATATAATCTGGGTCGATTCCAGCAGCGGCGTGGAGGGAGTGACTGAGTAAGCTGCGCCCGCCAATCGTATGCAACGTTTTTTGTAGCTTGGACTTCATTCGAGTTCCAGCGCCTGCAGCTAGAACGATGACGGCGGTTTTATGCGCATTCACTTTCGAGGTACTCCTTTGAGGAAAATAGCGAATATGTCTATGGTGCCACTGTAGTCGGGTCGGACTGGCTTCGGTAAGATTCACACTCTGCTGATCCTCTACCGGTTGACCAAAAACCTCAGCTCTAGCTTGCGTGCCTGAGTGGAGACTTTTCCCTGCTCAAAGAACCAGGAGAGATAATTGGCACTCCGGGCTCAAGCTATGTATAATGAGGAAGTCCAATCGCGACATTGTTTGGATTTTTCCCTGTGGTGTAATCGGCAACACTACGGTTTTTGGTACCGTCATTCGAGGTTCGAGTCCTTGCAGGGAAGCATTATTATCCCCACCCCTTGGTAGTATCAGGGGTGGGGATATTGTTTTCGGTGTCCCATCCTCGAAGGGTTAAAGACTGCCATGACACGTATGACCGGAAAAGAACGCCGAGAACAACTCATTGCGGTTGGGCGCAGTACTTTCGCCGAGCGCGGTTACGAAGGCACCGCAGTCGAAGAATTAGCGGCGCGCGCCGGGGTCTCTAAACCCGTCATCTATGAGCACTTCGGAGGAAAAGAAGGTCTCTACGCAGTTGTCATTGACCGCGAAATGACGAGGCTGGAGACGGTGATCACTCAGGCCCTTACCTCAGGCACATCTCGCCAACGCATCGAGCAAGCAACCTTGGCCCTACTGAGTTACGTAGACGCTGAGACCGATGGTTTTCAAATCCTCGTGCGCGATATGCGTCCGGGCTCCCAACGCAGTTATTCGACGTTGCTCAACGATGCGGTCAGCCAAGTGTCCCATATCCTGGGGCGAGCCTTCGAACGCAATAACCTCCACCCCGAATTAGCCACACTCTATGGTCAAGCCTTAGTTGGAACGGTCAGCATGACAGCTCAATGGTGGCTCGATCAGCGTAGCGGCGACAACGCTCTTGCCAAGGAAGACGTGGCCGCGCATATTGTTAATTTATGTTGGAATGGACTTGCCGGCATTGAGCGAGATCCGCATCTGGGCATTCTAGAATCGAGGCAATAGGGATCGGCTAGACTCTTCTAGGTTGAGTTTAATCTAGGGGAGAGAATATTAATGTCGAGCCAACCGCTCATGCTGTCCGGCCTACTCAAAGTAGCTGCAACTGATCCTAAGCTGAAGGGCTTACGTTCATCAATTGGGGAGAAGTCCCTGCACATAACGGGGATCACCCAGGCACGCCCGTGGGCGATTGGAACCATTGCTCAAGACGTTCCTACCCTCGTCATCGCGGCAACTGGGCGGCAGGCGGAAGATATCCACGCCGAATTAGTGGCCATGTACGGTGACAAAGTGGGATTCTTCCCCGCGTGGGAAACTCTCCCTCATGAGAGATTGAGCCCCGCCAGTGATGTTGCGGGCAGACGCGCACAGGTGCTCGAGAACCTCGATACTTATAAGATCATTGTCACCCCTGCACGCGGTGCTTGCCAGCCGATTGTCCGATCCGTCGCGGGGCGCGAGGCTCTCATTCTCGAAAGTGGAAAAGAATATGACCTCAATGAGGTTGTGGAAGGTCTAGTATTCCGTGCGTATGCACCCGTTGACCTGGTGGCCAAGCGAGGGGAATTCGCGGTACGCGGTGGTATCGTAGATATTTTTCCCACCACCATGGACAATCCTGTGCGCGTGGAATTTTGGGGTGATGAGATCTCGGAGATGAAACCCTTTTCTCCAGCAGATCAGCGCAGTTACCTCGATGGCGATATCACTTCGCTGGAGATCTACACTGCGCGGGAATTGCCCATTACAGACGAGATTGCCCAGCGAGCCCAGGAACTTGGCAGGACCTTTGAATCTCACCCCATCCTGCAAGATCTCCTTGTGAAGATTGCCGATAAGATGCCCTCCGATGGCATGGAAGCTCTGATCCCAGCTCTGGTGGAGTCGTCTCTGGTTACCCTTGCCGAGATGATGCCCCAAGGCACCCACGTCGTGGTTCTAGACCCCGAGAAAGCGCGATCGAGGATCGCAGATTTGCAATCCACCGATAAGGAATTTCTCCTCGCCAGTTGGGAAGCTGCCGCCATGGGGGCAGATGGTCCGATTTCGGTGCCGGAGCTCGATCTCGAGGGATCTACATACCGCAGTTACGAGGCGCTAGAGATAGCCGCGCATCAAGCTGGACATGCGTGGTGGACATGTGCTCCTCAGGGCATGTTTGAAGCGGCAGAAACGCAGACCCTAGAGCTCAATTTCGAGCAGGGTCCAACCCCGCGCGGCGATGCTGATCAGATCGCCGAGATGATGACTAAATTACGTGCCCATACGATTGGTGGTGGGCGGGCCGCTTTTATTGCACCAGCAGAAGGGGCGATCAAACGGATGGTCGCCCGCTTTAAAGAGAATGGTATTGCTCATAGGGTTGCCAGCCCCGGGTGGGAACCGAATCCCGGAGAAATTACCCTCTACCAGGCTTTAAGCCATGCTGGTTTGGTTTTTCCTCGAGTGCGTAAGCATCGCGATGCTGAGGCTTTACCGTTAGTGGTGATTACCGAAACCGATCTCACAGGTAATAGAGTCGGTGATATCGCTGGTCAACGTCATAAGCGCTCCAAAAAGCGGCACCGGGTGGATCCGCTGGCGCTCACGGTGGGGGATTATGTTGTTCACGAAACTCATGGCATTGGTAGATTCCTCACCATGACAGAGCGAACCGTGGTGGTGGGGGACGAAACCTCCAGGCGCGAGTATATTGTGCTCGAATACGCGTCGTCGAAACGCGGGCAGCCAGCCGATCAACTTTATGTTCCCATGGATTCCCTCGACCTGCTCAGCAAATACGTCGGTGGAGAGAAACCCAGCTTATCGAAGATGGGGGGTGCGGACTGGAAAAATACCAAGAAAAAAGCACGCAATGCGGTGCGAGAGATCGCTGGCGAGCTTGTAGAGTTATACGCCAAACGCCAGGCATCACCGGGTCATGCTTTCGCCCCCGATAGCCCGTGGCAGCGTGAAATGGAAGATAACTTCCCCTTTGCGGAAACCGAGGATCAGCTACTCGCCATTGAATCAGTGAAGAACGACATGGAAAAAGCTGTACCCATGGATCGCGTGATTGTTGGCGATGTCGGCTATGGCAAAACCGAGGTAGCGGTACGCGCGGCCTTCAAGGCGGTGCAAGATGGCAAACAGGTGGCTGTGTTGGTTCCCACAACCTTGCTTGCCCAACAACATCTGAGCACTTTTGCCGAACGAATGGCAGGATTTCCCGTAACTGTGCGAGGGCTATCGAGATTTACCTCAGCATCAGAATCGCGCGAGATCATCCAGGGCCTTGCCGACGGCGGAGTCGATATCGTCATCGGAACCCACCGACTGCTGCAAACGGGTGTGCAGTGGAAAAATCTCGGCCTCGTTATTGTCGACGAAGAGCAGCGCTTTGGCGTGGAACACAAAGAACATATCAAGGCGATGCGGGCGCACGTGGATATGCTGACGATGTCGGCCACCCCGATCCCACGCACCCTCGAAATGTCGATGGCGGGCATTCGAGAAATGTCGACGATTTTAACGCCACCGCAGGACCGCTATCCCATTTTGACCTACGTAGGCCAATATGAGCACAAACAAGTAGCAGCTGCCATCCGGCGCGAACTCTTGCGCGATGGTCAAATTTTCTTCGTGCATAACAAGGTCGCCGATATCGAAAAACGAGCTCAGGAATTGCGAGACTTAGTTCCAGAAGCTCGTGTGGTGGTCGCTCATGGGCAAATGAATGAGGAGCTCCTCGAGCGGACTGTCCAAGGTTTTTGGGATCGTGAATACGATGTTTTGGTATGCACGACCATTGTAGAAACTGGGCTCGATATTGCTAATGCCAATACCTTGATTGTAGAAAATGCACACCATATGGGCCTTTCGCAGCTCCATCAATTGCGTGGACGTGTGGGACGTTCACGATCGCGGGGTTATGCCTATTTCTTGTACCCCAAAGGAGCAATCTTGACCGAGACCTCCTATGATCGCCTCGCAACTATCGCCCAAAATAATGATTTGGGAGCTGGTATGGCAGTGGCTATGAAGGATCTCGAAATGCGTGGTGCCGGCAATATTCTTGGAGCTGAACAATCAGGCCATATTGCCGGAGTTGGTTTCGACCTTTATATTCGACTCGTAGGCGAAGCTGTGGAAGCGTATCGAGCTCTAGCCTCCGGAGAGGTGGTAGACGCCTCCGACCAAGGCCCTAAGGAAATTCGCATTGACCTCCCCGTGGATGCTCATATCCCCGAGGAGTATATTGACGTGGAGCGGCTGCGATTAGAGCTCTACCGATCGCTAGCAGCAAGCGCTAATGAAGCGGATTTAGGCGCCGTTATGGAAGAGATGACCGACCGTTTTGGGGCGCTGCCAGATCCGGTCAAACGGCTCATAGCGGTGGCGCGCCTACGCCATATATGTCGTTCGCTCGGGATCGGTGAGATGATCATGCAGGGAAATAGGGTCAAAATTCATCCCGTGCAGTTAGCTGATTCGAAACAACTCCGCCTCAAGCGCCTCTACCCAGGAGCGACACACCGCCCGGCAGCCCAAGCTATTACGGTGCCTCTGCCTAAGGCGGGGCCGAAGTTCACTGATCCACCCCTGCGTGATCTCCCACTGGTGCAGTGGTGCGCTGATTTCTTGGCGGCCATGTGGGATAGTCAACGCATCGATGTCTCGAATGGGCATCAGCTGGCAGGAGAGATTATATCTGTTGTGGAAGAACCTCACTCTAAGGTCTCAACTCCTAGCCGCCCCAGCACTCGAGTAGCGGGTCGACGGCGCCTATCAGATATGGATGATGACGAACGCCGCGAGGAAAGGCGGCGCCGCTACCGGCTGCGGTAGAAACGTTTCCGCACCCACGATTCGCTTTACCCCTGCTCTGCGAACCTTAAAGCGAAAACCACACCGCGATTTACGGTGTGGTTTTTCCCTATAGGCTCAAAGAGCCAGTGTAGAGCCCTATTATTGCTGCGATTGAAAAGATAACAAGAATCCCAACCACTCCTATTTCGAAAGAATTGAAAATCTTCTTTCTGTAGTGCCATCGAGTCCAGATATAGGGAATAAGACCTGGAAGGACCGCTAATGCCCCAAAAAGGACAAATACTGGATCTGCAGCGTAAACCAACCAAAGAGAATACGTTAGGGCAAGTATCCCAACCCCTAAATGCCTACGATTAAGTTGTGCTGAGATTTGCACTGTGTCATATCCAATTGAGGGCGCGAGATCGTCTTCGCTAAAGCCGCGCCCACGCACCGCCAATAAAATGAGGTAGAACGAGGAAAAAATATAGGGAACTAGGTAGAGCACCGTAGCCAACTGCACCATGAAAATATAGGTCGTCTCATTGAGATAGAACACAATGATGCAGATCTGAATAACGGCGGTGCAGATCAGTTGCGCCAACCATGGGGCCCCCTGGTTAGTCAGAGAACCAATCTTACGCGGCAGTAGCCTATCATAAGCCATCATGGCAAGTGGTTCAGCACAGAGCATCTGCCAAGAAATATATGCTCCCAAGACTGAAAGACATAGACCGACGGAAATCAGCGCGCCGCCCCACGGTCCCACCACAGCTTCGAGAACTCCCGCCATTGAATTATCGGGTAGGGCCGCAAGTTCCTCTTGGCTGAGAACACCAAAAGAGAGAGTTGCTACGGTGACGAGGAGTAAAAGAACTGTAAAAAATCCAATGACTGTGGCGCGGCCGACATCAGCGCGAGAGTGCGCCTGCTTGGAATAGACCGAGGCCCCCTCGACACCAATAAACACCCACACTGTAAAGAGCATGATCCCCTGAACCTGCTCAAATACCGATCCAGCTGCAGCGTGGCCCCAAAAATCAACAGTGAATGTGTCCCAGCTAAAACCGAGGAAAAGTACGAGGATAATAAAAGCGAGAATGGGAAGTAATTTGGCCACAGTAGTGACCCCATTCATTATCTTTGCCTGTTGGATACCGCGAGCTAGAACTGCAAAGACTATCCACGTCATCGCAGAGACACATATAGCCTGGAAGAGCCTATTATCGCTGCTGAAGACCGGAAAATAGTGTCCCAGCGTACCAAAAAATAAAGTGGCATAACCTACCTGGGCGATTACTGAGCCTAGCCAATAGCCCCAGCCCGACGTGAAGCCTATATAATTTCCCAGCCCAGCACGTACGTAGGCATAGACACCAGAATCGAGGTGCGGTTTGCGATAAGCCAAGATGTGGAAAACAAAAGCTACCGAAAGCATACCGATGCCGGCGATTATCCAGCCGATGAGCATTGCGCCTGGACCCGCCACAGAGGCGATATTTTGGGGTAAAGCAAAAATCCCCGAACCTACAGTCGATCCAACAATGATGGCAACGAGCGCCCAGAGTCGAACGGTATTAGGTTGCCGCTGCTCAGATTTATTCACCGCGCTGAGTCTAGTACATACCTATTCCACAAACGAAAAAGTTTCAGGCGAATTAACACGCTTGGGTGCAGCTCATAGCGCTGATGAGAGAGCTGAACTTTGAGATTCAGGCCGCAATCTTAAATAATTCCTCTACACTTAGTTGACGGGTCTAGAGGGTGCTCGGTTGAAGAGAGGGCGGAATCAAGTCCTCCATATCATATCTGGACTAATCCTAGTTTAAAACAATGAAGGAGCTTAAATTTTATGGCTTTAGCACAATATAATCACCAGCGGCTGGAGGCCGCTCTCGAACGAGCTAATCTGCTCTTCGACCAACAAGAAGGGTTTATCGGAGTCGGCTTCGATGAAGGCTGGTTCGGCTTCGATATTCTCGGTGAGAGTCAAATCTTGCGCTGCTTCGGACGCTGGTTCGGTGAGGCGAAGGAACCTCATGATATCGCCACGCTACGCGAACTAGCCGCGCACCTTAACTCTGATAGCTATCTGTTTAAGCACTATCCCCTTGAACTCGACAACGGTGTCACAGTATTGCAGTTTGAGCACTGTCTACCGATCACAGCTGGGATTAGTGATGAACAGATAGATTCCTTTATTGACGCAATGTTCACTGCAGGCCACAGCGTATTCACTAATGCCGCTAAGGAACTGCCCAGCTTGGCACCTGCTACGGGTGAGGAGAAATAATAATGGCTTGGTTTAAAAAGACTGAAGAGACTACTCCCGTTACCAAAGATCGACTCGAACAGTGGTTTAGTTCCAGAGGATACTCGATGAGCTGGGAAGACGACACTGCATATGCCATTTTCGACGGTTTCTATACTCGTTTCGATGTCGGTCATGATGCTCTGACAACGGTAGGCGTCCACTACCCTGAATTGCCTATCCCGCCAGAGCGTATCGATGAACTCACATCTTTTGTCGAAACGCGCAATCGAGAAGGTAGCCTCGGCATTTGCTACCTCAAAGAAAACGAGGGCCACGTAGACTTCGTGTCCGATCACTCTTTCATTACGGTGAAAGGCGCCTCGGACGAGCAAATAGATGAGTGGATTGACGCCGGCATCTCCGCTCAGCTCGGTCATGCCATGGCTTTATGTGAACAATTTGGTGTACAGCCACCGGTGGAACCGCCCAGTGATGACGCCTAAGGGCGCTTAGAGTTTTCTCAAAAAGGATAGAGTGCTTCCTAGGTGATCTCATACTGTGGTCACAGCCTTAACGTGTAGGAGTTGAGGGGGAAGCACTCTTTTTTAAAAAATAACCAAGCAAAGTGCGACCTTAAATAGAAAGTAGTATATGAGCAGTCAATTTGAAACCGATGAACTCCGCGACCTGATGGAGCGCGCCTATGCTGCTCCTTATGGTAAGTCATGTTCGTCTTTGTGGGCTGAGGCAGTTCAGCTAGCTCACGATGAGGGGCGCTGCGAAGAGGAATTCGAGTGCTATGTCCATCTAGCATCATCCCTTGGACAAGGTGGGGAGATCACTCGCATGATTGCCCCGTTTTTGTGGGTGGATAAGACACGCAAGGTTCATCCAGAGTACTTCACCCCGGATCTTGCAGAATCATTTGCATGGTCGTATAAATACCTCATGTCGGCAGTGCGTGCAGTGCCGACGATTAGCGCCCAGCAATGCCTAGACAGCTTGGCCGAGATGAAAAAGCTCTACCTTGACATGGGAGACCCGCTCAAGGCGTATTATATGCGCGAATACTACCTATACAAAGAGCTAGGTATGGATGAGCAAGCGGAAGAATCCTTCAGCCAGTGGCAGGCTGCTGAGGGGAGTGAACTCTCCGACTGCGCTGGCTGCGATCCCTCGCACTTGGTGGGCTACCACGAATTAAACGGTGACTATGAATCAGCAGTGAAGGTGGGCGAGAGAGCTTTGGCTGGGGAAGAGGAGACCTGCCCTTCCCAGCCAGAGTCGCTCTATACCGAATTGCTCATACCGTGGTTAATGACCGGTAGAGACGATAAGGCATGGCGTGCCCATACCCGCAGTATGCAGCGCTTTAGTTACGACAAGCACTTTCTCTCCGATTTTGCAGTCCACATCAACTACTTAGTGATCTCAGGTCTCGCTAATCGGCCGGAACGATTAAAGCGCGGTTTAGAATATTTCATCCGTTTCTTGCCATGGTGGCTAGAAGCGGAATCTCCCGCGGAGTTACTTCTTCTCTCACGCTCATTCGCTGGGCTATTACGCCATATCCCCCAACAAGATGTCGCTCTCGGGGTAGATCTTCCTGGCAGTTTACTGCCATGGGTAAAAGCCCCCGATATTAAGGATCCCACTATTGCAGATGCAGCGCAGTGGTGCACTGATATCGCTGTGACCCTAGCCCAAGAATTCGATGAAAGACCCGGTATCGTGCGTCCCCACCACGTGGAGGCAACGCGCGAGATCATCTTCTCCCCACCTCGTATTGATCCCCTTCCTGATCCCGTCGTCCACGATGCAGCAGGCGGCTTCACAACGGTAGACACTGTTGACTACCGGGTAGATACCGGCAATTTTTCGGATATGGAACGACTGACGGTCGCTGCTGAGGAATCGGAGGAGCAGCCTCTCACGCTCATTTCTCTACACGGAGACTGGAAAGAATTAAGTGACGAGGAACTGGACGCACGTCATGAGGTTCTGCAGACACAATTACCAACCATTTATACTATGGTGCAGGCCGAAAAGCACAAGCGTGGCCTTACGTGGCCGGAGCAGCTTGATACCGAAACTGACCCAGCTCGGAAACTTCTTGCGAACGCTATTACCAGTTTTAACGAGCGCGATTTCCGTTCCGCGGCAATCCAGGCTGACGAGGCTATGCGCACCCCAACTGCTGAGCCTATCGGAGTGCGTCTGACTGGTATGTCCCTGCTAGGCGCTGCAGCCATGCACGCTGGATATGCCAGCGAGGCGATTGAACCACTGCGTCACTGGTTGAATCTGGTGGCCGCTTATGAATTAAGTTGGCAGCGAGAAGCAGCCGCAACAGCGCTTGCCGATGCCCTCATCGCCACCAAGCAATACTCGGAGGCCGCCGAGGTTATTTCGATGACGCTCGACGCCCTCAGCGATCGACCTGCTGTCAAACTTCGCGCCATGCTCGTAACCAGCCTAACTGCGCTCGACCTAGCGCGGGCTGCCTGCAGCGCTGCTTTCGACTTAGCGAAGAATAGCGAAGATCGCGAGGTCATCGTTGATGCCTATCAAAAAGCCTTCCAGAGCGCTTATCAAGAGCGCGAATTTGACGTAGCGATTTCTATCGCTGATGAAATCGCTCAGATCTCCCGCGTTAGCTATCGTGATAATCCAACAGATGACAACGCAGCGCAACTCGACTCCGCCCTGGTCCGATCCATCTTCGCACGCACTTCAGCACCTGGCACTCTTGACGATGCGGAATTTGCCGTGGTTGAATCGCTCACCGAGGAGCGTCGCGATATAGCGAAGCAGAGAAACGACGATGAGCGTCGACTGGCAGGGGCTCTCGCTGATATCAACGAGGACCTTGCCCTAGGTGCGGTACGGTCAGCGCGCTCCATGGATTTTACTCTCCATATGGAAAATGCCCTTGAAAGTTTCGCGGAGTATCGGTTCTTCCCGGAGGCTGCACGCTGTGCGCTGACACTTGGCGAAGTCGCCGCGGGGGAGCAACGGTGGGTGGAGGCCCGGGCTCGGCTGCAGGAGGCCCGAACGTTTATGGATCAGGCAGCAGTTGTCCCAAGCGCCCTGCGTTCACGTGAAAAAGGCCTGGAAGAATTTCTTAATCAGACCTTAGACGACTAGAAGCGCTTGTCCGCTAGCCCACGTATACCCACCATATAAGGGGTGTCGGCCATACGTGGGCTAGCATGATCTCATGACTCAAGCCCATCTCACTGTGCTCATCCTCGACCCGCGCTGGCCCACTATGGTCCCTCTTAATATCCTCAAAGGCCTTCGAGGGTCGATTGAAGTGACCGAGGATATTCCAGAGCAGCTGCTTTCCTTGCTCAAAGATCTAATACCCGCTGGGCCTGAGATACTTCTAGTGAGCAGCCAGCCCAACCATCCTGCGGTCAAAACCTTTATGGATCAGGATGCTGTATTAATCTGCGCTCCCTCGCTGGAGGATCCTGTTGATCAAGCTGTACAGACAATGAGACGAGCTTTGGAGATAGGAGAGTGGGAGAGAGCCCAAACTCATCGTTCTCTGATTCCTTACCTGCGTGAAGAGACGGCCGAAGTCATCGAGGCCATTGAATCAGAATCTGGGGATGACCAGATTCGAAACGAGTTATCGGATGTGCTTTTGCAGGTTTTTTTCCACGCCGAAATAGCCGCCCGACGCGGAGCTTTTGACTTCGCCGATATAGCGTCAAGCTTTACGGCGAAAATGCGTCGGCGTGCACCTTATCTTTTCGATGGAACCACTGAGACCATTCCTACCGAAAAGCAGCAGGACATATGGCAAAAGGCAAAGCTAATGGAAAGTGAAAAACAGGCGCAACCATAGGGTTACGCCTGCTTCTTCATCGTTGATCTATGAGCTCAGTAAAGATAAGGCCGAAGAGCCCAGGGAACTGGTGGAATTCGAGGAGCCCGAATCAGACGAACCTGAGTTGGACGACGCTGAAGGGGCATCCGGAGAGACAATTTCACACGTCAGTGCGCGGTTGAGCACTGGCTCGAGAGCGATAGCGCGGATCTTGGAGGGAACATTAGTATTCGTAGCCTCTTTGTAAAGGACGTCTGAAAGCTGCTGTCGAGTCATGCCAGGTTTGACGTTGTCACCGAGCATGGAACCTAGCAGTGAGCACGGGGTATTGGAGACGAAGAAATCCACTGCCTTCTGGCTCACAGTGCCGAAGGAATCGAGAGCTTTAATAGCGGTGAGAATGGTTCCTAAACCAGCAGCATTGGCGGCTGGGACCGTAATGCCAGAGCTCAAGAGGGCAGTGCCGGCTACAGCAACAATGGCGCGACGAATACGCATATTTACGTGTCCTTCCAGTAAAAATAAATTACGACAGAGCAACAATAATAGAAAAACCACCTACTGCATAGATATATAAGGGTCGGGGGTAATTGGTAGGGGATCGTTCGAGCCGGCGCGTTGGAGGAAATTCTGCTCACCACAAAGATTGCTAGAATCACACCCCATGAGCGGTGGAGTAAAAATTGTGTCGGGTTGCGCGGTGGGTGTCCTGCTTGCTGTGATCACGGTGATAGCAGTAGTCGGATGGAGCCTGTCCTTCCTCGACCAGGGGCCAGCGGTGAGGCAGTTAGCACCTATCCCTGAGAATATTCCACCAGCCAGAGGCCAAGAGGTTCCCCTCATTGATGTCAACGCGCCGGGACGCACCTCGGATAAACTGCGCTTTTGGGCCGATCCAATTTCGGCCGAGACAGGGGTATCCTCGGCCGCTTTGCGTGCCTATGGCAATGCGGAACTCATCGCGGCGCAATCGTGGCCCGAGTGCCATCTGTCGTGGACGACACTTGCAGGAATCGGTTATGTCGAAACTAGGCACGGAACCTACTCAGGACAGCTCTTCAACTCGCGTGATATAGATGAAGACGGTAACGTTTTGCCTCCCATTCTCGGGGTCCAACTTGATGGATCGCCCGGATTCGCCGAGATCCGCGATACCGATCAAGGACAATTAGACGGAGATTCGGAATTTGATCGAGCTATTGGTCCCATGCAGTTTATTCCGACCTCTTGGCAACGATACGGGCGTGACGCCTCGGGGGATGGGGTGGCGGATCCCAATAATATCGACGATGCCGCTCTAGGAGCAGCCAACCTACTGTGCTCTCAGGGCGACCTAGCCACGCCAGAGGGGTGGACTCGTGCTGTTTTGTCCTATAACAGCTCGCAAGCCTATCTGATTAAAGTACGCAACGCCGCTAATTCCTATGCGCTCTCACAACCAGCGATGCGGTAGAGAGCACTTTCAACCAAGCGGAACGAACTGTTCGTGTGAAGATCGTTGATGTGCAGAAACTCACAACCTAATCTCGACGGCCATCAAGGATCGACACCGACACTTGATATTGCTCGGAAAACGCTGTTCAGCGCCGGTTTCTACGACAAGGTGGGGGAGGAATATCTAGGCTAAAAACCACAAAACCAAACATGCTCTCACAGAAAGCCAAGGCGGACACTTAAAAAAAGTGCGTTTGTTATATAAGCTCGTAAGACGAGTCCTCATACGAGAACACTTACCTTTAACCACAGAGGAGTTTTACAGTGGCTGATATTATGCATGTATTTGCACGCGAAATTCTTGACTCACGCGGTAACCCTACCGTTGAAGTTGAGGCTTTCCTCGACGATGGCGCTCACGGCGTCGCCGGCGTTCCATCAGGCGCCTCCACCGGCGTCCACGAGGCACACGAATTGCGCGACGGTGGCGACCGCTACCTCGGCAAGGGAGTTTTGCAGGCAGTAAAGAACGTCAACGAAAAGATCGCCGATGCTATCGCAGGTATCCCAGCCGATGACCAGCGTCTGATCGACCAGGCCATGATCGAGCTCGACGGTTCTGAGAACAAGAAGAACCTCGGTGCAAACGCTATCTTGGGTGTATCTATGGCCGCTGCTCACGCGGCAGCCGAGTCAGCTGGTCTACCCCTCTATCGCTATATCGGTGGACCGAACGCACACGTCTTGCCAGTTCCGATGATGAATATTGTCAATGGCGGCGCACACGCAGACTCCGGTGTGGACGTTCAGGAATTCATGATCGCTCCTATTGGCGCTGAATCCTTCTCCGAAGCACTGCGCATGGGTGCGGAAGTGTACCACTCCCTCAAGTCCGTTATTAAGTCCAAGGGGCTTTCTACTGGCCTTGGCGACGAGGGCGGCTTTGCTCCTTCGGTTGAGTCCACCCGTGCCGCTCTTGACCTCATTGTAGAAGCCATTGAGAAGGCTGGCCTGAAGCCAGGTGCCGATATCGCTTTGGCCCTAGACGTTGCATCCTCGGAGTTCTACAAGGATGGTAAGTACCACTTCGAAGGTGGCGAGCACACCGCAGAAGAGATGGCCAAGGTTTACGAGGAACTCGTTGACGCTTATCCAATCGTATCTATCGAGGATCCTCTTCAGGAAGACGACTGGGAGGGTTATACCAACCTCACCGCTAAGATTGGTGACAAGGTACAGCTCGTGGGCGACGATTTCTTCGTTACCAACCCAGCTCGCCTCAAGGAAGGCATCGAGAAGAAGGCCTGCAACGCGCTCCTGGTTAAGGTTAACCAGATCGGTACTTTGACTGAGACCTTCGATGCCGTTGAGATGGCTCACCGCAATGGTTACCGTTGCATGATGTCTCACCGCTCCGGTGAGACCGAGGACACCACCATTGCTGATCTTGCTGTGGCGTTGGGCTGCGGTCAGATTAAGACCGGTGCTCCTGCTCGTTCTGAGCGGGTGGCGAAGTACAACCAGTTACTGCGCATTGAGCAGGAACTCGAGGGTGCAGCAGTTTATGCTGGGCGCTCTGCATTCCCACGTTTCCAGGGCTAGGGTCTAGGCTAGAAGTTAGCCGTTTCCCCTCCCTTATTGACTAACTGAACTCGCACCTTCAAACGTGAAGGTGCGAGTTCAGTTTATTTCTACGGGTACCACCCCCCGTGCGGCTTTAGATACCTGTGGGCGTGAAGGTGCTAAAATTTAGAATCCTATGCAACGTAAAAATAGAGCTGTTCCGGTTCTCAACCGTGAGAAAGAAATAAGGGCTACACGTCCGAAGCGCACACCCGTGCGGCTCGGTCTTGAAGCCTATGCAGCCATAATTGCTGCCGTTGCTTTCGTCATAGTCATTATCTACGTACCGGTGCGCGATTATATGGAGCAGCGCTCTGAGATAGACCGCTTAGAGGTCTCGATTTCTCAGCTCACCAAGCAAAAAGATAAGCTCCAAGACGATCTGAACCATTATCAATCCGAGGAGTATATTCGCGAGCAAGCACGAATTCGATTAGGGGTCATTGCCCCTGGCGAACGTGCCTTCCGGATCATCGACCCTGGCCTTGAGAACTCCCGTCATACGCAAGCAGTTAGCCCGAAAAATGAAGAAATTCGTATTTGGTACGAGACCCTCTGGGATTCAGTGACTGTGATCCCCGAGGAGGATGAACAGCCGCCGCGAGAAAATAAGCTTCCTCTTTTGAGCGATCTGCAGGCTCCCGTCCCATCGGCTCCCGAGGAGGGTGAAAGATAGGTGAGAGGGCGGGCATAGTCTAAAATCTTCAGATATGAGTGTCGACGAAAAAGATCTAGCTGCCGTAGCCCGCCAACTTGGTCGCAGTCCGCGTGGAGTCGTTGAAATATCCTATCGATGCCCGGACGGTGCACCTGGCGTCGTGATGACGCGTCCTCGCTTAGAGGATGGAACGCCTTTTCCCACTCTCTACTATCTGACAGACCCGCGGTTAACGGCCGAAGCATCCCGCTTGGAGGTCGCTCATATTATGAAATGGATGACTGAGCGTCTATCCAAAGATCACGAGCTCGCGGCGGACTATCGAAGAGCCCACGAGTATTTCCTTGATAAGCGCAATAGCTTAGAGGACCTAGGAACCGAGTTCTCTGGTGGGGGAATGCCAGATCGAGTAAAATGCCTTCACGTTCTTATCGCCTATGCCCTGGCTGAAGGACCGCAACATGTCCAACTGGGGACCGAGGCCGTCGCCATTGCTGCCCAACACGCTAACCTGCGCGGAACCGCTATTCCTGAAGACTGGCCTACGGTTGATGATTTAGGTATCGATATGGAGCACTTCGACTTCACTCATGCTGAGGCGCCACGCGCATGACTAGATATGCAGCGATTGATTGTGGGACGAACTCCCTACGGCTTCTTATTGTAGAGTGCACCCGGGATGGCGACATCAAAGAAATAGCGCGTCAGATGGAAATCGTCCGCCTGGGAGCCGCAGTGGATGCGACAGGTGAATTTGATCCAGCAGCAATCGAGCGAGCACGTCTCGTACTCGCTCGCTATGTCGATATTATGCGCGCCGAGAGGGTTGCCGATATCCGTATGGTGGCGACATCTGCGACCCGGGATGCAAAAAATCGCGAGGTTTTCTTTGATATGACGCGTACTGAGCTCGCTCCAATTAGGGAGGGAGCGGTTGCGGAGGTTATTAGTGGGGACGAGGAGGCACAACTTTCTTTTGCCGGGGCCGTGGCCGATCTGAACCCTGATCGAGGACCCTTCTGCGTCATCGACTTAGGCGGTGGCTCCACCGAATTTGTAGTCGGTTATCCTCATGGCAAGATTCTCGGTTCTTACTCGGCACAAATGGGGTGTGTGCGGCTGAGCGAGCGCATCCTTCACACGGATCCTCCAACTGACAAGGAACAGCTTCAGGCCGCAGAGTATATTTCCCAACAGCTACGTGACGTGCAAAACGCAGTACCTATTTCCCAGGCTCGCACATTTGTCGGGTGCGCCGGCACGTTTACCACACTCGCTGCCTTGGCACTGGGTTTAGAGACCTATGATGCTACGAAAATTCATAACACAACGCTAAGATTTCCCGCCTTAAAAGTGTTGAATAAGGAGCTCATCGGGCTCAGTAGTGCTGAGCGGCGCATGAATCCTGTGATTCATCCAGGACGAGCGGATGTTCTCGCCGGTGGGGGATTAGTAGTCAATGCCATAATCGACATGATCGCCTATATCACCAATATTTCACAGATCACCATTAGTGAAAAGGATATTTTAGACGGGATCATTCTGGGCATGATCTCTTCAAAGAGTTCCCCATAAAACACCGTGTTCGCGCTGGTGAGATCTTCATTTAGAAAATAACGGGTATCTACATTAAGATAATTACTCGTTGCCCCCATAGCCCAATCGGCAGAGGCGGTTGACTTAAAATCAATACAGTGTGGGTTCGAGTCCCACTGGGGGCACAGATAAAGACCTTGCGAGAAATCGCAAGGTCTTTATCTTTTAGTTGAGAAGCAGTGGAATCTAGCCCCTAAAGTGGGTGGAATTCAAACACGCCGACGAATTTACTCATCGCCTAAATGGCAGCTTAGAGGGACATTTAGTAACTCACAGCAATTTGACAGCTTGGGTCGACCCCTTCTTCAGATAAGCCCCATAGATTGCTTATTAAGTAATTTGCACACGCAACCATACGCAACGAGGACATAATCTTTTTAAGGAGCACCCTGATGGCAACCACCACCATGCAGCACACAGATTCAACAGACCTTTTTGTCACGCGCGACGTTGACGATACTGTGGTCTATCACCTTCGTCAATGTAACCCTTATGATCTCAACAGCTCCTACTATGTGCGCGAGAATCAATCGACCGGAGGACGCGCTTTTGTGGAAATGAGTATGCGGCATGGTTGTGGCTATGCGTATGCCCAGCGACGCGCTCGCGCCTAAGATACCCTTATAAATCAAACTTTTGGTGGTGTGGGCCTAGCTTTTAGCCGGTGTGACCTTTACAATGGGCTCACTGGCTTTTTGCTTAGGCTAACCTAATGGGAATGAGCGCAATTGTGATCAAAGATACCACCAAAACACGTACGACCACTTTCATGTGGTGCCGCATCGGGCAAGCCATTATTAAGGCACCCGACCGGATGCTTCATATTGTCGCGGGCGATCTCGTCATCGCTCCGGAAAGTGCGACGGTCATCGATAGCGCCGAGGCGAGCATTATCTCGTTCAAATTTACTGATATGCTCCCTGGGCCTACTCGAAAAATCTCTCTGGGTCCGGACTGGGATCGACGCATAATAGCTGAATATGCCAGAGCCCGGCTCGGGGAGAAGCATTGCAGTGAGGGATTCCTTACAACTCTTCATCAACCCCGTTTTCAATGTCCTCCGCTGCCAGTAGAACAGGCCGCACGCCGTGTTGCTAGCGAATTATTAGCGCAACCGAGCTGCACGACCTCACTTGAGGTATTTGCCCAATCCCACCGCATCAGTGCTCGAACTCTCCAGCGACAATTTCTCAAATCCACAGGATTACCGTTTTCCGAATGGCGAGCCGCATGTCGGGTAGCCAGCGCTGCCGATCTCATAAGTCGGGGGATGAGTATTAAACTCGCCTCTCAGCATGTAGGATTCTCGGCCACGAGTAGTCTGACACGAGCTTTTAAGCGCCACACAGGTCAGACGCCCGCGAGTTTTCTCAATCTTAAATCTGTTCATGTTCCACTCAGCGATCCTCTGACCGTCTTCGCACGCGCTCGAACTGATCTCGTCCTGTGGCTTGCTCATGGATCCGCCACCGTAACCACACCAGGCTACTGTCGGTTTCTGGCGCAAGGAGAGACAGTGACAATTCTCTCCGGAACTCATACTCGCCTGGATATCGCCTCTGGGTCAATCGCATTGCCGGTCAGCCCGCGTTTCAACGAACATGCCGTAGATGCTCTTTCTCGAGCTTTGGATACTCAAGGCGATACTTTCCTTGAGGGGTTGACAGATAGCAGTGACCAAGAGGCACTAACCCCCGCATAAAAGAGGCGCGGGAACTATTGTTAGTGCGGTCACGTTAGAAGGATGTACCTGGTCTTGGGGATAATTGATCCGCAGGACTATATAAGTAGAAAAGTAGCGAAAGGACAGTGTTACTACCTATGCGTAGCAGCAATCCAGTGCTCGCCTCTCTCCCCGCAAAAGGACAGGCGACGAATTATTACGGAGACTACCAGCAGGCCCCGACGGGTCTAGACGGTTTTGCTCCCGCGCCAGTTAGCACTGAGCGTCCTATGACTGTCGACGATGTGGTGACCAAGACTGGAATCGTTTTGGCGATTATTGTGGCGCTAGCCGCTGTTAACTTTGGCATTGCGCTGGTAAGTCCAGCCCTTAGCATGGGACTTACGGCAGTTGGTGCCATAGGCGGTCTGGTCACTGTTCTTATTGCCACGTTCGGCAAAAAGTTTGGATCTGCACCAGTGGCTTTGGTCTATGCAGCCTTCGAAGGACTTTTCGTTGGAGGTATTTCGGTTCTATTCTCTGGTTTCCTCGTGGGAGGAAATAACGCTGGGGCTATGATCGGTCAAGCCGTTCTGGGAACCCTAGGCGTCTTCCTGGGCATGCTCTATGCGTATAAGACTGGCGCCGTTAAGGTGACCCCGCGATTTACCAAGATTCTCACTGGGGCTATGATCGGTGTTCTGGTACTGGCGCTCGGTAACTTCATGCTCGCCATCTTGGGCGTGTCCAATGTATTGCGTGATGGTGGACCGATTGCCATTATCTTCTCCCTCGTGTGTATCGGTCTTGCTGCCATGAGCTTCCTACAGGACTTTGATGTCGCCGAGAAACTTATCCGTCAGGGAGCACCATCAAAGTTGGCGTGGGGTGTGGCTCTCGGATTAGCTGTGACCTTGGTCTGGCTCTACACCGAAATCTTGCGGCTGCTGAGCTATTTCTCAAATCGTTAAAACCAAATAGAAATCCGGTTGCACACCACGTGATGGGGTGTAACCGGATTTTTTTAACCCGTAAGCTGATAGAACAGCAGGGCTATATCGTCAACAAATACCTGACTAAAAGCCCATCCTTGCTGCGTATCAATAGGGTCAGAGAGCACTATGCTAACGCTACTGCCATCGCGCAGATTGCCTGAGCCTATCGCTGTGTCTTTAGCCCACCGGGTCCATGTGATCGAAGTGATGCTGTTCGATGAAGTACAGCTTAATTTTATGCTGCGGGGTTGAATGAGAGCTGGTCCGAGGCAATCAATATAGCCAGGTTTGTTCTGCTGTGGATGGAAACCACTATCTACCTGATTGATGAGCCGATCAAGGGGATCTTTTGCTACGGGTCGTACTAGGGGGATAGTGCTATCGAGAGACGATAGCACTTTCAACGGTAGCTCCGGGGGGTCTGGTTGCGGGGTGGAGCACGCGCTGACGGATAAGAAAACGGTTAGATATCCGCAGATACCTAACCGTTGTAGAGAAGTTCTCATAAAGAATATTAGGCCTGGCGCGGAGTCGAGGCCTTTGTGGAGTCATAAGGCTCTGCAGATACGAGAGTCACGCTGAGGGTTGATCCACTAGGAGCAGTGTATTCGCGAGTTTCTCCTTCTTGAGCACCGATAAGTGCGGCTCCGAGAGGGGACTGTTCGGAGTAGGTTTCCAGATCTTTATTATCGGAGGCGGCAGCACGAGTACCGATGAGGAAAGTCTCTTTATCATTTTCATCACCGTTATAATAAACGTGTACAACCGAACCGACGGCGGCTACACCTTCGACAACGGCGGAACGCTCGGTAGTGGAATTCGCGAGGATTTCGGAGATCTGCTTGATGCGAGCCTCTTCCTGATCCTGCATTTCGCGAGCGGCATCATAGCCGGCGTTTTCTTTGAGATCGCCCTCCTCGCGGCGCTCGTTGATCTCCGCAGCCACAATAGGGCGGTGCGCGATCAGGGCATTGAGCTCTTCCTCGAGCTTGGCCTTAGTTTCCGGAGTGATATATTGCTTCTGCTGCTCTGCCATGTCACACGAACCTTTGCATAGTGATAAATAGAGACGCCCCAACTCCCAAAAATTTGAGGAGCGATGCGGGGCCTAGGATTTCTGTAGTCTAAGTAGTCGGAGGAGATTCTACCAAATATTGACGCGGAATAGTGCTGTCGCGAGTATTAGGGTGCTTTCTGCTCTAAGTAGAATGGAATAGAGTCACTGCAGCCATAGGCGGCTCCTGCTACTGCGCGCTCGCGCGTGGGAATATTGATATTCCACCGAGCGATATTTTGCCCACCAGCGGGAACAAATACTTCGCGCCGGCCCACCTCGGCCATATCAAAGTTGAGTGCCGTCACAATGCAGTAGGCGGGTTGGGAGGTATCTTTACGGGTGATATCAGCGATGACAGTTATATTCTCATCATTAATGGGCTCGGCGTTGACAAATTGAATCGTGATTGGTTGCGATTGTGCAGTCTGGAGGTATTTGGCGAAAGCGACTGCGAAGCCGATAACTAAAACCAAAATGGCAATAGCCATGAGCTTCCCTGTCATCGACGATTGCGATTCCTTGGGCTCGGCGGCATATCTACTGCGCATGGTCACAGCTAAATTCTCCTTCACCACGGCTGTGATCAAGGTTAGGATTTAGGATCCAGCCGTCCGTGGTTAACAAATCCGGGGTTAGCTCATAGTGTAGACGTTTTCGTTGCAGAAGCCGTCATTATCCATAGGCGTATAGCCAAATACGTATATAATTGGGGACTTGTCAACTTCTACCTGATAGATAAAATAGGTGGATTGGTCTCCTCTATGACAATCTTGGAGGGACTAACTCACCAGCAAAAGTATAGTTAAAAGGACAACCGATGACCCATTGCCTTCCTAAAATTCTTGCCATCCATGCCCATCCTGATGATGAATCGAGTAAAGGGGCTGCCACGATGGCCCGTTATATCTCGGAAGGACACGAGGTATTGGTGGTGAGCTGCACGGGCGGCGAGCGCGGAGATATTCTTAATCCAGCGATGGATCGGCCTGGAATTAAAGAAAATATTCGCGAAGTCCGAAAGGACGAAATGGCGAAAGCGGCCGCGGTTTTAGGGGTTGAGCATCGTTGGTTGGGCTACGAAGATTCTGGTCTCCCTCAGGGCGATCCATTGCCGCCTCTCCCAGAGGGCTGCTTTGCGCTCGTCGACTCCGATGAGATAACTCAAAAGCTTGTAAAAATTATTCGTGAATTTAAACCTGAAGTGATTTTGACCTATGACGAAAACGGCGGCTATCCGCACCCCGATCACCTGAAAGTGCATGAAGTCTCGCTCATGGCCTGGGAATATGCTGGAAACCCCCAATATCACCCCGAGCTTGGAGCCCCCTTTACCCCCCTGAAGCTGTACTATACGCACGGCTTTGTATTTCAACGCCTGCAGCTTTTCCACGAGCTTGCCTCGCGTGACGGGGCCCAAAGCCCCTATGGTGACATTTTGGAGCACTTTAAAGAAAACGGAGCCGACCTCATGAAGCGCGTGACCACACGAGTGGAGTGCAGCGATTTCTTCGATGCTCGCGATGCCGCACTGCGCGCTCATGCGACTCAGATCGATCCGGATGGTCTCTTCTTTTTTACCCCTGTGGACGTGCAACGCGAATACTGGCCGACCGAAGAATTCGAGTTGGCATTTAGCCGTGTGCCCAGTTCGCTTCCCGAAACCGATCTATTCGCTGGACTTGATAGTCAAAACTAACTATAAAGAGAGCCCTTGGCAATAAGTTATGGCCCGGAATCATCAACGTGACAGGATTCATGTCTGATGCTCCCAACGCGGTGAGCTGCGGCGGAGAGGGACCTCTCGCACTCGTTTGAGAGCTGCATTGAGATGAGGATACCCACCACGGGCGGGTGTGCGGATATACTTAATGCTCGATAGGGTAGTGGCGGGCAGTTAAATCGCTGAAGACAGCATTAGTTGCGATGCCTCACACTAAGTGTCTCAATACCAGCACAGACTTTGGGAGTATATCCGGTGGATTTTTCATCTGTGATCTTTTTAGCGCAGCAGGGTCCAGGACCCGTCGGCAGCGAATTTGGCAAGGCATCACCAATCGGCTGGTTCGTTTTGGTAGCTCTAGTCGTCGCGGTGCTATTCATCGGTTGGGCTTTTCATCGACGCTACTCACGCCTGAATCGACGCCGGCTTTTTGCTGAGGAACACCAAATTGATCCATTTGATGCTGGCGCTCTGGATCGAGCGATGGCAGAAGCCGGCCTTCTTGACCAGCGCAAAAAGCATTGGTTCTAGGGTCGATGAGATTTTCTCTCCCCTCGCTCCTTTATCCTCTATACGAACGCCGCCTCCTGTGTGAAATCGCCGATGTGGAACAACCAAGCCATGTCGCCATCATGTGCGATGGAAACAGACGGTGGGCGCGGGAAGCCGGCTTCATTGATGTCAGCCAAGGGCATCGAGTGGGCGCTAAGAAGATTGGTGAGCTAGTGTCCTGGTGCAAGGGAACCAAAATCAAATCGGTTACTGTCTACCTCCTATCGACTGAAAATCTGGAGCGCAGCCCTGATGAATTGCAGTTACTGCTCGATATCATTGGCGATGTTGTCGATGAGCTAGCCGCCCCGCAGCGTGACTGTGTCGTTCGCCTGGTGGGACACCTCGACTTACTGCCAGAGCATATTGCAGCGCGGTTGCAAAAAGCATCTCATAAAACTTTGGAACACTGTGGGGTTACAGTGAATGTGGCCGTGGGTTATGGTGGGCGCCAAGAGATTGTGGATGCGGTCCGCGCTGTGATCGCAGATGCCGCCACCCAGGGAATATCCGCAGCTGAGATGGCTCGACAGATTAGTGCTGAATCCATTTCCTCTCACCTGTATACCTCAGGCCAGCCTGATCCTGACCTGGTTATCAGAACTTCCGGTGAACAACGTTTATCTGGTTTTATGCTGTGGCAGTCCGCGTATTCCGAGATTTGGTTCACCGATACCTATTGGCCTGCCTTCCGACGGCTCGACTTTTTAAGAGCATTGCGTGACTACTCCAAACGCTCTCGCCGCTTCGGAAAATAACATTCTTTAAGTAGACAACACTCGAAGGAGTGAGCAGCTCTTGACCACACCCGTAGCCCATATCCGCTATGACTCCCAATACGGATCCAGCAGGGATTACGCCGAGGAATTAGCTCAGCGTTTGAGTACCCATGCTCACACCTTAGATGCAGCCGTGCCGAAGGACGGCCAGCCGGTCGTCTTCTTCAGTTTTATTCACGGGCCGGTGATCCCCGCCGTGGAGGGGGCCGCGGCTTTAGGCGAGTACCAGCCCCCGATTGCGCTCGCTGTGGTCGGTATGTCTCCCGTTGACTATGCGCGGGAAAAAGACAGCCTGGCACGTCTCGCCCCGCATTATCAACGTTTTTACCTTCCCGGTAGGCTGATCTATTCTCAACTTTCCACCAAGCACAAAACTATGATGCGAGCTCTAGCAGCAGGCATTGCTCTCAAACCCCTGAGGAACCCGGCCGAGCAAAATATATTGGATACCTTTGGACGTGATATCGATCTAGTTAACTTCGCGGAGTTAGACCCCATCGAACAGTGGATCAATTCTTTCTAGACTTTGCGCATGCGCACGTGCTGCACACTGTGGTCGGCGCCCTTGACCAACACCAGTGAAGCCCTCGCACGGGTAGGCAGAATATTCTCTACCAGGTTGGGCAGGTTAATCGTTTGCCAGATACTGCGGGCTTGAGCGGTGGCTTCCTCATCGCCAAGATCAGCAAAATGCCGAAAGTGGGAGTCAGGCTCTTTAAACGAGGAATAGCGCAGCTCCAGGAAACGATTGATATACCATTGTTCGATGTCCCCGCTCTCCGCGTCCACATAGACAGAAAAGTCGAATAGGTCGGATATTGCTAGGTTCGGACTCGGCTGTAAAACGTTGAGCCCCTCCACAATAAGAATATCGGGACGTGAAACTACGTGGTAGGTCTCGGGTACTCGGTCGTAGAGAGTATGCGAATAAACCGGTGCATGCACAGGTGCCTTGCCCGCTTTCACATCACTCACAAAACGCAAGAGCGCGCGTTGATCATAGGTTTCGGGGTAGCCCTTGCGTTCCATGAGACCGCGCCGCCTTAGCTCACGGGCTGGATAAAGGAATCCATCGGTAGTGACAAGATCTACATGTGGGTGGTTGGGCCAGCGTTGCAGGAGAACTTGCAATAATCGCGCAGTCGTCGATTTGCCGACGGCTACCGACCCCGCGATACCAATGACGAAAGGGACGTGTTCTGGACCTTCGCCGAGAAAGGTATGGGTAGCTGCGTGCAACCCTTGGCGTGCTGCAACCTGCAGGTGGATCAAACGAGAGATGGGAAGGTAGACTTCGGCGACCTCTTCGATATCGAGGTTTTCTCCGATGCCTCGAAGTTGCTCAACCTCGTGTTCGCTGAGAACTTGGGGAAAAGACTTTCTCAGGTATCGCCAGGATTCGCGATCGAATTCCAGATAGGGACTACCTATTTTTGCGCGGGACATAAACCTAAATTGTGCCAACCACAGCATAAGAAGGGCAAACTGGTTGAAACTAAAAATACGAAGCGCTCCCGTCGCAGGGGAACGTGAGTATATTCTTAGATCTGAGCCTTAAAGATCCCCAACCCTTTCCATCACTGACCGCTGGTACCCTGAATTCTTAGGTTGGATCACGATAAAGAAGAGCTCAATTGAAAGAGAAAGGTTCCATAAAGCCCTCATGTCTAATGATATTCGCTACCAATCCCTTGCTGAATTAGATCCAGATATTGCCGAGGCGATTTCGGGAGAGCTCTCGAGACAGCGCTCCACCCTCGAAATGATTGCCTCAGAGAATTTTGTTCCCCGTGCCGTGCTGCAGGCGCAAGGTTCTGTCTTTACTAACAAATATGCCGAAGGATATCCAGGTCGCCGTTATTACGGTGGCTGCGAGCACGCCGATGTCGTGGAAGATCTAGCCCGATCACGAGCTAAGGACCTTTTTGGTGCAGAATTTGCCAATGTCCAGCCCCACGCGGGTGCCCAGGCCAATGCCGCGGTGCTCATGGCGCTCGCTCAGCCAGGGGATAAGATCATGGGTCTGTCCTTAGCGCACGGTGGTCACCTCACGCACGGCATGAAGCTCAATTTTTCCGGCAGATTCTATGAGGTTGCAGCCTATGGGGTCGATCCGCACACATTCCGAGTGGATATGGATCAAGTACGCGATATGGCCCTCAAGGAGCGACCTCAGGTTCTCATCGCTGGTTGGTCTGCGTATCCGCGACATCTCGATTTTGCCGCCTTCAGGGATATCGCCGATGAAGTAGGGGCCAAATTATGGGTCGATATGGCGCATTTTGCTGGGCTCGTTGCAGCAGGCGTTCACCCGAGCCCCGTGCCCTATGCCGACGTGGTGTCCACGACAGTACACAAGACTTTGGGCGGACCCCGCTCCGGTATTATTTTAGCCAAACAGGACTACGCCAAGGCTCTAAATTCCAGCGTCTTCCCGGGACAGCAGGGCGGCCCTTTGGTGCACGCGATTGCCGCAAAAGCGGTAGCCATGAAGATTGCGGCCACTTCTGAATTCGCCGAGCGCCAACATCGCACGCTCGATGGTGCCAAAGTTCTAGCCGAACGCCTGATGCAAAACGATTGCACCCGCGCGGGAGTCGATGTATTAACCGGTGGAACCGATGTCCACCTTGCACTTGTGGATCTGCGCAATTCTCAGCTCAATGGGCAAGAAGCCGAGGATCTGCTGCATGAAGCGGGAATTACCGTCAACCGCAATGCCGTCCCATTCGATCCGCGCCCACCGATGGTAACTTCCGGCCTGCGCATTGGTACCCCGGCCCTAGCTACGCGCGGCTTCGACCACGACGCCTTTGCGGAGGTAGCAGACATCATCGCAGCGGCTCTAACCGGATCGGAAAATCTCACAAACCTACGCGAGCGAGTTGATGCTCTCACGAAGAAATTCCCCCTCTATCCAGGTCTAGAAGATTGGAAGATGTTTTAAAAATCTCTGAAAATCCGAGCCCCGTTGCCTAGAGAAAGTTAAACCTCGGGCAGCGGGGCTTTATTGTCAAAACCCGTGGACCTCGTCTACCTTAGCTGATGTGCATATCATTATCGTCGATCACCAAGATTCATTTACCTATAACGTGCACACGTATATCCTGGATATTCTCCCCAGCGCCCGTGTCGATGTCATTGATTTTCGAGATATGACGGTGGCGCTGGCAGATACGGCAGATGCCATCATTCTCTCGCCTGGTCCTGGAGCAGTCGAGAACTCGCAAGATATTGGCAATAGCCTCGAGATTATCCGCCACAGTATAACCCCATTACTTGGTGTCTGTCTGGGGCACCAAGCGCTAGGCTTCGCCTACGGAGCCCAGTCAATACTGGCCCCCACGCCCATGCACGGCCGCACGAGCTGGATCAAGCATGATGGCCAAGACCTCTTTGCCGGTTTAACATCCCCTTTGGAAGTAGTTCGCTATCACTCCAGAGCCATCACTAATATTCCTGCTGAATTTGACATCACAGCGCGCGCCGATGACACCACGATCATGGCAATCAGGCATCGCAGCAAACCCCAATGGGGTGTCCAATTCCACCCCGAATCCATTGGGGGTTTCGACGGACACCGCTTGATCGAGAATTTTCTCAATCTCGCGAAAAACCATAAAAATTCCTCATCTCAATGCATGGTCGCACACCCCGCCCCACCAAAGCCCATAGCCAAAGTACACTCAGGCTATCGGGTAGAGGTTAAGACTATCGAGGGCTGCGTGGATCCTCTCAACATAACAGCTGATCCTGTGTATCTTCTCGATTCCACCGATCCGCACCACCGTGATGGTCGCTGGAGTTATCTCGGTATCAAGGGCGGTCCTTTCGCCCGAGAAGTCCAAGGGTGGGGTGCTGCCCGAAATCCCGGAGGGCTGGGTAATATCGAGCTTTTGGAAGATGCTCTGATTCACGCAGACACCTCCGCGGTCAGAGACCTAGAACTTAGCTTTAGCCTCGGCTTCGTGGGCTATTTTGGCTACGAGGTTCATGACGCGCTCAATCCCGAGGATCATCCAGCAGCCCTGCACTTTGTACTCAGTGACAGAGCTCTAGCGTTTGACCATCGAAGTAAGAAAACTCATATCCTCTATCTCATCAAAGAGGGTGCAGCCAAGGCGAATCTCGCTCAGCACCACTGGGCACGCAGAATGGCGCAGACAGTGAGCGCTACATCACCTCATTATTTTCCAACGAGCATAGGAAAACTCACAGCCTGGCATTCGGAAGTTGAATACCTAGCTGCCATTCAGCGTGCCCAAGAGTATATTGCGGCGGGAGATTCCTATGAGGTGTGTTTGACTACGCAACTTACGGCAACTATCGATAGTTTCGACCCGAGGAGTTGTTATGCACAATTTCGCAACCGCACTCCGCTAGGAGCTTGGCTCAATTTTTCCAACACCCAAGTAATGTCAAGTTCGCCTGAGCGATTCCTCCACTGCGATCAAGATGGCGTGATAGAGTCTCGCCCCATCAAAGGGACAAGGGCTCGCAGCTACGACCCGCGGGAGGATCAAGCCCTTAGAAACGATTTACTGTCTCACCCAAAAGACCGTGCCGAAAATCTTATGATTGTGGATCTAGTACGCAATGACCTCGCTCGCATTGCCCAGCCCGGGACGGTAGTAGCGGCTCCTCTTTTTGAAGTGGAGAGTTTCGCGAGTACCCATCAGCTCGTGAGCACTGTGCGCGCACAGCGCGCGCCGGGAGTGGGTATCTCTGAGATTATGCGAGCGATGTTTCCAGGCGGTTCGATGACGGGCGCACCTAAAGAGCGAACAATGCGCATTATCTCAGAACTGGAGAAGGGGCCACGCGGTATTTATTCGGGTGCGCTGGGCTATTTTAGCTGCGACGGCCAGTTTGATCTCTCCATGGTGATTCGAACCTTAGTTATCTCAGGTGGCCAGGCGCGCTATGGAGTGGGAGGGGCGATTGTTGCCCAGTCTGATCCCGTAGCGGAATATGCTGAGATTATGACCAAAGCCCGACCCCTAACCGACAGTGTGGCGCAGGATTTCCCTCGTGGACATTGATCTGTTGGTATTCGATCCCGCTCAGGGATTCGTTCCTACCTCCCACAAAGTATCTGGGCGCGTTATCATAGATTCCTTCCCTGTGGAGCTCGGCCGCACATCCCATCTCGATCTGCACCTTGAGCGTTTTTCTCAGGCCTGCGGAATTTGTGTTCCAAGGAAGATCCTCGAGGCCGCACTCAGTGATATTATGTGGGGATTTCCCCGCCTCGAATACGAGGTAAAGACTGGCCAGATATTCCTCAGGTTACGATCCATGCGGCCAATTCGTACGGAGACCTCACTCTTTAGTGTCACCGACACCCGTGAGCGACCTGAGATAAAGGGGTGGGACCTTGGTCTCATTGATTCCTTGAGGGCTGGAGGCTACGGGTGCGACGATATTCTCTTCCTCAATCCGGACGGCTTGGTTAAAGAGGCCGGATATGCGGTTGTTGCTTGGTGGGAAGGAGAACAGCTTTGTAGCCCGCGGAGCGAGCTGGGCATCGTGAATTCCACGACGTTGAAAAGAACTGCTACCCACATACCTATAATCCGCAAGGATATAACTGTGGCGACGCTCGCTAAGCACGTCGCCATGGTCGGGTCAGCTCTTCATGGATGGACAGCCCTGAGCAGCATCGTGAACGACGAGGCTCAGACCTTGATCCTCCCGCAGAATGTCAACCTGCTCGAGCGAGCAAATAGAGCGTGGGGAGCTTAAACCTAGTGTGAATCGCGGTTTTCCGCGAGGTTAGTTCGTTCGGTGCGCAGCCACTCCGGCTGGTTATTGAGCAAGTCCTTAATCTCGGCAGTAGTTAAGGGCTTATCCATGTCATTGCGCTTCAGAGCGGCGATGGTGATACCCAGTTTCTGAGCCACCACTGGGCGAGGATGCGGCCCAGTGCGGCGTAACTCTTCCAACCAATGAGGGGCTTCCTCTTGCAAAGCCACAAATTCTTCGTGACTGAGCGCAGTATGTTGGAACTCCTCTGGGGCGGCGGGCAAGTAGATGCCTAGCTTCTTAGCGGCTGTCTGGGGCTTCATATAAATCCCAGACGGTTTGCGTGCAGATTCTTCATTCACGTAGTAGACGGTACCATTATTTCATGCTCACCTTAAGTTTTATCACTGGAACCGAACCCGATAAGTGGTTTCGACGCTTCCGAGATCGCACCTCTCAGACCGAGCTTAAGGTTCACGCCAGCGATGATCCGCTTGCCGAGTTAATCAGGGGTGAGGTTGTCTTAGCGCTCACTCGGATTCCAGATTCGCGTCTCGATGACACCTACCATGTGGTCCGCTTGTACCAAGAGCAAGTAGGAGTGGCATTCCCCAGTGACCATCCTTTAAATCTTTTAGACGCAGTCACGCCAGCGGAACTAGACGGCGAAATTGTTCATACCCGGTATACCGAAGCCCTCAAAATCGAGGAGATTCGTACGCACCTACACACTGTGGCAGCCAATGTAGGTGTGGTTATTGCTCCGCGTCCTATGCTCAAAGCTCTCAGCGGGGCACGAGTAGCACATCGTCCATTAATCGAGAGTGAAACTCCCCCCACCACCATCGCCTTAGTATGGTTGAAATCCGAAGACAGTGACGATATTCAGGATTTTGTAGGCATTGCTAAAGGGAGAACGAGTAACTCCTCGCGGCATACGCAGCCACAACGATCCGCCCAACAAAAAGCTCGAGATAAAGCAAAGCGCCGCTTGGCGTCGAAACGCGTGCCAGTAAAGCACAACAAGCGGCGCAGCCGATAGCGGAGATTAGTGATCGCGGTCAGTATTGGCCATCGCCAAAACGTCGAGGCGTTTATCGAGTTCTTCCTCGGTCAGTTTTTCTCCGTCAACAAAGCCTAGATCGATAACGGTCTGCCGAATCGTCTTGCCTTCCTTGAGTGCGGTCTTTGCCACCTTCGCGGCATTTTCATAGCCGATAGCGGAGTTCAGCGGGGTCACAATAGACGGGGAGGACTCAGCAAGTGTCTTCATGCGCTCGACATTGGGCTCGATTCCATCCACTAGTCGAGTAGCAAACTGGCGCGCAGTATTAGCGAGCAGGCGAGCCGACTCTAAGACGTTGCGTGCCATCACCGGGATGAATACGTTGAGCTCAAAGTGCCCCTGGGAGCCACCAAATGCTACAGCTGCGTCATTGCCAATGACTTGCGCTGCCACCTGGGTAGCAGTTTCGCAGAGCACTGGATTCACCTTGCCAGGCATGATGGAAGAACCTGGTTGGAGATCAGGAAGGTGAATCTCACCGAGACCAGTAAGTGGGCCGGAGCCCATGAGACGGATATCGTTAGCGATCTTGTTTAAAGAAACGGCGATCGTGCGCATAGCTCCTGAGAATTCCACCAACCCATCGCGGGCTGCCTGCGCCTCGAAGTGGTTAACACACTCTTTCAGCTCCTCAACTCCAGTGAGCTTGACTAGTTCAGCGGTGACTTTTGCGCCGAAATCAGCGGGAGTATTCAAGCCGGTGCCGGTAGCGGTACCACCAATAGGAAGTTCGCCCAAGCGTGGGAGGCAAGCCTCAACGCGCTCGATACCAGCCTCAATTTGGCGGGCATACCCGCTGAACTCCTGGCCTAGGGTCACAGGGACCGCGTCCATGAGGTGAGTACGGCCAGACTTAACAACGCTCTCCCATTCTTTAGCTTTAGCGGCAAGAGAGGCGTGCAGTACCTTCAGGCCTGGAATAAGGTCGCGCACCGCAGCCTCAGTCGCGGCAATATGGGTAGCAGTGGGGAAGGTGTCGTTGGAGGACTGGCCCATATTCACATGATCGTTGGGGTGGACTTCGACACCATTGAGATGCGCAATGGAGGCAATGACCTCGTTGGTATTCATATTCGATGAGGTACCCGAACCAGTTTGGAATACATCGATGGGGAATTCAGCGTCGTGCTTCCCCTCGGCAATTTCCTTAGCAGCCGCGATGATGGCCTCAGCTTGCTCGGTAGGGAGCAAACCACGGTCTTTATTGACCTGGGCGCAGGCCGCTTTAAGTAAGCCGAGGGCCCGGATTTGAGCGGACTCAAGGCCGCGACCAGAGATAGGGAAATTCTCCACAGCACGCTGGGTTTGGGCTCGCCATAGAGCCTTAACGGGAACCTTCACTTCACCCATAGTGTCGTGTTCGATGCGGAATTCAGTCATATACGTTTCCAACCTTTTAAATATGTGAAAGTAAAAGAACTTTCTGCGGAAAATTGGGTCGACTGGGCACTCGGCGTGGCAGGCGCACGAGCAATCCCAGCGCTTAACCTAGTATGGCTCAAAAACGAGGGCAGCGGGAGTTAAAGCGCTCAAGAAGGCCTAGCTTCGTGGCATGAATCACCTCACCAACCCTTTCCCGCTATCTGAGGTCGGCGTGATAATCCACAGCGGAATACTCCTGTAGTTTTGCAAGCTGATGCACGGATTCGATATAGCGCACCGTGCCGCTGCGCGAACGCATCACCAGCGAACGCGTTGTGGCGCCGTTTCGGCGATAGCTCACTCCGCGCAGCATATCTCCATTAGTCAGGCCGGTAGCAACGAAATAGCAGT
The DNA here is from genome assembly GCF_024814515.1 of Corynebacterium sp. ES2775-CONJ. Lineage (NCBI taxonomy): Bacteria > Bacillati > Actinomycetota > Actinomycetes > Mycobacteriales > Corynebacteriaceae > Corynebacterium > Corynebacterium sp. ES2775-CONJ. The sequence continues at coordinate 196,443 of NZ_JANUXT010000003.1, read as the reverse complement.
TATCTCCACGGACTAGGTCATCGGTTCCCAACACCCGATTAAGATCGTGGCCCGCTGCTCGAGCGCGGCTGCGCTCGGCGTCGTTCTGGGGGGCGAGAATCCCTTGAATTTCTCCACCCATGCATTTCATCGCGCAGGCGGTAATAATTCCCTCGGGGGTTCCGCCAACACCCATCATTATATCGACCGAACGACGCATCTGAGCCGCGGCGACGGCGCCCGCAACATCGCCGTCTCTGATTAAACGCACCTTAGCTCCAGCCTCCCGAATATCTCTTATAAGCTCGGCGTGTCGGGGGCGGTCGAGGACCACCACGGTGACATCGGATTTATTAATTCCCTTTGCTCGCGCTACTGCGGAAATATTGGTGGAGACCGGGGCATTAATATCAATGGCTCCAACACAGTCCGGGCCTACTGCGATTTTTTTCATATAGAAGACTGCCGACGGATCATACATCGTGCCGCGCTCGGCAGCAGCGAGAACCGATATAGCATTGGGGCGCCCCTCTGCCATGAGCGTGGTGCCGTCGACAGGGTCGATGGCGATATCAACCTCAGGGCCTTCGCCGGTGCCTACTTTTTCGCCGTTAAAGAGCATGGGGGCGTGATCTTTTTCCCCTTCTCCAATAACAATGACTCCTTTCATGGGGACAGAATTTAAAAGGGTTCGCATGGCGTCCACCGCGGCTCGATCACCGTTATTCTTCTCGCCCCGTCCCACCCAACGTCCTGCTGCTAACGCTGCGGCTTCCGTCACCCGAACAAGATCGAGAGCTAGATTGCGGTCGGGTGTATGTACTTCGTTGCTCGAGGTATAAGTCACAGTATCTCCTTGTAGGTCAGGGGCGTGGAGGCTATCAACACTTGTCCAGGGAGGGGGACCCTCTTGCGTCAATCCCACATTTTAATCCCTAGACATTCACCATTGTGACACCATTTAGTGGGTATTTGCTATGGGTTTACCCTCAACGAGGGGTGACTGTATGAATCGGGGACGGTGCAGAGTGTAGATAGGCTTTGCAACCGGTATGCCAACTGACATACTCATACACATGGCTGAAGAGAAACCACGGATCTACCAATCGGGCCGCGACATCACGCTTTCACTTGGGGCGATCCTCATCGTCATGGTCGTTGCGGTTGCGCCAACTGGCATGTGCTCGACCACCGTTGGTGCTCCTGAATTTGGGCCCGTGAAAGAAGTGGATGCGCGCGCCTTTTTAAGCCTTGAGTCTCGGGCTATGCCTTATCCCCTCCGCTTGCCTCAAGCTCCCCAAGACTGGGTTGCTAATTCTGCCAGACGCTCGAGTATCGATGGGCAGCCGGCAACTGTCGTGGGTTGGGTAGTTGCCGAGAGTGGATATATTAAAATGACCCAGACGGGTCTGCCGGCTGACATAGCAATCGCAGAATACGATAATAATCCCCGTGAGTTAGTCGCTCGCTATCAGATTCAGGGCACGCCCGTGAAGCTGTACGAATCTCCTGACAAGGGGGTTCGCGCGGTGCGCTTGATCGACTTGGGTGATGTCCGCATTCTCTTCTCAGGAGCCGCCAACGATCAAGAATTCGACACGATTATCGCGGGGACAATCCTCACGGATCCTGTCATCTCTGAAGGTTAATCCTGGCTGTTTTCCTGCTGGCCAGTGACCTCCGCAACCTTCGAGGCAGCACGGCTGAGTTGCTCTTCACAGTAACGGGCTAGAGCCTCGCCACGTTCCCAGTACCGTAGTGATTCATCCAAACTCATTTGACCTAATTCTAAGATCTTGACAATCTCGATGAGTTCGTTGCGGGCGTGCTCGTAAGGCAGGGATTCTATCGGTGCGAAGTCTGCTTGTCCTTGGCCGCTGCCAATTGTCTCGTGGGGCATGGTTTTCCTTTTCTTTGTGGTTAGTCTGCGGGCTTATTCTGCATGGCTGCCGCGGTAATTGACCCATCATTCACGCGGATGCGCAGCTGCGAACCCGGGGGAGACTGCTGGATTGAAGTTACTACCTCTGGTGGTGTTCCATCCCGGGGTAATACCTGCACAACAGCATAACCGCGCTCAAGCGTAGCTGCAGGGCCTAAAGTCGAGACCTGCTTGCGCAACATTAGCATCTCTTTGTTAAGGCCATCGATATAGCGGTGAATGGTGCCATCCAACTGGGTTGCAATAAGTGAAAGATCCCGAACATGCTGGTCCACGAGGCTCATCGGTCGAGCCAATACAGGTCGCATCCGCAGATCTCTCAGGGCCCGTGATTCTTTATATACCCAGCCACGCAACGCCTGCGAGCTACGGTAACGAAGCTCCTTAATCAGCTCGCGTTCGGCCACCACATCAGGAACTACCCTCTTGGCCGCATCAGTGGGAGTAGCGGCCCGCAAATCCGCAATATCGTCGAGTACGGGGCGATCCGGTTCATGCCCAATTGCCGACACCACCGGAGTGTGGGTGGCCACCACCTGACGCTGTAAGGCTTCCTCAGAGAAGGGGAGCAAATCTTCAACAGATCCACCGCCACGCGCGATAATAATGACGTCAACATCGGGATGCTCGTCAAGAGTTTTCAGGGCTGCAATAATCTCAGGGACCGCCCGTGCGCCTTGCACGGCGGTATTGATAACCTCAAATTCTACTTCGGGCCACCGTAGCCGTGCTACCGAGAGGACATCGCGTTCGGCAGCTGAGCCGCGACCGGTTATCAAACCGATGCGTCGCGGCAGAAAAGGAAGTGGTTTCTTACGCGTTGGATCGCTGAGGCCTTCGGCTGCCAATTGTTGTCGTAATTTTTCAATACGGGCAAGCATAGCTCCGAGACCAAGGTGTTCGATCTTGGTTATATGAAGTGAAAAGCTGCCGCGACCTTCGTAAAATTGCGGTCGACCGAAACAAACGATTCTGTCACCATCGTGGATTGTGGCTAATAGCTCGTGCGGACACGTGACCGACACACTGGCCTCAACTTCGACATCGCGCAGGGTGAGATATCCATAGCGCCAGCGAGGGTTGGCTTTGAGTTGAGTGACTTGGCCCTCAACCCAAATTGTTCCTAGGCGTTCGATCCAACCTTTAACTTTATTGTTAAATTCCCTGACTGGCCACGCGTTTTCCGGAGAGTGTGCTGCGTCCACGATAGAATTCGACCCCCTATGTGTATTAAGCTCGTAGATTATGACATCAACTAAGAAAGTGCTCCTGGCCGCACCGCGCGGTTATTGTGCAGGAGTAGACCGCGCGGTTGAGACAGTCGAGCGTGCTCTCGACAAGTATGGCGCACCAGTGTATGTGCGTAAAGAAATCGTACACAACCGCTACGTCGTAGATACGCTCGCTGAACGGGGCGCCATCTTTGTTGATGAAACTTTTGAGGTCCCCGACGGAGCTTATCTGGTGTTCTCAGCCCACGGAGTTAGCCCCGAGGTGCATCGGGAAGCCGCGGAGCTTAACCTTACAACTCTCGACGCCACGTGCCCGCTCGTGACCAAGGTGCACAACGAGGTTAAACGATTTGCCCGAGATGGCTATCATATCCTCTTTGTCGGACACGAAGGCCACGAAGAAGTCGAAGGCACTGTAGGAGAGGCTCCGGGTGTCACACACCTCGTGGATGGCCTCGGCGGGGTATCCACCCTTCCCGAGTTCTTGGCCGATAAGGAAAAGCTGATCTGGCTATCCCAAACTACCTTGTCAGTTACCGAAACCATGGAAATTGTGGATCTGCTGCATCAGAAGTATCCGCAGCTCATCGATCCCCCTAGCGATGACATATGTTACGCAACCCAAAATCGTCAGGTTGCCGTCAAAGCGATTGGTGCTCGCGCTGATCTTTTCATTGTGGTGGGATCGCAAAATTCCTCAAATTCCAAACGGCTCGTGGAAGTAGCGCTACAAGCGGGCGCGAAGGCCGCCTATCTTGTTGATTACGCCCATCAAATTGACCCAGCGTGGTTCAACGGTGTGGATACAGTGGGGATTTCCTCCGGAGCATCCGTTCCCGAGATCTTAGTCGATGGGGTGCTGGAGCTTTTGGCTAAAAACGGCTATAACGACGTTGAAGAAGTTCGGACCGCGGCTGAAAAGATCGTCTTCGCCCTTCCGCGCGACCTGCGACCAGCACGAACCTCATAAAACCTTTCCAGCTGGGAGGTTTTTGCTAGCTATACAAATCGTCATCGAGGGAGCCAAGTCGAGGCAGGGTACGCTTATCTAGACGCGGGTTGGGAGTCGCCTGAGCCTGCTCGCTAGCCGCTGGCTGCGGCGGAGACGCTTCAGGCGGCCGCACCGAACGAACGGGTCGTAAAGCATAGGTCTGAGGTTTACGCGATTCTGGGTCACGTTCAAGGACCGATGGGGGGCGTGATCGCGCATTGCGGCGCAATAATTCTTCTACCGTCACAGTGCCTCTATCAGAGCTGCGTCGCACCCGCGAACGAGCCTGGCTAGCTTGCATTGTGGTGCGGGCGTTGGCCGCCCTAGTTTCTTGCAAGGTCTTCTTCACTCGGCGCTCAATAACTCGAGTGCGGCGGCGCAAGAGGCTTACTCGCAAAACCGCGATGAATCCAGATAGAAGGGTGGCGGTGAGGAGTGCGGGGAAGTGTTGCATGAGGGGGTAAAAGACCGAGATAATCTCTGTAGTACTGAGATTTTGGGCTGGTTGGTTATCAGTCACGATGAGCCATCCCGCTATAGCGCTCGAGGTGGCAAAGCACACGGGTACACAACTCACTATTATAAAGAGGGCTTTCGGAATGGTGAGGATAGTAACCAGCAGAGCGCTGAAGGTGAAAATAGCTAGAAAGGGCACCCCGAGAGTTCCCGTTACTAAGGTTGCTCCGACTGCGGTCAGAGAGCCAGCGACGAGGCCGAGTAGCGCGATCTTTAAGGAAAAGCCATAAAAGGGCGCGGAAGACGATTTGCTGGTAGCGGTAGACACAAATAATTATCCTACTATCAGTTTCAGCGACTAAAGATGTCCGCCACTTTTTTGGGCGCCAAACTTACATAGGAACAAATATAACGAGCGATATTCTCGCTGTCACCGAAATCGTCAACCGCAGGGTTGCTCCCTGCCGAATCCTGCTGCGGCGCTACGTATTCACCTGTTCGCTGGGCAATTTTTTCGTTGAGGTAGCGCATAAGAACCGCCACCATGGCAGCTACAGGTACAGCCAAGAAAGCGCCCATCATGCCAAATTGGCTACCGCCGATTGTGATGGAGACGAGGACTACCACCGGGTGCAGATTCATCGCTCGCGAGTGTAAAAGAGGTGCCAGTATATTGGACTCAACCTGCTGAACTACGAGCACAATTGCGAGAGCTATCAGGGCTTCGGTAAAACCCAAGGACACTAGAGCAACTAGAACCGAGAGGGCACCTGCGACAAATGCTCCCACTATGGGAATGAAGCCAGCAACGAAAGTGAGAACTGCGAGCGCCAGCGCCATGGGTACCCCGAGTATTGCGAGACCCAAACCGATAAAAACTGCATCGACGAGAGAGACGATTGCTTGAGCGCGGATAAATCCACCTAAGGTAGCCCAGCAACGGTGGAGAACTTCAGTGAGGTGGAGGCCGATACGCGGGCCGACGATCCCAGATAACCACGGGAGAAAAAGGTCGCCGTCCTTGAGGAAAAAGAACGTAAGCACCACGATTATGCCAATTGTTATCAGTGCAGAGGAGGCGAAGCCGAGTCCAGAAAATAATAGGCCGCCTTCCTGAAGCCAGTTAACCGCCCGATTAATGAGGGCACTCAGATCTTCGGCATCCAAATTAAAAGGCGGGCCCTGTAACCACAGCTGGAGTCTCTGGATTCCTTCGAAAGCTTGGTAGTAGAGAGTTTGAGACTGACGGCCTACCTGTGGGGCCATAATCCTAAGGAGAACACCGATGACGGTAAAAGATCCCACTATGGTGAGAAAAGCTGCTAAACCTGGGTGAACCCCGAGTTTTCGGAGAACGACGAACGGTGGATATAGAACTGTACACACAATGAGCGCCAGTGCGATGGGAAGGACCCCACGCCACGTTTGCCACAATACAATCCCCACTAAGTAAGTGGCAGCAACGATAATCATGAGTCTTAGACACCACGCCGCCAGGATTTTAATGCCACTTGCGATAACCGTGGCGCGATCGGGATACGGGGGAGGGGTGCTCACATTGACAATCTTTCCACATTTTCTCTACGGATAGCGCAAGGGCCGGCTCGACTCGATGTCGATCCGGCCCTTGCGTGTATTGAAAGCTGAGGTCTACTAAGCGGAGTCCTGTCGAATCTCCTGAGCTAGCAAGACATCGTCGGTGGCAAATTCAGCGGTGCCAAAATCACCTGAAACTTCGTCGGGGTGGCGTTGTAGGTGGATGAGGGTAGCAGCAAAGCCTCCCCAAATAACGACCATAAACAAGACCATCATAAAAATTGCGATACCAGTCATGTAAATCAGCACTCCTTTCTATTTGTACTGTTCGATTGCAAAACCAGCCACGCGGGATTCACGGGGATCGAATTGTTTGGGGATCTGCGGAATGCGGTTGAGTTCTGGTGCAATTCCGAAATCTGAGCCTGGAGGGCCGTCGAGTGGGAGCTTGCTGGGCCAGGTGATAAAGCTCATTGCTATTGATGCCACAAATATGAAACCTAAAACGCCCCAGCCGTAGAGAGCCACCTGAATAGTCGTATAACCGCCATATGGTTCCTTAATGAGATCAAGGAGCTCTTTGGCCAGAGTATAGCTCAAAACAATCGCGGTGAGATTTACGATGCTGATTCGCCAAAGGACACCAACTTTAAAGGATGAAACCACATTGAGGTGTGCTGAAACTTCGTCGATTCGCCGCAGGATCCAGTCGTAGCACACGATGATAATCAGCGCGATGAGGACGATGCCAATATTATTGGTGAATTTATCCATAATGTCGAGGTGGATTAAGCCACCGGTGGTGGAGAAAAGCAGCACCGACAACGTGGCCATGACGATGCCAACGCTGAGAGCGGCACGCTTACGTGGCATATTGAGCTTATCTTTGACTGCAGAAACAACAACCTCGAAAAGAGAGAAGAGGGAAGTGAATCCAGCGATGGTTAGAGATCCGAAGAAAAGTACCCCAAACAGACCACCCAAAGGCATCTCATTGATAATGGTGGGGAAGGCAATGAAGGCCAAGCCGATACCACCCGAGGCCGTATCTTCAACGGAAACACCTTGCTGCACAGCCATAAATCCCAATGCAGCAAATACTCCGATGCCGGCAAGCACTTCGAATGAAGAGTTGGCAAAGGCTGTAACCAAGCCGGTACCCGTTAGATTGGTACGAGGCTTGAGGTAGGAGGAGTACGTGAGCATAATGCCGAAGGAAACCGAGAGAGAGAAGAAGATCTGCCCATAGGCGGCGATCCACACGCTGGCGTCTCCAAGGGCTTCCCACTGAGGAGTGAAGAAGGTGTTGAGGCCGTTAGAAGCCCCGTCTAAGAAGAGAGCCCGCACGACCACAACGATGAAAAGGACCGTGAGTAGTGGCATGAAGATCTTAGAGATGCGGCCGATTCCTGAATCGACTCCCATGGCAAGCACAATAATGGCGGCGATCCATACGAAGGCGAGTGCGATGACGATTTCTCCGACATAGTCGAAGGAGAATGTCGCAGAGGCATCCATGCGAAGGAATGACTCGAAGAAATAGGTATTCGGATCATCTCCCCAGACGCGGTTGAAGGACTTCACCGTGTAGAGGCCGGCCCACGCGATAATGGCGGCATAATAAATCGTGATGAAAAAGCAAATTCCTACTTGGATCCATCCGATTGGCTCGCTCCACTTTTTGATGCGCCTGAACACCAGAGGTGCGGAGCCGCGGTAGCGGTGGCCGAGGGCATAGTCGAGGAAAAGGAGGGGAATACCCGCGGTAAGTAGCGCGATGATATAGGGGACAAGGAATGCCCCACCGCCATTTTCGAATGCTACGTAGGGAAACCGCCAAATATTACCCAGTCCAACGGCTGAGCCAATCGCAGCCAGGATGAACACCCAGCGTGTGGAGAAGGTCTCCCTCCTTTGGCTGGTATCTACTTCTGTTGCCATGAGAAGAACGCCTTTCTGTGGTAGTGATCATTACCGCTGGTGGCGGCAACGACTGTGAAGCAAAAAAGAAGTGTCCCTCGCGCTTTTTGAACAGCCCTAAGGGTGCATACCTTTTTTAATAATCAAGAAAACAGTCCTTGCAGAAAGGTTTTCTATCGGTAGAAAGAAACTCTAGCGCAGCGATTTTAGAAAATAGGAATTACTATCCCATATAGTGGGATATGGGGGTGTGGTATGGGGTTATTTTTCTCAGGTGATACCATTAGCAATCGTGAGCTTAACTTTAGGAATTGTAGGACTGCCCAACGTGGGTAAGTCGACGCTATTTAATGCCCTGACCCGCAACGATGTTCTGGCTGCGAATTATCCCTTTGCAACTATCGAGCCCAATATCGGATTGGTTGAATTGCCAGATGAGCGTCTGAAGCGCCTCGCCGAAATTTTCGGATCCGAGCGCATCTTGCCCGCTACCGTTTCCTTTGTTGACATTGCTGGCATTGTCAAGGGAGCTTCTGAAGGCGAAGGAATGGGGAATGCATTCTTAGCCAATATCCGCGAAGCCGACGCTATCTGCCAGGTTGTGCGCGCTTTTGCCGATGATAACGTCATCCATGTCGACGGCAAGGTCGACCCGTCTTCGGATATTGACGTTATTAATACTGAACTCATCTTGGCGGACCTGCAGACTATCGAAAAGGCCTTGCCACGCCTGGAAAAAGAAGCCAAGAAAAATAAAGATTTGGCCGACCATGTGGCAGCTACCAAAACCGCGCAAAGCATCCTCGAAGATGGGCGTACCCTGTTTAGTGCCTCTAAAGCCGGCGAGGTTGATCTAGCTTTGGTCCGTGATCTGCATCTCATGACGGCAAAGCCGTTTCTCTACGTCTTCAACTCCGATGAGGACGTTCTGAGCAATGATAAGCGCAAAGAAGAACTACGAGCCATGGTAGCCCCAGCAGATTGTGTTTTCTTGGATGCTAAAACAGAAACCGACCTGCTTGAACTCGATGACGATGAAGCTTTAGAGCTACTCGAGTCCGTTGGGCAGACCGAGCCGGGCTTACACTCTTTAGCCAAGGCAGGTTTCGCCACCCTTGGGCTGCAAACTTATCTTACTGCGGGCCCCAAGGAATCGCGTGCGTGGACCATCCATAGGGGGGACACAGCTCCCAAGGCTGCCGGTGTCATTCACTCCGACTTCGAGCGTGGCTTTATTAAAGCCGAGGTCGTTTCCTTCGATGACCTCGATGCAGCGGGGTCTATGGTTGAAGCACGTGCTCGGGGGAAGGTTCGCATCGAGGGCAAAGAATACATCATGGCTGATGGTGACGTCGTGGAGTTTCGCCACTCCTAGAAACACCCAGGCTTGAGACCTTTTATAACAATTAGTGCATATTATGGTGCCAGCAGCACATCCGTGGGGATAATGTCTAGCCGGCATAGCGCACCTGCCTGCTCCAGGCGTTAGGAAGCGCCGTTTAATGACATCAACAGTCTATGGTTTTTAAGCTGAGTAATTGACTGTCCCGGTGTTTGTGTTCTCCTAACGGGTTCGTGGATGGGTGAGTGGTGTACTATCAACGCGGTTCCTCGTAGACAAGCGGTATCCTCCGCCAATAGATCCCAGTGCGGAGGAATGACGCGTTATTTTAAGTCTTCAGTGCTAGCTGCGGTCAGAGTCCTCAGACCTCCGCTTCCGGCTTTTTAGTATGATTTCACAGAGTGGTTCGAACCTATGCTGCCACGGAGAAGGGCAATGACGGGTACCGTTGGTCATAAACCTAGCTTAAGGAACCACTATGAAAAATCGTGTTCAACCAATTGAACTACCCGATCAAACCGGCAGTACCTGGCTGGTCACCGGCGCCACAAATGGAGTGGGACAAGAAGTGGCACGGGCGGCACGCAAAGCCGGAGCGCGTTTAATTATCACCGCCCGGGATCGTGGTCGCGGCCTGGCGGCACAGAGAGAGCTTGATGCCATCCGCCTCATAAATCTTGATTTAGCTGATCTCGAAAGTATCCGAGCGGCTGCTGCCTCTGTGGATGAGCCTATTGACGTGCTAATCAACTGCGCTGGTGTGGTTACTCCCAAAAGAGAAGAGACTGTCGACGGTTTTGAAATGATGATGGGGACGAATTTTCTCGGCCCCTTCGCGTTTACCAACCTCATCGCTGGGCACGTTAAACGCCGGGTTGTCATCGTGGGCTCGGAAGCCCATCAAAAAGCTCGGCTCGATTTAGGTGATCTGCAATTTACCAACGGGTGGTGGCCTTTAGCCGCCTATAGCCGATCGAAATTGGCGGATATGCTTTGGGGTTTGGAGCTTTCTCGCCGATTGGGCCCCGTTGATATAACTGTAGCTCACCCTGGGTGGGCAATGACCAATCTGCAAAATGCTTTCTCGGCTCCTGTTAACGCCGCGATTACTGCGGTTTCAAGCCTTGTCGCCCAATCTGCGGCTGATGGGGCGCAATCGGTCTTATGGGCAGCCGTCGCAGATATACCCTCGGGGAGCTATGTTGGCCCAGACGGTTTCGGGGCACTGCGAGGTAACCCCACCCTAATCGGACGGGCCGCCCTGGCCTCAGATCCCTATCTATCCCGTAAATTATGGGATAGTGCTGTTGAACTTACAGCTACCGACCTCCCCTCCTAATAGAGAACCGGAGGTCGCGCCGGAATCCCTCGGCCGCGCGGTTTACAATGCGGTGTCGTCGAAGATTTGCAGAGGCTAGACCATATGCGCCAAGCTTTTCGGCTTTTCAGCATAGCCGCATTGCGCTTCTCATTGCCGTGCGGACTGAGGGGAATGTTACTGCTTCGGCCAGCTCTGACCCACGTAAAAAAGGTCGATCTGCGGTGCACTAGACCAGTGGTCACCTCACTGTCGGATGCTGAGAGATGCGTACACGACCGCTCTGAGGCCTTGTTTAGACTGATAATTGTCACCGCACTAGACGGGTCAGGATTCTACTGCTTCGGGGTCTAAGCCGAGCTTATTATATTTAACCAGGTTGAGGCATAGCCCCTTTTAGGTAACCTCGCCGCATAGTGGTCCGTAGCTTCGGCGAATCTGAGCTCCCGCTTGGCCCCTTTGATAACCGGCAGAAGGCCAAGACTTATATCATTGACGGATAGGGGGACTTGTGCACAACTTAAACGCGATCTCTCCTGCCAAACCAGTTACCGGCGTAGAGAGCCGCGAGAACAAATATGGGCTGGAAGAACAGGCGAGCAAGCCGTTTGGCATCGGTGTCGAGTCCGAAAGCATCGATACTGCCGGTGTATTGAGAAAGATTGCCAGTAAAGACCGCGATGAAAAAGACTATGAGCGCGGCGGTTATGGGGCGCCGGTACCGTGGTAAAGCAATGAGCAGAGCGCCAAAACCGATCTCAATAATCCCCGACCCAACAACTACGGGATCTGCTGGAAAAGGTACCCACGGTGGAACCAGAGCTTGAAATTCTTCGCGAGCAATCGTGAGGTGCGCGACGCCGGCGAAAGCCATAAATCCACCCAGGGATAGTCGGGTGAGATGTTGGCCAAATTCTGAGATGTGCATGAACTAATTATAGGCGACAATCCATCCAGGGCTATACCCCTTCGGGGGGTGGTAACCAGACACCTGATAGAATAGCGATATGGAAAATACAACATTCACACTCCCCACGCGTGACGGTCTGTCATTATTTGGGTATATATGGCTTCCCGAAGTGGCCCCAAAGGCGATTGTGCAGATACAGCATGGTCTTGCCGAGCATGCAGGGCGCTACGAGCGATTCGCTCGAGCCCTCACTTCTGAGGGTTATGCGGTCTATGCGGCTGATGCTCGCGGTTCAGGTAAAAGCGCCGCCGGAGAATACGGTGACTTTGGACCGGACGGCTGGTCTGGATGGGTCGACGATGTCTTTCGATTGACTACGTTTATCAAGCAGTCTCACCCCGGACTTCCGCTGATTATCTTCGGGCATTCCATGGGTTCTTTTGCTACCCAGCAATTCCTCCTCGACCATTCTGAGTTAGCGGACGCAGTGATATTAAGCGGTACAACTGATGCTGCCGGGATCGTCTCCGCCCTTACTTCCGGTGGAGAGGCGGATCTTGCGGCCTTTAACGCACCCTTCGAGCACCGCACCGGTTTTGAGTGGCTGTCACGAGATCCCGCCGAGGTTGATGCCTATGTGGCGGACCCGGCGAACGGTTGGTCAGCGCCTCCCCCCAAGGGGATCGAACACCTAGCGGTCGCATCTGAGGTCGAGCGGGTACAGGCTATCAAAAAAACGCTGCCTATCCTCGTCATTAGCGGAGATCACGATCCGGTCGCCGGCCCTCAGGCTCTAGGTCCGCAAGCTGTTGCCGCACGTTATCAGCACGTAGGCCTCAATGATGTCGAGTTGAAACTGTACCCTGAGGCACGCCACGAGATCCTTAATGAAATTAATCGCGACGAAGTCACGGCCGATATTATAGATTTTATCTCTCGCCATAATCTCTAAATTTTTGGGCTAAATTACCCGTGCATTTAGGGAAAGCATCACGTAGACTTAGGGCTTATGCGTACTGTTTACAGAGAGAAAATTCGCAATTTATCCCATGATATGATTCTCATGTGCGATCAGATTAATCATATGATTCGCGCAGCTACACAAGCTCTTGTTCACAACGATCTAGAGAAGGCTCAAGATGTGAAGAGATCCGCAGTGGATCTTGAGCAACTGAGAATCTCTTGTGAGAATACTTCCTTCGAACTACTTGCGAGGGAAGCGCCGGTGGCCCGAGATCTACGCCAGGTGGTCTCGGGCATTTATATCTGCCAAGACTTGGCTCGCATGGGTGCACTGAGTAGCCATATTGCAGGGATCGCGCTAAGAGCTCAGCCTCAAGCGGCCATCGATGAGACTATGGCGCCCTATTTCGAGGAGATAGGGCGGTTGTGCGATGAAATGACCCAGTCCACGCACGAAGTTCTCGTTTCACGTGATGCAGATCGAGCCGTGCAGATGGGGCGTGACGATCAAGCTATTGATGATATCTACGAGAGTATAAATCGAATTATCTCCAGCGGTGATCGAGAGCTCGGACACAGGCAGATAGTAAGTATGACTCTACTGAGTCGGTACTACGAGCGCTTCGGAGATCACTGTGTATCGGTGGGTGCACGAATGGTTTATATGGCGACCGGATACAAGCTTGAGGAGTATTTGGATATGCGTGATCTTGATGAGAAAGAAAGGGTATTGCAGGCACGCTTCCGTAATATTGCTAGTACATTTGATGACTAGTTAGAGGATATTTGTAGAAAGTTAAATGCTCTCATTCCGTCATAAGAATGAGAGCAATTATTTATTCGTTTTAACCGAAGCGTCCGGTGATATAATCTTCGGTTTCTTTTTGCGTTGGTTTTTCAAAGAGTTGCTTAGTTTCGCCAACTTCTACTAAACGTCCAGGCTTTCCCGTTGCTTCGAGAGAGAAGAAAGCGGTTTGGTCCGAGACGCGTGCTGCCTGCTGCATATTGTGGGTGACGATCACGATTGTAAACTGCTCTTTAAGCTCATGAATGAGATCCTCAACTGCCAGGGTCGATATAGGGTCGAGGGCGGAGCATGGCTCATCCATGAGCAGCACCTCGGGTTCGACAGCTATGGCGCGCGCGATACACAGGCGCTGTTGTTGCCCACCCGAAAGTCCAGAGCCAGGCTTATCCAGGCGATCTTTGACTTCGTCCCATAGGTTGGCACCTCTGAGTGATTTTTCGGCTACTTCCTTCAAGCGTGCCTTGTTCTTAACCCCTGATAGCCGCAGTCCTGCGACCACATTGTCTTCGATTGACATAGTGGGAAATGGATTCGGTCGCTGGAAAACCATACCAATAGTATTTCGGACTGAGACGGGATCGACCTGAGGGGCGTATATATTCTCGCCGTCAAGAAGCACTTCGCCCGTTACGTAGGCGCCAGGGATGACTTCATGCATCCGGTTCAACGAGCGCAGTACTGTTGACTTACCACAGCCGGAAGGGCCGATAAAAGCGGTAACTGACTGCGGGGGAACATGGAGATTAACATTTTGGACAGCGTGAAAGTCACCGTAAAAAATGTCAACATCTTTGAGATCTAGGCGCTTAGCCATAGAGAGACAACCTTCCTTGAGAAATATAGTGTGTGGCTAAGCCTTGACAGAAAAGCGGCTAGCTATAATGCGTGCAACGATATTGATCGTGGCAATGATGAGAACCAGGGTGAGAGCGGCGCCCCACATATTTTGTACCGACGCTCCCGTGTTACCAGCTCCATATTCGCCCAAAATATAGAGCGGGAGAGAGGATTGAGAAGAACCAAAGGGGTTGTATTTAATGATGCGGGACGCCGCAACCAGGATGAGCATGGGAGCTGATTCGCCCATGACGCGAGCTATAGCAAGCATGACGCCCGTAACAATTCCAGACAATGCAGTTGGGAGAACGATCTTTACAATAGTTTTCCATTTAGGAACTCCGAGAGCATAAGACGCTTCACGCAACTCATTAGGTACTACTCGCAGCATTTCCTCGGTATTGCGAATCACGATGGGCAGCATGAGGAGAACTAAAGCCAGCGATACGGCAAATCCCGAACGGTTCATGCCAAACATCACGACCCACATGGAGTAGATAAACAGGGAAGCAATAATTGATGGCACACCAGAAAGAATGTCCACCATAAAAGTTGTCATCTTGCCCAGTCGCGAATTCCCAGCGTATTCCACGAGGTATATAGCCACAAAAATTCCAAGCGGTACCGTCATAATTGCGGTCACGAGAGCCTGGACTATCGTGCCTATGATGGCGTGGGCTACGCCGCCAGAAGCTGAGCCAAGGGTTACGCCCATTTGGGAGCGAGTCCACCATTGGGTGCTCAGCAGACTTGGGGTACCGCGCACGATGAGTTCGAATAAAACCCACATCAGCGGTATAAGTGCGAGAACCATACTGGTGTATATCACCGTCGTGGCAACCTTATCTGCGAATTTACGGCTGCCTTTGATTTCTGTAAAAACCACCGATGGGGTGGAAGTTGAGGTAGTCATAGTATTCTCAGCACTCCTTAGTACTTCTTCTTGGCAGCCATACGGGCGGCGGTGTTGACCACGAAGGTGAGGACGAACAGCACGAGCCCTGCTGACATATAGGCGCCCGCTTTGAGATTATCGTTGAACTCAGGTGCAGCATTGGCAATTAAGGTGGCGAAGGTAGCTCCACCATCGAAAAGTGAGCCATTGAAATCTGCTGACGGAGACATCACCATATAGAGCGCCATAGTTTCACCCAGCGCTCGCCCAAGGCCGAGCATGGAGCCTGATATAAAGCCCGATTTGCCGAAGGGTAACACTGCTAGCCGCACAGTTTCCCAGCGGGTTGCGCCTAAAGCCAAGGCTGCCTCAATATTCCCTCGCGGCGTTTGTACGAAAACCTCTCGGGTTGTCGCTGCGATCACAGGCAAAATCATAATCGCCAGGACGATGCCGCCGGTGAAAATATTGCGTCCGGTATCAAAGGAGGGCGAGTTGGGATAGACGGCAAATAATGGTATGAAGCTGAGGCGGGTACTAAGACTTTCGTAGAAGGATCCTAGAGCTGGCCCGAGAGCCATAAAACCCCACAGACCGTACACAATGGACGGTACTGCTGCCAAAAGATCTACCAGGAACCCTAAGGGGCGCACTAGACGCTTAGGGGCGTAGGACGTGAGGAATATTGCAATTCCCAGCGCCACAGGCATGGCGAGCAAGAGTGCCACGAGGGACACCATGACGGTGACGAGGAAGAGATTGGGGATCCCAAAGTGCATAGCGCTGACATCGCTGAGATCCCAACGCTGATTGAATAAGAAGAAATTTTCCTCATTACGGGCTAAGGATGGAACAGCCCGCAGCATGAGAAAAATTCCGATGGCAAAAATAGTCAACGAGACCAATATCGAGGAACCGTTGGAGAGGATCTGAAATACGCGGTCGCCAGGTCGGATGACTGAAGATCTTGGGGCTGGCTCGGCAGGATCCTGCTGTGGGGGAGCGATCTGCGCAGCCGAAGTTTTCATCGAGATGGATTTTTCTTGAGTAGAAGTCGAAAGGGGCATAGGTGCTTTCCTTGATATGAACTGATCTGCCCGGTGCGGACACGATAGTCCGCACCGGGAATTCAGTCTGGGGGAACAGCTATTGGATAGCCTCTACGGCAGCTGCGAGCTTGGTCTTGAATTCTCCCTGAACCGGGATATAGCCCGCGTCTTCCAGCGCTTGGCCCTGACCTTGGTCAAGCACGACAGTGAGGAAGTTCTTTACAAGGTCGCGATCGTGTGATTGATCGTCGGGGTATGTGGAGCAGACGATCTCGTAGGTGGTGAGCACCAGCGGATAGGCGCCAGGTTCGTTCATAGCGAAGAGGGTCTTCGCATCGACAACCATATCGTGGCCGTCACCCTTGAACTCCACGGAGTCGAGTGCCTTACCGACAGTGTCCTTGTTGAGTTCTACTGCTCCGGAGCCGAAGTCCATCTTCGCCACTCCCAAGTTTTTGGATTTTGCGTAGCCTGATTCCACATAGGTGATGGCACCTTCGACAGCCGAAACCTCATCAGTTACACCCGAGGACTTATTGGCACCTTGGCCAACTCCTTGCGGGAATTGCTTAGAAGGCTCGTGAGGCCATGCAGCATCCGCGGTGGCGCTTAAGAATTTCATGAAGTTGTCGGAGGTACCAGACTCGTCGGCGCGGAAGACGACCGTAATACCGGTGTCAGGAAGGGCGACGTCTGGGTTAAGTGCAGCAATTTTAGGGTCGTTCCACTTGGTTATGGCTCCATCGAAGATTTCTGCAACTAAGGTAGGCGAAAGTGTTATATCGACTCCTGGAAGGTTGTAGGCAATGGCTACCGGCCCGATGGCCATAGGCAGGTGCCAGGCGTCGTTGCCACCGCAACGGGTGCGAGCTTCTTCAATTTGGTTGATGCCTTTTTTATTGTCTTGGAGTGGCGAATCAGAGCCGGCGAAAGCCACCACGCTAGCCAAGAACTGTTTTTGACCTGCGCCGGACCCCGTCGGGTTGTAGGAGAGAGCGGAACCGGTGGCCTCAAAGAGTGGAGCCCACACACGCATGGCATTGTCCTGTGAAGAGGCGCCCTCGCCTTTGAGCTCCCCTGTGGTTTCGTTAAGACCCTGCACCTGAACTGCATCCTCGCCGCCTGCTCCGCCTTCGGAGCAAGCAGTTAAGCCAAGGCTTGCTGCGAGAGAAGCAGTGGCGATAATAAGAGCCTTGCGGCGTGTAGTAGAGAACAAAACAACCTCCGATAAGAGTGGATGACATTTATGCAACGATGATCGTCGTTCGGGGCTATCGGCTGGGTTTTGTCGATCGGAAAACACGGGTGGACTGCCAGCTCAAGGCAGATATAGACCTTAAGCTGAGACCTAGCTAAGAAAACGTTGGTCTCTTCCAATGGTTAAAACAAACAAAAATTTGATTATCCACTATAAAAGCGGTAGTGTCAGGAGTAGTCAGGATCTTTTAGCAATGCTGGTAGCGACTTAAAGCCCGCGCTATTACTTGGCGGTATAGCGGGAAATGAAAGATAAGTCGCGGACAGGTCTGCGAAAAGGGTCTGAACTTCTGCTGATGCTACTTGTCCTCTAGTGATGTCCAATCGACCTTGGCGGGTGTGATAGCTGAACATCCTCAGGCTAGCACAGCTTAAATCAGCTAAGCCGGGGGTAGAGCCCCTGGCTTTGCTTTGTGCCCGAGTGGAGCTGCTAATCCATATAAGATGCGGTCTCTGTGAGAGGGCTCACTTTAAGAGTTAGCTAAGATTTCCCAACCTTTATTGAGTTGATCCGTACTGCTTAAATATGTGTTGAGCTGTAAATTTCCCCCTTTCGGCTATGTGGCTTGGAAAAGTAGACGGGCTTAGTGGAATAACGAGGCTAAAACAACCAACACTGTAAAATTGTGATATATATTACTTTTTTGAGTGGGGGTGGAAAATTATCTCCTAACCCACCGATTTATAGGTAGCCCCACGAGTGCCCAAGCCTACGCAAGCAGATCTAATACGCCTCGAATGAAGCGTAGTTCCATCAAGAGTGCCGCCGATTCTGGAAAAAGTACTTACACAAGCTCTGCCCCCTTACTCAAGGGTACTTATACGTGCCTCCAAGCCGTGTGTGCAATGGCACGAATTTTCCCTTACCTCCACCAAGTCTTCTTTAAGGGGGCACAACGAAGAGGGAAGCACAATCACATCAGAATTTTCGCACAACCTCATATTTCTATGTCGAACGCCCCGCGCATTGCGGCAGCTCGCTGATCCCGGAAAGCGATACGCGCGGGTGCCAACCGTATGCTGCCAGTGCGAACAGGTGTGCAGGCAATTTCCGGAGTCGGAGAAACGGTCTCTAGTGTGAAACCCCTAGTATGAGAGCCTTTGAGTTAAAACCTCAGGGTGAAAACAAGACCTCCTGCTTCGAGTATGCCCGAATGAAGAGCTATTGCCGGGGAGTGCCCGCGGCCATAACGGGGTGCACTTTAATACCTCGGTATCTTCACTTCGCAGCCTAATAGTCGTGGAGGCAGCCGGTGTCTTTCCTGGAGGTGCCAGCTCATGAAAAAAGTTATGGGAATTGCAGAACAATACGATCACTGACCCGATCTCAGAGAAATCCGCAAAATATATGGTGAGATCCAGACCGGACACAGACTTTTACCCTTGCGCAGTCCATCTGGCTACCCAAGGATTAGTGCCCTCCAGGCGCCCCTCATGGTTCGCGAATGGCTAAAAGCGACCTCATCACATTCCACCAGCTCTGCAGACAATCAAACTCTTCAAAGCTAACAAGATAGTGGAATGGCATATTGTAAAAGACGAAAGATCACAATTAAGGAGACCAATGTTCACTGAGCTACTACACAATCGATCTAGTGTGCGCGCCTTTCGTAACGAGCCAGTTGAGGACAAAGACATTGATATTATCCTCTCCGCAATGAGTAATACCGCGTCGAGCAACTATGGTATGCGCGCCTGTATGATCCGTATCTCCTCACAAGAGTAGAAGAGTGAAATTGCTGCTATGTCCGGTCAAGCTTTTATTGCTCAGTCACCGGAGCTGTGGATTTTTATTGCAGATGATTGCCGCAATCGTGAGATTGCCGAAAGTTTCGATGTAAAAATCCCCCAGGAGCGCCTCGATGTCGGTATTTTCCTCCAAGCTATGACCGATGCTTTACTGATGGCGCAAACCGCAGCGATCGCTATTGAATCGCTTGATATGGGCAGCGTCTTCCTCGGTAGTATTCTCAACGATCCCCGCAAAATTATCGAGATATGTCAGCTTCCCCCTCGAACCATGCCCGTTGTGGGATTGGCGTGGGGCCCATATGATCACCGCGAGGTTAAAAAACCCAAGCTAGGTCCGCAACTAAGGGTGTTCCACGATGCTTATACGCTAGCGGAAGACTATGGAGAACATCTCAGTGCTTTCAACGAGCTGGTCGAGCAGTACTATGCGCAGCGGTCGGGCCCGAGAGTGACGACGACTTTCTTTGAGCATATTACGCACATTTCTAGCACCTACAAACCGCAGCGCAACCAGTATTTTAAGATCGCTGAGGAAAGAGGATTTAGACTGCTATAAGAAAACCCCAGTACTAAGACTGGGGTGAAGAGTTTAGATCCGGATGCCGGCGTGCGGAGCAAACCAGCTAGCCACCGCTGCAAATAATCCAATGACAGCGGAGATAATAGCGACCACTATTCCAATTGTGGAATCTTTTTGGAGCTTGTCGTATTTTTTTTGCAACTGGGAAAGATCTTGGGTGTTTTTGCCGTCGAACTCCTGGCGCAGCTTCTCCAGGTCCGCCTTAGCCTCATTGAGTTTCTGCTGCGCTTGATTGCGATCATTCACAGCATTATTGAAGCGCTCTTGAGCTAGATCGAGATCTCTTTTCGCCCTATTGAGCTTGAGCTCGTTGTCGCGCAGGATGCGGTTGTATTCCGCCGCACTAGGAAGATCGCTCCCGAAGTGGTTTCCCATTACCTCCTTCAACGTCGCTTTTTGGAGCAGCAGGTTATCCGCCGAGGGGAAGTAATGATCGAAACCCTCAGCCTTGGTGCGCTGCGGAATCTGTTGATTAAAGTCGGCGCGGTGAATAATCGACATCACTGCGGGAGCGCCACTGGCACTCACTAAGTTAAAAGCACCTACTGCTTGGCCTACATAGCCTTTCCCTGGTACCCACGCTGGACCACCCGAGTCGCCGCCTTTGGTACCAAGATCGGCAGCGTAGGCTAAGTGATCGTCAATATGTAGCACTTTGCTGCAGAAAACATGGTCGAAAGTCGTGGCTCCAAATCGACAAATGTCGTCGCCCACGCTCGGTTGGTAATAGCGATCACCAGAGAATTTATTGCTTCCTGGAGTCACCTTATCGGAGAGATCAATATAGGCAATATCGTGGAAGAAGTAGTCGGCAGTTAATTTTCTTCGTTCGAGTTCGGACACCCGCGGATCGATCGTTGGATCCACGTCGTAGGGATGTTTTATCACGCCAATTTCGGTTCCAGTTGACGTGAAAACGAAAGAGTTATCTCTGGCGCAGTGACCTGCAGTCCAGATGCGCCGATTCTCTCTATCAACGAAGCCAACCGTGCAGGTGAATGTGGAGGGTCCCTCCTGGAGTTTAATGGCATCGCCCTGATTGATGATGGGCTTCGAGGCGGACACTTCTTGGGTGTGAGCAATTCCGGTGCTGAGCAGGGAGAAAGAGACAACAACTGATGCCAGTGCTCGAGAAAATCGCATGGAGGATACTTCCTTAAGGGACGAAAGATAAAGCGCGTCGCGCTTGGCGACGCGCTTTATAGGAACAGGTCGGATATGTTAGGGCAGCCGTAGGAAACCTTTGACAGTCTGAATGATCTGAGGGAAGAAATTGATCACAGCACCAATGATTGCTGCCAATGCAGTCAACGATCCGATGACACTAGCCGCAATAATCCCTGGGCTCGACCCTTCGGAGTTGTCGTCTGGGGTAGGTTCCGGAGCCGGTTGAGGATCGGGCTTCGGTGTGGGGGTAGGCGAAACTTCTGGATCCGGGGTTGCAGCAGAGCCGAAATCGACGGGAAGTGGGGTGCTGGAATCCAGGCTACGGTCAGTCTGGGAAAGCGCATGGGCTGCGAAGGTGTTGACCATATACGGAGCATCGCTTGAGGTTAGAACACCCTTTGGAATGATGAGATCAACGGTGAAACGTCCATCGCGCAATTGATCGACAGAAATATGTTGCGCTGTAATTTCGCCCTTGCGGTGAGCGGGAGTGCCTGGACGCCATGCGTTTTGGGGCTGGATTGTGACGTAGACGCCTTTAGCGGTGCCGTCGCCATAGAATCCAGAGCCATTTACGCGCACTACATTGTCCATGGTCGGATCAAGCGGCCGCTGATCGAAACTAATCTGTGGATTGGCTACCTCGGTTCCTTCGGTGCTCAATAGCTGCGTTGCACGGTACTTATCGCCCTTTTGGGTGCGTACGCGGTATTTCTTTCCTGGTTCTAGGGTGCCAGCCGATATGCGCAACTCATAGTTCAACTCGCCACCAGACACTGGAGCTGTGACTTTTAGCAGCGAGGTAGTGCCCTCGAGGTCAAGCACCTCAACATCGACCGAGTCCGTCTCAAAATAGCCACTGCCGTTAAGCCTGATCGTAGTGTCACGGGTGGCATTGATGCGATTATTAGAAAGCAGGAATTCAGGAGTGAATTCGATGGCCTTCTCAGTGATCTGGTGAGAATTAGAGACAGCACTGGCGGCGGAATCACCAGCAGCACTTTCGGCAATGATTGTTGCGGTCCAGGTGCCCTGGGTGAAACCATTGAATTCGAGCAAGGAATCTAATGGCTCAGCAGTCTTGGTGACTGTCTTAGTTCCATCGGTGAAGATGATACGGTATCCAGTAATCTTGGCCTGTCCAGCTTCACGGGGCCCATCGATCCAGCTGATCTTTAAAGATCCAGCTGCTCTCCCGTCACCGAGGATGACGCTCTGCACCGCACTAGGAACTGTTTTAACCTTAGAGCTGGCAATCTCTACTTCTGTCGATCGAGCTTCAGGCGAGTAAATCGCTTGGCCAGAAGAATCGCTCTGAATATTGCTGACTACCTTGGCGTAATAGCGACCGGCCTTGAGGCCTTCAAAAGAGGTCGACGTAATATTTTTACCCCGCGAGATGCTCTTGACCAATTCATTGGTCTCGGCGTTAAAGAGTTTGACTACGTATTCTCTAACGCGGTGATCCCTAGCAGGAGCCCATGAGACAGAAACTGAAGCATCCGAGGCTTCCGCGGTGACGTTGGTGACGGGTAGGGGGGTGAAAATGATCTCAATGGCTCGGTCAAGTCGCCGATCATTACGGAAATTCTCCGCAGTAATGCCGACAATATAACGGTCGCCCTTGGAGATATCGAAAGTATCGGCAGGAATTGTGATCTGTTTGGTGAACGTCCCATTCGTGATATCACTGGCTGACATCTTATAACTGAGTTGAGTGTCATCCTCGGTCAGCCAGGGGCGATATCCTGGCTCCCACTGCTTGGTATTCCACACCACCACATAGAAGCCTTTTTCCACAGCGCCGCCGGTTAGACCACTGCCGCTTAAAACAAAGGTGTTCTCTTTGGTGGGATCAATCAGTGGGGGGTTGAGGTTAAGGGATATATCACCTGGGTCAGCTGTGACAGTGATGCTATCGCTGGATTTGGCCGGCTCAGAGTCGCCAATTTCGTTATGGACCGCCACTGAGGCTGTATATGTGGTATTAAGTTTCAGGCCACCGATTTCAATTTCGTTAAGCTCGCCGTCAGCTTTGGCGGTGATCACTTGAGAGCCATCGTTCGGGATCAGTGTGACCATGCTGTGTTCCACTCGAGCGCCGCCATTGGAATTCCGTGACCACCAGACACGCGCTTTGGAGCCCTTGAGGAGTTCAATCTGCGGCTCATTGGGCTTCTGGGGCACCGTGATGTCGTGCGAAACCGTAAACTCCTCGGAGAAAATCGGGGTATCGGCGCCCGGGTTATTGGTCAAGGGCTCAACCTTCACCCTGTACGTGCCGGCAGGAACTTCCGTAAACACAGTCTGAGTGAATACACCGTGCTTGGGGGAAACAACTTCGCCAGATTTCGAAGGTAGAACGATAGTCGCGGTATAGCCTTTGGCCCCTGGGATAGCGTCCCAAAACACGCGGACAACTGGACCGTCAGCGAGCACGCGGGGGCGGCTTGCCTCGGGGGTTTCATTACTATCGCTTGGGCTTTCCACTGTGCTTTCGCTGGGAACTGCCTGAACTGCCTGGGCTACGGGCAGAGTGAAAAGGAGGCTGGAAGCGGTGGTTCCAGCGATAATGGCGCGACGCCATCCGACTGCAGACATAGATAAACCTTCCGACAGGACTATTTCAAATATAGGCTAGCCTACGCTCGTCTTTGAGAATTCACTAATTTCCAGATAAGCGCGGATTTGCGGAGTCCTTGGGAGGGTTGATGACTCTCTTGGAAGCCTTAAAAATTCCGACGATCAGCGTGCCTGCTACGAGACCGACAACCAAGGAAAAGAATGTATCGGTCAACCATGATACAAACCCACCCCATGCCAAGGCTTGATGGCTTAAGTGGTGGACAAAATCAATTGGAGCTGACCATCCTAGGTCAGAAAAGCCCGCAAGCAGGATATGTCCTCCAACCCACAGCATGGCGAACAGGCCCACGACAGAAATGATGTCGAGTACCTTGGGCATCCCCGCGACTAGCGCCCGGCCAGTGCGTTGGGCAAAAAGAGAATCCCTAGTCATGAGGCTAAGGCCGAGATCATCCATCTTCACAAGGAGGCTCACCGACCCGTAGACGCCGACGGTAACAGCAAGCGCTACGACTACGAGAATGGCTGCTTCTTTCCAGAGAGGTTGATCTGCGACCTCATTCAAACTAATGACCATAATTTCCGCTGAAAGGATGAGATCTGTGGTAATTGCACCGCGAACAAGAGCCTTTTCATCCTTGAGTGCGGCCTTTTCTTGATGATGCTCATGACCACTGATCATCTCTAGAAATTTCTCTGCTCCCTCAAAGCAAAGATAAAAACCACCGAGCATTAGAATGGGTACGAGGAGCCATGGCGCTAAGGTATTCAAGATCAGGGCGATCGGTAAAATAACAATGAGTTTGTTAAATAGCGACCCCTTGGTGATTCGCCAGATTATGGGAAGCTCCCTGGCAGGGCTGACACCCTCCACGAAGCGCGGAGTAACAGCGGTGTCGTCGATGACAAGACCTGCCGCCTTGGCGGAGGTCTTGGCTGCCGAGGCAGCAATATCATCCACACTCGAGGCGGCAGTTTTTGCGATGAGTGCGATATCGTCGAGAAGTGCAGCGAGTCCGCCAGCCATAAAATTGTCCTTATATATATGGGATTTGTGGTACTTACGTGGTTACTATAGCGAATCTAACTGCGCGGGCGGGTGGGGGTAGAGATAAGGTTGGCCACTTCTGATGAGTAGTCTTCATCGGTTTTATCCGTTAGTATCACTAGCTGTACGCCATAATAATGAGCGTATCCCGGGTGCTCTTTTCCGCCGCCAAACGGAGGAAGAGGTGCTGAGATCAAACCGATTGAACCTGATCTGTGTGTAATGCCAGCGTTAGGGAGAAAGAGAGACTAACCATGCTTAATTGGCGTGTTATTGATATTGTCATCGCGGCCGTTCTAGGTGTCGCAACTGGACTCATCTTCTGGGTCTGGAATTCCATCGGTTATGCCTGGTACGAGGCTGCCAACGCACTGACCCCTGGTTTCGGCGGAATTTCCGTGGGTATCTGGTTGATGGGTGGTGTCCTCGGTGGGTTGATCATTCGTAAGCCAGGCGCTGCGATTTTCGTTGAGGTACTGGCCGCCTGTGTATCTGCCGGCCTAGGTAACCAGTGGGGAATCGAGACCGTCTATTCGGGTCTCGCCCAAGGCATCGGAGCAGAACTCATCTTTGCCGCTTTTGTGTATAAGCGATTCGGCCTAGGGGTAGCTGCACTATCGGGTATTGGTGCGGCAGTTGGAGCCTTTATTCTAGAACTTTTCCTATCCGGAAACCTTGCCAAGACCTTCGAGTTCAACCTCATTTATTTGGCGTCCATGTCCGTTTCGGGTGCCATTCTCGCGGGCGTTCTGTCCTTCTATCTGGTCAAGGCCCTTGCTGCTACCGGAGCGCTGGATCGTTTCGCTGCAGGACGCGAACGCCAGAATCTCGTCTAGCTGTCCGCCATTAGCTGCTCCGATCCGGGGGAGTGGCTGATCTCGGAGGTCGGGCATATCGCTTCTTAGCGAAGGTTCCTACTGTCACTACAGTAAGGGCACTGAGTGTTATCACTGCGGAGAGTGCTAGTGAAGGTCGACTTAGTTCCAGTACAAAAATAGCCGCGAAAATCCAGCTCTGCTGGCTTATTGCCAAGGCGCAGAAAGCGCCGAATAGGGCCAAAGCCACAGGGCTGGTATTCCACAATGAGGCGGTCATAGCGCCCCCGGCAGCGCCCAAGGCTAAAGCGGGAGTGAGCACTCCGCCCCGAGCGCCCGACGATAGCATTGCTAGCGTTAGTGCAAGTTTGGCGATAATTAATATCAGAGCATATGTGGGGTCGAGACCGAGTAAGGCTTGTTCCACAATGAGCTGCCCGTTACCGGTTACCGGGGGAATATAGGTTGCTGTTATCCACACAGTTGCGCAAGCTAGTGGGATGCTCAGGAGCGTGATGGAGCTGGTGGCACGGAGTGACCTCGAGCCTAATTCACGCAATAACAATCCCAGCGTCATAGCCATCAGTGCGGTGAAAAGATATGCTCCCAGGTCTTCGGTGCTGATTGGAGATTCGGTAACTGAATAGATGGTTCCTACATCAAGAACTAGCCACGAGGTTAGGGTGGCTACGCCAGCCATCAGAGCGCATACCAGAAAATTCCGCACGGTTCGGGTTATAGGGAGCAACAAAAACGCGTAGAGTGCTCCAGCTAGTGGCACATTGTAGACTGCTGCCAAACCACCTCCAGCGGCGCCAGCGATGACGACCCTGTCCATACGTGAGCTCAGCGCGGCTGCTACCTGCCGAGGCGCCTGTTCGCGACCCAATGACGCACCGAGACCAACAAGAAGGAGTTGCATGGTCGCATCGATAAGAGTGGGCACTACTGGCAGCGGCCCTCCAGTAGTTATCGCTGAAGCTACACTAATACTCCAACGGCGGCTGATCATCAGCCACGCACCCGCCGCCACCACCCCGGCGGGAAGAAGCAAGATCGGGTTAAGGCACGCGATATTCTCGATGAGGAGGCTGGTGGCCGCTCCAACCAAACCAGCGGTAACTCCGAAGAAAAGCGCAGATAGTAAAAGTGAGAACATCCTTGAGGACCAGTAGTAGTGAATATACAGATTAAACTCGATCGCTTTAGTTTCCGTCACGCAAGCCGAAAAAAGCCAGCGCTTAACCAATTAAGTCTCAGCATAAAGGCTGGCGAGAAGATCCTGCTACTTGGGGCCTCTGGGTCGGGAAAATCGACCCTTCTGGCAGCCCTAGCCGGGGTACTCGGTGCTGATGAAGGGGATACAAGTGGCCACCTTGAGGTATCAGGGATCGTAGGCATGGTGCTCCAAGATCCAGATTCACAAGTTATCGCCTCCAAGGTCGGAGACGATATTGCCTTTGGATGCGAGAATTTGCAGGTTCCAGCCGAGGAGATTTGGCCTCGAGTGCGCCAGTCCCTCGATATGGTTGGCCTAGATCTTCCCTTAGACCACCCTACGGCTGAGTTATCGGGCGGGCAAAAGCAGCGTCTGGCCTTAGCAGCTGTTCTTGCCATGGGCGCAGATATCATCCTCCTCGATGAGCCCACCGCGAATCTTGACCCCGAGGGAGTGGAGGAGGTCGTGCGTGCTGTCGATCAGGTCATCGCGGAAACCGGCGCCACCCTCATCATTGTCGAACATCGCGTGCACACCTGGGCGCGAACTGTCGATCGAGCGCTCGTGCTTGTCGACGGTATCCTGCAAGCTGATGCACCACTTCACGAAATTTCTACCTCTCATGGGCGCATGCTCGCCGAGCAAGGGGTATGGATGCCAGGACACGACCCACAGCTGCCACCAGCACAAAGCCCCTGCACCTTCGATAAACAGGAATGGGCGATAAAGACCTCAGGTCTCGTCACTGGATGGGATCGTCCACTCTCACAGCGCGATGTTCGTATACGCCTAGGGTCATCAACAGTGATTACCGGCCCTAATGGAGCTGGGAAGTCGACCCTCATGCTCACTCTCGCCGGACTTCTCAAACCCTTGGGTGGAACGATCAGTTTTCATGAGCAAATTGCTCGCGGCCTGAAAAAGCAGCCTATTCAGTGGAGTTCAGAACAACTATCACAACGCATTGGCTGCGTCTTCCAAGACCCAGAGCACCAATTCGTTGCCCGATCCGTGCGCGAAGAACTCCTCGTGGGAGCAGGCAACGGTAAGGGTAAAGATATTAGTCAGGCTGAGTATGATCGAGCCGACGAGATTCTGCAACGCTTACGCTTAGATCACCTTGCTCAGGCTAATCCTTTTACGCTTTCAGGAGGACAGAAGCGACGTCTCTCGGTAGCAACAACCTTGGTCAAATCACCGCAGCTGATTTTCCTCGACGAACCGACTTTCGGCCAAGATCGCAATACTTTCATAGAGCTCGTTACTTTGCTTAGGGAACTAACGGATCACGGAGTCACCGTGGTATCAATTTCTCACGATCGACTTTTCGTTGAGGCGATGGCCGATGAAGAGGTCAAACTATGACAACCACAACCACCAAAAATCACGACACGCTGATTTCACGCTTCAACCCGGTGGCGCGTATCGCAGCTGTGGCGGTATTTACCACTCCCTTACTGCTAAGCGTTGACGTTGTTAGCGCCGCAGTGGCGCTCCTGATCACCTTGATCGCTGCGCCATTTTTGGGAGTGCCGCTACTGACTCTGCTGAAAAATGCCCGTCCCATTCTCTTCCTCACTCCCATCGCAGGTATATCGATGGCGCTATACGGAAGGCCTGAGGGTAGAGAATATTTCTCTTTCTTCTTCGCTCATGTGACCGACAACTCCCTCCAGCTCGCTGCTGCCATTATGGTGCGCGTCCTCGCGGTTGCGCTTCCTGTTTTGGTTATGATGGGTCGAATTGACCCCACGGCTTTAGGGGACTCCTTAACCCAAAACTTAAAACTGCCGCACACTTTTGTGATCGCGGCGGTCGCTGGTGGACGACTGATCAGCCTCTTCCAGCGAGATTTGGAAACGATGCGGCGCTCACGCCGTATTCGAGGCATCGATAATAGAGGGGTGCTGACAACCACGATCGCTTTAACATTCGGACTCCTCGTGCTCGCTCTTAGGCGCGGTGCTAAATTGGCAACCGCTATGGAGGCGCGCGGTTTCGGCCGCTACCCTGAGCGCACCAAGGCCCGTGTCTCCTCATGGAACCCTCGAGATACTCTGCTGCTCGTTGGATGCTTCGTTGCATCTCTTATGAGTCTCGGGGTAGCTATCTATACCGGATCCTTCCATTTTCTTGGCGCATGATTATTCTCATCGATGGTCGCAGTGGATCCGGGAAGACAACCTTAGCTGCCACATTGTCTAGAGTTTTAGATTACGAGGTTATTCACCTAGACGATTTTTACCCGGGATGGGAGGGCCTAGCGGCTGGTCGAGAGATAGTGGCACGATCAATTCTCCAAGCGAACCGCGCCGGCTACTTCCGGTGGAATTGGGAGGAGAATAAGCGCGGGGAGTGGGTACCAGTGGATATGAGCGCCTTGAAAAATCCTCGACGAGGCCTCATTGTTGAAGGGGTCGGTGCCATCAGTCTGGAAGCAATTAAAGCTGCTCGCCGTTTTTGTAGAACGCACCTTATTCTCTTGGAACTCGAGACCGAACAAAGGAAAAAGCGCGCCTTAGACCGTGATCCTGACTATGCCCCTTACTGGGATCTGTGGGCACGCCAAGAGGATGAACACTTCGAGGAGCTGGAGAAGCTCATTGCTACCTCTGCTCATGCCCAGTACTTCTCCAATCTCCAGCGCATACGGGGTTGAGAGAATAGCAGCAATGCCGGCTTCGATTTTAGCAACACGCTTTAATAAGCGGGATAGGGGGAGACGGTTATCGAGGATCCGAGACTCTCTCTAGCGTCACCTAATACCAATCGTTTGAAAGAATTTCGTCGAACAAAGATCGCCGGGGGTAGGGGTAGCATTACCCCTACTCGTTCACGATGTTTTCGCAGCACACAGCGAAATGGAAGGGGGTATAAGCTGAAATTGTTCCCTAGGTAACTTTTGATTGTTTTGCATGAGATAGATCACCCTATAGGGTTGATGATAAGCAACCGACGAAGTACGCTTCGTCTTTTTTATTTTCAACGAAAGGGCTGCTTAATGTCTCTCAAGAAAACTATCGCGGTAGGCGCAGGTACATCACTTGCGTTTATCCTTGCAGCGTGTGCTACCGACGCCGATTCAAACTCCGCATCCGACGATCAAAAGATGAGCGCCACGAATTACATCACCGCTTTTGGTACTGAGCCTCAAAACGCTCTCATCCCGGCGGATACCAGCGAAACTGGTGGAGGCCGAATAGTCGAGCTTATTTACTCGGGTCTGCTCTACTATGACGCGGCGGGTGAAACGCACAACGATATGGCTAAATCCATTGAGCTTGAAGGCGACAAGACCTATGTAGTCACTCTGAAAGACGACATCAGCTACGCGGACGGCACTCCAGTAACTGCCCAAGATTTCGTGGATACCTGGAGCTATAGTGTGGAAAATTCTCTCCGCAACGCCTTTTTCTTCGAACCCATCAAGGGTTTTGAAGAAGGCAAGCCACTCGAGGGTTTGACAGTAGTTGATGAGAAGACCTTTAAGATCGAGTTGAATCAGCCCGAGTCCGATTTCCCCTCTCGCTTAGGTTACTCTGCTTTCTACCCACTGCCTGCCGTTGCCTTCGATGATATCGAGGCTTTCGGTGAGTCCCCCGCAGGTAATGGTCCGTATAAACTCGCGGAGTGGAATCACAACCAAGACGCCCTTCTTGTTCCTAACGAGAATTACGACGGCCCCCGTAAGGCACTAAATGACGGCATTAAATTTGTCTTCTATGCCTCCCAGGACGCGGCTTATGCTGATTTGCTGTCCGGTAACCTTGATATCTTAGACGCCATCCCCGACACCGCCTTTGCTTCCTTCGAATCCGAATTGGGCGAGCGGGCTGTCAACCAACCTGCGGCTATCTTCCAATCTGTTACCATTCCTTATAGCCTCGAGCACTTCACCGGAGAAGAGGGCGTGCTACGCCGCGAAGCGATCTCGCTGTCGATTAATCGTGAAGAAGTGACCAAAGCTATCTTCGATGGCACTCGCACTCCAGCTACCGATTATTCGTCTCCTGTCATTCCAGGCCACTCCGATTCTCTTAAAGGCTCCGAGGTGCTGGAATACAACCCAGAAAAGGCCAAGGAGCTGTGGGCCAAAGCCGATGAAATCGCACCCTATGAGGGCGAATTTACTATTGCCTACAACTCCGATGGCGGACACCAAGCATGGGTGGACGCGGTAGCTAACCAAATCAAGAATACGCTCGGTATTCAGGCGGTGGGATCCCCGTATCCAGATTTCAAATCCCTGCGTGACGATGTCACCTCTGGCAATGTCACCGGCGCTTACCGCACCGGATGGCAGGCAGATTATCCCTCACTCGCGAACTTCCTGGTTCCACTGTACGCCACGGGTGCATCGTCGAATGATGGCGGATATTCTAATCCCGAGTTCGATGCTCTCCTAACCTTAGGTAATGGGGCAGACACCGTAGAAGACGGACGGTCCTACTTCCTGGAAGCACAGGAAGTCCTGCTCCAAGACTTGCCTGTCCTGCCCCTGTGGTATTCCAACGTCACCGCTGGTTATAGCGAAGAAGTCACAGATGTTGCCTTCGGGTGGAATAGCCAGCCTGTTTACTACATGGTGAAAAAGGCCTAGATACCTTAGAGCTCCTTCGTAGCTCATGATTGTGGCCCCGTGCGTACTCACATGCGCGGGGCCAGAGTCCTTTTATAATACTTCAATTCATAAGGAACTAATCCAATGTTGCGCTATATTGGCCGCCGCGTTCTACAGATGATTCCGGTATTCTTTGGCGCCACCCTGCTGCTCTATGCCTTGGTATTTCTCATGCCTGGCGATCCCGTAGAGGCTTTAGGGGGCGAACGCGGGCTCACTGACGCCGCCCGCGAGAGAATTACCGCCGAATATAATCTGGACAAGCCCTTCATCATCCAATATTTGCTGTATATCAAGGGCGTATTCATGCTCGATTTCGGAACGACCTTCTCCGGACGTCCCGTAGCCGAAGCGATGGCAAATGCCTTTCCCGTCACTATCAAACTGGCCATGATGGCACTGATCTTTGAAGCCGTCCTCGGAGTCCTCTTCGGCGTTGTTGCTGGTATGCGCCGTGGCGGAATTTTCGATTCCACGGTTCTTGTGACCTCACTTATCGTGATTGCAGTGCCTTCCTTCGTCATAGGCTTTCTTTTTCAATTTCTCATCGGCGTCAAGTGGGGGATTCTGCCGCCCACCGTCGGCGCCCGCGAAACCTTTGTCAACCTCCTCATGCCCGCGGCGGTGCTAGGTGCCTTATCCTTCGCTTACGTTGTGCGACTCACGCGACAATCCGTGAGTGAAAACCTCCGCGCAGATTTCGTGCGTACTGCCAGGGCCAAAGGACTTGCCAGCGGTACGGTAACGCGACGTCACGTGCTGCGTAACTCGCTGATACCAGTGGCAACCTTCCTCGGCGCCGACTTAGGCGCGCTCATGGGCGGGGCCATTATCACCGAAGGCATTTTTGGAATCAACGGAGTAGGTGGAGCGATCTATCAAGCAATTTTGAAAGGCGAGCCCACGACTGTCGTTTCCTTTACCACCGTGCTGGTGATCGTATATATCATCGCTAACCTCGCCGTAGATCTTCTCTACGCTGTGCTGGACCCAAGGATTCGCTATGCATAATTCTCATAATCCCCGTACTCTTCCAGGCCAAGAGCGTTTTATTGCTCACACTGATGAGACAGGCCTTGGCGCCGTTGACGCAGTTGCCGATGAATCTGCGCCTACTTCCGTCTGGGGTGAAGCGTGGCGCTACTTGCGCCGGCGACCACTATTTTGGGTCGCGGGGTCCCTTATCCTGATAGCTCTCGCTCTCGCAGCAATCCCACAGCTTTTCACCTCAACGGATCCCACTTTCTGTCAGCTGGCTAACTCACTAGATAGTCCGCGCTCCGGACACCCCTTCGGTTTTGACCGACAGGGCTGTGATATCTATGCCCGCGTTGTCTACGGGGCGCGTGCTTCCGTGGCCGTGGGGGTTTTGACAACCTTGGCTGTCGTTGTGATCGGTACCACGGTGGGCGCCCTAGCCGGCTATTTCGGTGGAATTATTGACGCTATTTTGTCGAGAGTCACCGATATTTTCTATGCAGTACCTCTCGTTCTTGCTGCTATCGTGGTGATGCAAATGTTCAAAGAATATCGTACGATCATCACCGTCGTTTTAGTACTCACCATGTTCGGCTGGACATCAATTGGTCGTATTACCCGCGGTGCCGTTTTGGAAACTAAAAATGAGGAATTCGTGACGGCGGCGCGTGCCGTGGGAGCTTCTCGGTGGAAAATTCTCACCTCACATATCCTCCCCAACGCCGCTGCTCCCATCATTGTCTATGCCACGGTCGCCTTAGGTACCTTTATCGTGGCCGAAGCAACCCTGTCCTTTTTAGGCATAGGATTGCCGCCCACCGTTGTCTCCTGGGGCGGCGATATTGCCAAGGCACAGGCCTCATTGCGCACCCAGCCAATGGTGTTGTTCTATCCGGCTGTGGCCCTCGGGGCTACCGTCTTGAGCTTTATCATGATGGGCGATGTGGTCCGTGATGCACTCGATCCTAAAGCCCGTAATAAGTAGGAGAACAAAGAGATGACCCAACCACAACCAACCCTGCCCGCCCCGTTGCTGGAATTGCAGGATCTCAAGATCTCCTTCGAGTCCACCACTGGAACAGTCGAGGCAGTGCGCGGGATCAACCTGACAATCTATCCCGGCCAATCTGTGGCCATTGTGGGAGAATCTGGTTCCGGCAAATCCACGACCGCTATGAGCATCATTGGCCTGCTACCAGGGTCAGGAAAAGTGACTGGCGGTAGCATTACATTTGAAGGTCGCGATATCACGCACCTGTCCGAGAAAGAGCTCAATGAACTCCGAGGTTCCGATATTGGCCTGGTGCCGCAGGACCCCATGAGTAACCTCAACCCAGTATGGCGCGTGGGTACTCAAATCAAAGAGTCGCTCAAAGCAAACAAAGTTGTCCCACAGGCCGAAATGGACGAGCAGGTTGCGGAGCTCTTAAAAGAGGCCGGACTCCCGGATGCGAAACGCCGCGCCAAGCAGTTTCCACACGAATTTTCTGGCGGTATGCGCCAGCGTGCGCTCATAGGCATGGGCCTAGCAGCTCGTCCTAAATTGCTGATTGCTGACGAGCCCACCTCTGCGCTTGACGTAACCGTGCAAAAACGTATCCTCGATCACCTGGGAAATCTCACCAAAGACTTAGGAACCGCCGTACTCTTTATCACCCACGACCTAGGTTTGGCTGCCGAGCGTGCGGAGCACCTCGTGGTTATGCACCGCGGTCGCGTAGTTGAATCAGGTTCTTCTATTGAGATCCTCCAGAACCCGCAGCATCCCTATACGCAGCGTTTAGTGGATGCCGCTCCGTCCCTAGCCTCAGCGCGCATCCAGTCTGCCCAAAAGCGAGGGCTCACTCCAAAGGAGCTGTTAAGGCGAAAGCGCGAGAATGACCACGAGGAGATCATCCGAGTGGAGAATCTCACGCGCGAATTCAAAGTTCGCGGCGCGCGTGGGAGTAAATCGATACTCAAAGCTGTAGATAATGTGAGCTTTGGCTTGAAAAAGGGTACGACCCTCGCCCTCGTAGGAGAGTCGGGCTCTGGGAAGTCGACAGTAGCGAATGTGGTACTCAATCTTTTAGACCCCAGCTCCGGTAAAATCTATTACAAGGGAACTGATCTTTCTACTCTCAACGAGAAGGAACTTTTCGCCATGCGCCGGAAGCTACAGGTGGTTTTCCAAAACCCCTATGGTTCCCTGGACCCCATGTACTCCATCTACCGGTGTATCGAAGAGCCTCTCATCGTGCACAAGGTAGGGAATCGACAGGAGCGGGAAAACAGAGTCGCGGAACTCCTCGACATGGTGGCAATGCCTCGATCGGCTATGCGCAGATATCCAAATGAATTGTCGGGAGGCCAGCGCCAGCGTATCGCCGTTGCTCGCGCACTCGCCCTCAATCCTGAAGTTGTGGTCCTGGACGAGGCTGTATCGGCATTGGATGTGTTGGTCCAGCATCAAATCCTACAATTACTCGCAGATTTGCAGGAAAACCTCGGCTTAAGCTATCTATTTATCACTCATGATCTCGCGGTGGTTCGCCAGACCGCTGATGAGGTGGTTGTCATGAAGAAGGGCAAAGTAGTCGAACAAGGAACCGCCGACCAACTATTCCTTAATCCACAGCAAGAATACACCCGCGATCTTATCGATTCGGTTCCGGGCTTAGGTATCGAACTAGGTGTCGATTTATAAGCCATCGCCTTGGTAGAGAAAAGCCCCTGATAAAAAGGGGCTTTTTTTCCTACTCTAACTACTCAGGATCGCACCTGGGGTGAGTACGCGGATATCGAATTGGTAATTAAGTAAACTCTCGATAGCTGAGATGCCCACCGGGGGGACCGCGGGGAGAGGAACAACAGTAGGCGACTGGCTGGCGTCGATAAGCGGGGCAGGTCGATCGATGATCACCGGAGCTGGGATGCCTGCGTGTCGGCTGATCCACGAACTATGCTCGGCCACTGGGGTAATAAAACCCACCGTGCCAGGTTCGGTCATGGCGGATTGAACACCCGCGAGTGCTCCGCTGTCGTCGAAGAGAGGTCCGCCAGAATCTCCCTGGCTAATACGTCCGCCGGTAAAGTTCGATTCTATAATTGTGACCGTATCTAGGGGCGCTGGAAGACGGTGCACACGCCGGGTGATATGGGCGTCAGCGGTTGTTGCCTGACCATTGGGGTGAGCACCGAAGCCGGTGAGGATGCCATGTTCACCAGGGAGGAGGTGGGATGATGACAGCGGGACCGCTCGCGCTGAGGTAGGGCGATGAAGCCGCAACAGAGCTAGATCATCATGAGGGTGCAGCACTGCCTCAGTGGGATAAAAATTCTCCCCCTTAATTCGGATCAACGAGGGTCCCTGATGCACACAATGCTTGGCGCTAAGTACCCACGTTGGGGCGATTACCGTGCCCGAGCATTGTGAGTGACCGAGCACGACTAAGGCTACCGATTCGTTGGGTATATAACGCCCACCCATGACCGCGTGCGCTTCTGGTACAGATCCAAGGCTAGAGCCAAATAATAGTGATATCCCCAGCATGACAGTGGTACTGAGCAAACGAATAATTTTCATGAGTAAGTATCTGCTATCTCTATCTATAGGGCAAGACAGTGCTACGCCCAGGTTGTCTGTGAAACTAGGGTGCTTTAGGAAACGAGTTCGCGCTCTAGTATTAGGTTGATGGCTTCTTCTCTGTGGCGCCCATAATCACACAGCCGAAAGAGGGAGGCTATCTTTCTCGCACTTTCGCGTGCATGTGGACGCACACGGTAGTGCTTCAACATAGGCCCAGTCGGGGTGTCGTTATGGTTAGGATCATCTTTAGTCTCGTGGAGCCGTGTGGCTCCATGTTTGTGGGGGTGGCTAAAGCTCACTCGGAATCTCGAGCGGT
Organism: Corynebacterium sp. ES2775-CONJ; assembly: GCF_024814515.1. Taxonomy (NCBI): domain Bacteria; kingdom Bacillati; phylum Actinomycetota; class Actinomycetes; order Mycobacteriales; family Corynebacteriaceae; genus Corynebacterium; species Corynebacterium sp. ES2775-CONJ. The sequence goes on along the minus strand of NZ_JANUXT010000003.1, from coordinate 160,358 downwards.
CTAACCGGCGAATATCGGTGAGCATAGCTGGGAGTCTACCCGCGAGAGGTTCAGAAGTGAAGGAAGTGACTCCAGGGATCTTAGGAATTCGCAGCAGGGGACAAGGTAACCGCTTTGGCCCATCGAATATCTATCCCCTGGGAGTACATCCACCGTGTTGGATCATCCCCATAGCGGGTTATTCCCTCTACAGCTCTCAGCGTGGACTCGATTGCCATCTCAGCATCATCAGCGGAAATTAGCCCTGCCGACGTCGCGGCGGCGAGCTCATCAATATCAAGAACCTCGATACTATTGCCACGGATCCACATGAGATCCACGTAGAGATCGCGCGTGGTCCACGTATCCGCTTTGATATCTATGTCCACGACGTCGATATAAATATCTTCACGCTTTTTAACCGAGTCTCGGTAGTGAAATTTATTTGCCCGTAGGCCTATTTTTGGCAATAACCACGATTCTAGGTAACCAAACTGAGGGTGATCGGCGCCGCGAGCCATATACAGTCCACATGGAGTCGTGCGGTAGGAATCTACAGCGCGACTAAAACCCTTGGGGTCGATATTGATCTTGGATTCCAGATCAAATACTTCTTCCTTGATGGGATGGAGATCGACCATTATTTAACCTCGAAAGCTACGCTAGTAGGGGCAAAGGTGCAATATGTTGCACTTTCCCCTTCTATCGTGCTCATCCCTCCATCCATTACGGCTACAATGTGCCCGCGTCCCGTTGGAGCAGTGGCAGTTGCGGTCGCTGGCCCCTCTGGGTTGATACCCTTCTGGTCAAGGATGATCTCTCCGCTGGTGAGCGTGCTGAGATTAAACCACCGTACTCGCATATCAGACCGATCCAAGGTGCCAGTTCCTAATGCTGTAAAGACGAAAGCGGTCTCCCCATCAGCCACTCCCGGTAGGGGGAGCGAGGCGGGTCCTGGCACTGCGATGGCACTACCGACCGAGTCTAGCTCTCCCCCTATACAGCTACGGGCAACGGTGGGCCACCCAAACTGGAAGAAGCGGGGACCGTCAGCCGGAAGATCTACGCCCGGTTCCCCCTCGCCTTTAAAGAAGCCCACCCCAGCCATGATGGCGGTGCGAAGCATATCCGGCAACGGCGCGGATTGTGCAAAGGTTGCAGCTTGGTCGAGGAGGTGAGCCTTCGGGCGCCCTAGATTATCGATGGGCCAAGCGGGATACTGGCTCAAATCAATCGCTGGAGGCACAGTGATATGTGACTGCGATGATAAGGCGGGCTCCGCGGCGTGAGCGACCGGACTCAAAGCAGCAGGGATGAGAAGGCCTGCGGTGGCAACTAGTAATGATGCAGCTTTTTTTCTGAACATAGTGGGGCCGTCTCCTGCAGGTGCCAAAGGTTGGAAGCGATAGGAAAGGTCGATCGCCTTTCCCGTGACTTAGAATATTGTGTCCGAAGAATCTTTGCTGAGCAGTGTGGGATTCACCCCTAGGCCTCTCAGATAAAGTTCTCAAATCTAATACTTTTCTAGCACAATTGTCCCACTTATAACAGGGATCGGTTGTTTTCCAGTAGCGGATTGAGGTGACTAGAGCGATCGATCATTGCGAAGTAAAGGTGCACGCTGGAACCTAAATGGGGCCGAAAGTAGCCATGATTGGCCGTGGTGGAGTAGGGTTGTACCGTTATTTTTCTTTCCTTTATAGTGGGAGCACCTCTTGAGTCATCCAGAATTTCGCAACGTTGCCATCGTCGCACACGTCGACCACGGCAAAACTACCCTCGTGAACGCCATGCTAGAGCAGTCCGGCGTTTTCGGTGACCGCGGTGAGGTCACCGATCGGGTCATGGATTCGGGTGACCTTGAGAAAGAAAAGGGCATCACCATCCTGGCAAAGAACACTGCCATTCGTCGCAAAGGATTAGGCAAAGACGGCCAAGACCTCGTTATCAACGTTATCGATACACCAGGTCACGCCGATTTCGGCGGTGAGGTCGAACGTGGCCTATCCATGGTTGACGGCGTTGTTCTCCTCGTTGATTCCTCTGAGGGGCCACTACCACAAACTCGCTTCGTGCTCGGCAAAGCGCTCGCCGCCAAAATGCCCGTCATTATCGTGGTCAATAAAACCGATCGCCCCGATGCTCGTATTGACGAAGTTGTGGAAGAGTCTCAGGATCTGCTCCTCGAGCTGGCCTCTTCTCTTGATGATCCCGAGGCTGCGCAGGCTGCCGAGCAGCTGCTCGACCTCCCGGTGCTCTATGCTTCCGGACGTGAAGGCCGCGCCTCTACCAAGAATCCTGGGAATGGAAACGTGCCAGACGCTCCAGACCTTCAAGCACTCTTCGATGTCATCTACGAGGCACTCCCAGAACCATCAGCAACCATCGATGCGCCACTCCAGGCCCACGTGACAAACTTGGATTCATCCTCCTTTTTAGGGCGTATCGGGCTCGTTCGCATTCACTCCGGCCACCTGAAAAAGGGCCAACAGGTGGCGTGGATCCATTACGACGACGAGGGTAACCAGCACGTTAAAACCGTTAAAATCGCAGAACTGTTGCGCACCGTGGGTGTGTCCCGCGAATCCACTAATGATGAGATGGTCGCTGGCGATATCGCGGCGATCTCAGGTATCGACAATATTATGATCGGTGATACCCTCGCCGATATCGAACATCCAGTTGCGCTGCCTCGCATTACCGTCGACGAGCCCGCAATCTCTATGACCATTGGTGTTAATACCTCACCACTAGCTGGTAAAGGCGGAGGCGACAAGCTCACGGCGCGTGTTGTCAAGGCACGCTTGGACCAGGAGCTCATTGGTAACGTATCCATCAAGGTACTGCCCACCGAGCGTCCAGATACCTGGGAGGTGCAGGGGCGTGGCGAAATGGCGCTATCTGTGCTGGTAGAAACCATGCGTCGGGAAGGCTTTGAGCTCACTGTGGGCAAACCCCAGGTTGTGCTGCAGCATATCGATGGCAAAATCTACGAACCCCATGATCATATGGTTATCGACACACCATCAGAGTATCAAGGCGCAGTAACTCAGTTGCTCGCAGCCCGCAAGGGGCAGATGACGTCAATGTCTAACCTGTCGGGCGATTGGGTCCGGATGGAATTCGACGTGCCCTCTCGTGGTCTCATCGGTTTCCGTACCACCTTCCTCACGGAAACCCGTGGTGCAGGCATAGCCAACTCGTACTCGATCGAAGCTCGCCCATGGGCGGGGGAAATCAAGGGTCGCGCCTCGGGCTCCCTCGTGGCCGATCGTTCCGGTCAAATTACAGCTTATGCCCTTCAGCAATTGTCCGATCGCGGCAATTTCTTCGTCGAACCTGGCATGGAAGCCTACGAGGGCATGGTCGTTGGTGCCAATAACCGCGATGAAGATATGGACATCAATATTACCAAGGAAAAGAAACTCACCAATATGCGCTCGGCAACAGCCGACGCTACGGTGACTCTGGCTAAAGCGCACGTGCTATCGCTCGATGAGGCCATGGAGTTCTGTGGTCAAGACGAGTGTGTTGAGGTTACTCCGAATATCTTGCGCGTGCGCAAGGTGAACCTCAATGCTACAGAGCGAGCTCGTTCGCGTTCTCGGGAAAAAAACCGCAATAAGTAGCTTCTCGAACCCCCCTTCCACAGCAGAGTGGAAGGGGGGTTGCTTTGTCTAGACCGATGGCAGGGAGTGGACCTTCACGGGGGTATCCGAGGGTATAGGATTTAGGCAAGGCTAAGTTGCCGAGATATGGTAACTTCGAAAATTTTATCATTTGCCGATCGATCAGGGAGATCTTCTTAGATGCACAATCCAGCCCGTTTGACCGCCCTTGGCCTAACCACAGCCCTCGCGCTGCAAGGCGTTGCAGTCACTCAGCCATCAGTCCTAGCGTTAAGTGTAGTAGCAGCTCAGGCAGCTGAGATTGCATCACTCCCCAGCGATCAGCTGCTGAACCCCCCAGCCGACGCCGCACGTTACGAAGGTGCATTCACGAGCTTCGATACCATCTACCGTGCACGGCAATATTACGCCGATTCGGCTACCGAGTGGAACGAAGACTTCTACGCTTTCGACAGTCCACGCGCTTCCTGGAAGGGACTAGGATGGGCCAAGCAACACGCTCGAATAGCCCTTGCTGCCCGCACTTTCGTGCTTCTGCAAGCCGAGGATTTCCCCGAAGCGCGGGCCCTCGATCTTACAACGCTTGGATACAAAGAAGCGACCGACCTCAAGGCTAAAGAGATCCTCTCAGAGGCGAAGAAAAAGTTTGCGGAACTCAAAGATCAACCGAATGCCGAAGCGTGGTATCAGACCCGTTATACCGACATCGTGAGATCCCTTGCGATCTTAGAAACCTACACAAATGGAATCGTCGAGGTTAAGCGCATTCCAATAGCAGCGGTCATCGACTGGGGCGTACCCGATAAATATCCCACTGACTCGGCTCAACGGGCGAAAAAAGAGGACTTCGCTGACCTCGAGATATACAAGGTAGAGTACAACGAGTCGAAAGCGGATCAGAACTTCGTTACCGAGACCGCAGAAGCGAATGCGCAGACGAATACTGGTGTCCTCGAGGCCGCCCACGGTCCCCTGCAACCAGCCGATAGTGGTGAAGTTGATTTCGACCGACAAAAGTCTGACCTCAAGGAAAAAATAGCCGATACCCTTGAGCGGGCCCAGGCCCTTGCTGATTCTCAAGAATTTGTGAGCAAAGCCGAGGAATTAACAGCCACCGTCGAAGCCATCGATTCCGAGATGAAGCTACAGCAGGCCACCGAAGAAGTCAACGCGTTTGCCCGCTCCGTCGAGAAAGCTGCTAGCGATGAACTCGCTGCACAGAAGCAAGTGTATACAACTAAGTTGCAGGAGGCTCGGGCTCAGATCACCGCGCTCGTGGCAGTGGAGATCGCCGAGAATACGCGCACTCGAATCCTAAATGAACTTGACGAACTTGAACGAGGCGTGGCTGACGCGACCGATCGAGCAGCTCTCGAGAGTTTGAGCAGCGCGATTGAAACAGCCTTATTGAATGTTTCGGTGCACACTCATCGAGCCGAGGCTCTAAGAGAACTAGCTACTACTGATGCTGCTGTACAAGCCATCGGTGATGATGCGATCTCAAACAAGGCCGAGGATATACGCAGCAGGCTACTCGATGCCGTATCTCTCGATGGAGTAACTAGGATCGCCGAGGAGATCGAGCCCTTCAAAGCCGAAGCACAGTCAAGCCTCAATCAAAAAGTAGGAGAAATCCTACGCGAAACCGTTAAAGTAGCCAACGCCACGCAGGTATACGCCCAGGGAGCAGACTCGAGCCTATTGCAGGCTAAAGCACTTCAGGCAACGCAAATGCTGGGCGCACTCTCCCAAGCTGATCTGCCAGAACTTGTGACCAAGAAAGTGGCTGCTAGCGAGCTCAAAGAAAGTGTTCTCGCAATTAAGGTTCGCGTAGAAGAAAACTATCTCGCGACTGCGCAAACCTCTTTAACCGAGCGGCTGGAAGCCATCCTTGATAAAGCGACCCAGCTTGACAATCAAACGCTCAAGGGCCAAGCCGCGGATCTCCTCAACCAAGTCGGCTCTTCAACAGTGCACACTATCAAAGACCTAAAATCTAAGGTCACGGCTCTTGAGGCCCAGCTTATCGAGGCCCAGCTTGACGCTGCACGTCAACCATTGATTGTGCGTCTTGAAAGTGCAAAAGCGCAAGCGATCAAACTGAACGCTACCGAAATACTCGCTCAGATTGACACGCTTACCGATGATCTCTCTGCAGCTCAAAACTCAGAGGATCTAGCACCAATCGAAGCAAAGATCATGCAGGTGGAGCAGGATGTTCAGGATTTCTCAGCCAACCTCCGTGCCGAAAAGAGCGCTGCACTTATGAAGCGGTTGGAGGCTGCGAAGTCGGGTGCTGTGGCTGTGGGCGCTGATGCTGTGGTGGAGCAGGCTGAGGCTGTGATGGCTGAGGTTAATGCTGCTGCGAGTGTGGAGGCGCTTGAGCAGTTGGTGGCTCAGGTTGTAGAGGTTGAGCGGGCTGTTGCTGATGCTGTGGCTGAGAAGGTTGATGCTGCTCGTGCTCCGTTGGTGAAGCGGTTGGAGGCTGCGAAGTCGGGTGCTGTGGCTGTGGGCGCTGATGCTGTGGTGGAGCAGGCTGAGGCTGTGATGGCTGAGGTTAATGCAGCAGCATCAGTGAGTGCGGTGAGGGCCCTAGAGTCGCAGGTTAACGCCGTCGAGCGAGCACTTGATTCCTTTAAGAAAGAACGAGAAAAGGAAAAAGAAAAAGACACTCTCAGTACCGGTGCGATCGTAGGCATCGTAACCGCGGTTGTCGCGATACTGGGCGTCTTGCTGGCAGTGCTAGCCCAAGGAATCCCTGGAATCAACGCCTTCCTTGATTCGCTCCCTCTCCCAAGATTCTAAAACCGTATTTTCAATCTAGTGAGCTCTAGTCCTCCCGCAGGGGGCTAGAGCTCTGTTTTCGTAATTGTTTCATACACGGTTGCTTGTTTCGGTTGGAATCAGGCGACCAAGTAGACTTTGTAGTATGAAAGCTTTCGATCTCAACTGGGGGATACTCCTCGTCGTGTCTCTGGCGGGCTGTTCGGCTTCGCCCGGCCCCCCTCCCGTTGAGGATCCGCTGGCTTCCCAGATATCTGTGGCTACCAGTACGACCACCGGCCAACCCACTCTCCAACAGACAGAACTTGTTATCGGGATCGATCAAGTGCAAACCGGATTTAATCCGCACCTACTTGTCGACGATTCGAGGTTCACCCGAACCCTCGCATCGCTTATTCTCCCCAGCGCATTCGTTGACGGAAAGCGAAATAAAGATCTGCTGACTAACGCCTACGTGCTGCCTGTACACACCTCTGCCACGAAGGCCGACCTCTTAATTCCGCGCGGTGTGGAAGAAAGAACTCAAGGCGATCTTCAGCGCGAGCGACCACTCGCATTTACTGTGCGATACGATATCGCCCCAGAAGCACAATGGAGTGATGGAACTCCAATCACTGTCGCGGATTTTGAATATTTGTGGTCTTCAATCATCGCTACTCCCGCTACCCTTAATCCCAGCGGTTATCGCGCAATTTCTGCTATCCGTTCCGCCAACGGCGGTAAGACGGTCTACGTTGATTTCGCCCAACCCTACGATGAATGGACGTCGTTATTTTCGGCTCTTTTGCCCGCTCACCTTCTACGCGGGGACCCTTTTTCCGAGGTGCTAGCAAGAGGGGTGCCCGCTGCAGCAGGAAAATTTGCGGTTCAGACGATCGATCGGCAGCGGGGTGTTTTTATCCTCAAGCGTAATGATCGGTGGTGGGGGCGTGAGCCCGCGCGCGTTGAAACACTTTCCTTCAGAGAAATTCGCAGCACGGCTCAGGGCATAGAGATGCTCAATAGCGGACAAGTTAGTTTTCTGGATCTCAACCCCACCCAGACCTCGCGCGAGGCGTATGAGTTAGTTCCAGGCACCCAAGTGTGGGAACAGTCCGATGAACTGGAACTCGAAATCGTAGCTAATACAAAGCTGCAACCAGTTGTGCGGCAGGAATTGCAGTCCTTAATCGATGCGCCCACTATCGCAAGATTGGCCTACGAGCGCACGAATCACCTTGATATCGACCCTACTGAACGGACGCCGCAAACACTGCATATCAAGCATCTAATCTCGCCGGTGCGAATCGGGGTTGATCCCTCTCAAGAATTAGACTTTAATGCTGCTCAGGCCCTCATGGCTCTTCTACAGGGCCATAACATTACAGCTACGATCGTTCAAGCTGATATGACCACCCTTGTCGGAGCACTGATTCCGCAAGGTAAGGTGGATGTGGTTGTCCACCGCACGAGTGCACAGTTACCCGAGCGCTATGCCTGCCCTGCAAAAGGATTGTTGGGCTCCAATATCTCGGGTTTTTGCGACAGGGAATTGCAACAGCGGATCGATGCCTATTACGCCGGGCGTTACCCCTATGATGAACTCCTCAACGATATTGCTGCAATTGAGCGAAAAGAAACCCTGCGAACGTCCATTGCTCGGGGTACGCGTCTCGAGGTTAAGGGCAGGGGTATTGTAGGTCCTGAACCGATTGAGGGAGACGACCCTCGAGGCACAACATCTTTGGATACCTGGAGAGTATATGATTAACCTGCGCGTCGTCGCAGTGCATGCCCATCCTGACGACGAAGCCATTTGGACCGGCGGGCTCCTAGCTCATCTTGCGGCACACGGTGCAGACGTTGAAGTTATTACCTGCACCCTGGGTGAACAGGGAGAAGTTATCGGCTCTCGCTACCAGAATCTGGTCGCCGCCGACCAATTAGGCGGATTCCGCATTTCTGAACTTAGTGAGTCGTTGACGCATCTAGGAATACGCGGAGAATTTCTCCGGGCCCCGGGATACTGGCGCGATTCCGGGATGGTCGGTGATGCTGCGAATGAACACCCTAGAGCTTTTATCCACTCAGCGGATAAGGCTGTGAAACAACTCATTGAGCAACTGCGCGATCATCCGCCGCAGCTGCTGATCAGCTACGGCCCCGATGGGGGCTACGGTCACCCGGACCATATCCGAGCTCACGAGATCACCGAGGCAGCCGCTCGTTATCTAGATATCCCAGTTTTATGGTGCGTGACCCATCAAGAGCACCTCGCCGACGGCCTAAAAGTCATATCGGCCCCAGCGGGATGGCGTATGCCTAAGGCCGGAGAGTTGGCCTGTGTCGACTACTCCGATTTTGCGCTGCGGCTCAGCGATGATGTGCTAGCGAGGAAAGTGGGCGCTATGAAAGCCCACGCTACGCAAATTTGGGTGGCTGATGGAAGCAGCTGCGCAACCCGACCAGTTGCGGCCTATGCCCCGCAATCCGATCCAGAGCGAGCGCCCTTCACTTTTTGCTTGTCTAATATGATTGCTCAGCCATTAAGCCGGTATGAGCATTATCAATTTTCTGAGTTCTCCGATCCCCGACGACTACGCGAGATTGTGAGCCTGATAGAGGGTATCGAAAGATGAGCTCCGAGAATCCTCAGCGTTATATCTATTCGAATTTCTCCAAGGCGGAGGCGGCCTTCGGGCTCATGTGGCTCGCACTCGCCTCGCTTTTGTCCGTATTCCTCGAAGTGATTTACCTAGGTGTCTGGATATTCGGGGTCCCGGTGCCTTATACCATCGTGATCGCGTTCTTTTTTAATAGAGTTCTCAGTAATACGGCCCTTTTGTGGTCAAAGAATTTAGCGATCGCTGGGATTCCACTATGGGCTTGGACGATTGGCTATTTCCTCATGCTGATGGCGCCGAACCTAACAGGGGATCAGTTGGTAGGCTCGAGTATTCGGAGTATAGTGTTGATGTTTGCGGGACTAATCGGGGGTTTTCTGCCTTTGATGAAGTCAAGAATGGTTAGTTGAGAAGAAGTTGGAAAGTAATGACTTACACTATTGCCCAGCCATGCGTTGACGTGATGGACAAAGCGTGTGTTGAAGAATGCCCAGTTGACTGCATCTACGAAGGCAAACGCTCGCTTTATATCCACCCAGATGAATGCGTGGACTGCGGGGCTTGTGAACCCGCCTGTCCCGTAGAAGCAATCTTCTATGAAGATGATGTTCCTGATGAATGGATCGACTATAACGAGGCCAATGCCGCCTTCTTTGATGATCTCGGATCACCTGGCGGGGCGATGGGTCTTGGCCCCCAAGACTTCGATCCACCGCTGGTTGAAAAATTGCCTCCACAAAACCAATAGATCGTCCGCTAAGGCCCCTGGTTTCGACCCAGGGGCCTTAGCCTTTCATCCGTTAAACTGTTGAAGTGAGAATTTTCTCGCCCCTACTCTTACCCGATCAAGGATATTCCCATGGCCCGTCAATCACTCGCTGAAGTCCTTCCAGATTTTCCTTGGAATTCATTACTCCCCGCAAAGAAGCGAGCTAGCGCCCATCCTGATGGGCTCATCAACTTATCGGTTGGATCGCCCGTCGATCCTGTGGCTCCCGGTATTCAATTAACCCTTGCTGAATCAGGTCAAGCATCCGGGTATCCTCAGACGGTGGGGACACCCCAGCTACGTGCAGCTATCAAAGAGTCTCTAGCCAGGCGTTATAATATCCCTCAAGTCGAGGGTATTTTGCCTGTCGTGGGTACTAAAGAGGCAATAGCATGGTTGCCCACTCTGCTGGGCTGTCGTGGAAAGATTGTGATTCCGACTGTTGCTTATCCCACCTACGAGGTAGGGGCGCTGCTCGCAGGAGCGCAACCAATACGCAGCGATACTCCGTGGGATGTAGACGACCCTGACACTATTGATTTGATCTTCATTAATTCGCCGTCGAATCCCGCTGGCCGTGTGCTTAGCCCTGAGGAACTCCGACAGTTAATCACTTTCGCTAGAGCACACGATATTATTGTGGCCTCTGACGAATGTTACCTAGGGCTCGTGTGGGAAGGCGAGGCCATGTCCATTCTTGATGAGCGGATTTCCCATAACGATCACCGCAATCTCTTGGCCATCCATTCGCTCTCAAAAACATCGAACCTTGCAAGCTACCGCGCCGGGTTTTTAGCGGGAGCGGATAATATCATCGCGGAGCTCACCGAGACTCGCAAACATGCGGGATTGATGGTACCCGGACCCATCCAAGCTGCGATGGTAACTGCGCTTGCCGACGATGACCAAGAAGCTCTGCAAAAACTGCGCTACGCCCGTCGCCGCACAGTCTTGCTTACTGCGCTTCTTCACGCTGGGTTCCAAGTCGAGGAGTCTTCTGCTGGGCTGTACCTGTGGGCCACCCGCGGAGAGGACTGCTGGACAAGTGTCGAATGGTTTGCCGAGCGCGGCATTCTTGTAGCGCCGGGTTCTTTTTATGGCCCTACAGCCACGCCATTCGTCCGTCTTGCTTTAACTGCGACCGATCAGGATATCGACAGTGCTGCGCGGCGCTTAGATATCGCCTCCTAGCCAGTTGTGCCACTCTTATTACATTCATCGGATCGCAAACGTGGAGTCGACCCAGGCTATGGTGCCTGCGTGTGAAGCTATGTGCTGCGAATGCTCTTGAGTAGGAGAATTCTGAGTGCTCTACTGCTTCCGGCAATAAAACTAATTGGGTCTGTTTTTGCAGCTGATGTCCTAGATGCATAAGCGCGCGCTATTAGTGGGGTGGGGAAGTGGAGAGTACCCAAGAATTTCCTATATCCGTGAAATTGTCCGCGCTTTTGTGCAAACGGATATTACCGATGCATCCCGACCTCAGGCCCTTGTGATTACTGGTGTTGATGAGAGATAAACTAACGGCACGTTTTAATTCGCTTAGAAACTTTGCAGCAGAGTAGTATAGGGAAAATCTGTTTTTAACAAAGAATAAGGGAGCGTAACGTCTAGTGGCTATCACTATGAGCGAGGCTGGCTCACATCTTCGGCAATTCCTCCAGTTTGGACTGGTGGGAGGCTCGGGGATCGTAGTCAACCTGGTCGTTGTCTATATAGCCAAGAAATGCGCTGCCTATGGTTTTAATATCAGCGAGCATGATGCCTTTCTGAATCTTTTGGGCAGTCGCTACCACATTCGCTGGTACCACGTCTTTATGACGGTAGCCTTCCTTGTAGCCAATACGTGGAATTATCAACTCAATCGAATGTGGACCTTTAAATCAGACCGGTTATCCAAGTGGTGGAGGGGATTTTTTGCTTTTCTCGCCACCGGCCTTTTGGCATTTCTGGTCAGCCAAGTGGTGGCCACCTTATTGATGAATCCTCTGAGCCCTGTGGCTCTTCCCACCGAGATTTTCGATGATTCCTCCGGGCTGCGGACCAAGTTCTACTGGGCGCTGATCATCGCTATCGGTTTGAGCATGCCAGTTAACTTCGTCGTTAACAAGCTCTGGACTTTTAAGCCCAAACCAATAACGATCATCAAGGACGTTGACCCCCAAGCTTTGAATTAAAAAATATCCTCTCGTTGTGAGAGGATATTTTTTTAATTGGCATGCAGTGCGGCGTTGAGCTCAATAGGATTTTTACCGTGGGCTACCGCTTCAATCGCGCCACTCAGGGAATTTCTGCGATATAAGATATTGCTGGCTCCCGATAATTCGACGGCTTTAATGGTATCGCCGTCGGCAAGCTCGAGGGCACGAGCCACGTCGCCGCGCACGATAATCTTGGCGCCGGCTGTAATATAAAGGCCCGCCTCAATAACACAGTCATTGCCAAGAGAGATTCCTAGTCCCGCATTGGCACCCAGCAGACATCTCTGAGCAATCGAGATGACCTGCTTGCCACCGCCCGAGAGGGTACCCATAATCGAGGCTCCACCACCGATATCAGAGCCATCTGCAACAACAACCCCAGCCGATATACGGCCCTCCACCATAGAGGCGCCGAGTGTGCCAGCATTAAAGTTCACAAAGCCCTCGTGCATGACGGTAGTACCTTCGGCTAGATGAGCGCCGAGGCGGATACGGTTGGCATCGCCGATGCGTACACCGCTGGGCATCACATAATCGACCATACGGGGGAACTTATCCACCGAGAACACTGTGACGGGGCCGCGCAGGGAGAGTAATTGCCTCGTCATTTCAAAATTCTCTGGAGAACAAGGGCCAAAATTAGTCCACACCACATTGGCCAGGAGACCGAAAATGCCATCAAGGTTTTGTCCGTGCGGTTTAACTAAACGGTGGGAGAGCAGATGCAGGCGCAGATAGGCATCATAGGCATCGATTGGTGCCTCGTCGAGGTTCTCAATCGTCGTACGGATAGCTACTCGGGTGGTACGACGATCTGGATCAAAAACAAGAAGATTAGTAAATTCATCCGGGGCATCAGCAAGCTGGACCGTACCCGGTGACTCAGGTGTGTCGGTCATGGTTGGGTTGGGGAACCAAGCATCTAAGACGGTTCCGTCTTCATAGATGGTGGCTAAACCAGTAGCGGTGAATGCAGTCATGGGTGCTAGAGTCCTTTCGAAGCTGATGATTTTTTAGTGATAAAGCTCGCGAGGACTGTCAGCGCAAAGATAATAGCGACGGACCAAATTTGTCCTCGTGCGCTTTCGTCTATCAGCATTAATCCTACGAGTGTGGCTAGCATGGCCAGGCAGATAATCGCACTCCACGGGTGGCCTAGCATCCGCACTTTGGTGATTTCATTATTTCGAACTAGTTCGGGGTGCAGTTTCATCCAGCTGGCTGCGATCATGACCCAGAGGACGATCAAGCAGCCACCTACGGCATTGAGCAGGAATGTGAGCAATCCTGGCGGGTTCCAGAACTGCAAACCGACAGAGCCAAAGGCGAAGAACATTGAGAGGATCACCGCGTTCATCGGCACCCCTTGTTTACTGATAACACCAAGGATTCGAGGTGCATTGCCGCGTTCCGCGAGGGAGAAGATGAGGCGGGAGGTCCCATAGATTTGCGCATTAAAGGCACTCAGGAGCGACAAAACGATCGTGGCCTCCATGAAACCTACAACATAGGGAATATTGGCCAGGCCCAGAATAATGGTAAATGGTGATTCGGCTGCGTTAGAAGCTCCAGTAATGCTCTCAAATGGCAATAAGGCGATGATAACGAGCACCGAGCCGAGATAGAATAAGGATATACGCCAGATGACGGAGCGGACGGCGGTCGATATGGAGGAGGCGGGATCTTCGGATTCGGCCGCTGCAATTGTGATAATTTCTACTCCACCGAAAGCGAAGGCTACAGCTAGAAGGCCTGTGGCTACCCCGGCGAAGCCATTAGGCATAAAACCGTTGCCAAGTATATTGCGCATGCCCACGTACTCAGTACCAGGTAGTAACCCAAATACGAGCAGTACGCCCACAATAAGGAAAAGTATAATGACGGCGACTTTGATGAGGGCAAACCAAAATTCGAATTCACCGAATCCCTTCACGTGCGCCAAGTTGATGACAGCGAAGATAGCCACGCTGATCAGGGCAGGAATCCACGGGGCGACTCCAAACCACTCTCCCATAATTGCCGCGGCCCCGGTCATTTCTGCCCCCATAACCATGGTGAGCATAAACCAGTAGAGCCACCCGGAGGAGAATCCAGCCCAGTGTCCGAAGGCTTGTTCGGCGTAGACAGAGAAGGATCCCGAGGTCGGGCGTGCGGCGGCCATCTCGCCGAGCATCTCCATGAAAAGCACAACGATGATGCCTGCAAATATATAGCCGAGAATAACCGCGGGCCCGGCGGCTTGAATTCCTACGCCGGTACCAAGAAAGAGTCCGGCACCGATTGAGGATCCTAGACCCATCATGGTTAGGTGTCGGGTTTTTAAGCCTTTACCTAAACTCTTGGTCGCTGTCGTTGTTATTGAAGGGGGATTTTCCATAGGGAATACTCTAGTATCCCGCTTGCTGCGGAGACTAATAAATCCGAACCGAAAATACTTTAGGAGGCGATTTTTTCCGCAAATGGTTCCCGGTAGTCCGGATGCATGGTGATCGACCAGTCGGATTGCCCGGCAATGACCTGAGCGGGTGCGATGCCACCAGTATCGGCAAAGCGGAGGAGAGTGCCAGGCTCGAGGACGACTTTATGACCTATATGGCAGCGATCGCCAAGGTCGAGACCCAGAACCGAACTGCTTACTCCGAAGGTGCAGTTTTTTCCAATGCGCATGGGCTGTGGCTTGGAGCTCATCAGAGATGACGAGAGCATTAACGTGCACCCAGCATCGATAACAGTGCCTGAGGAGATGCGCCCTTCAACGGTGCACGCGCCGAGCGTACCAGCGTTATGGGAGACAAAGCCCTCCCGCAGAACGCGAGTTCCAGGGGCCAGGTAAGCCCCCAAACGTACCCGCTCTGCCTCCGAAATTTGGATACCGGATGGCACCACATAGTCCACCATGCGCGGCAAAGGATCGATACCGTAGACGTGGATCAAACCCCGAGAGCGCAGTGAGGTGCGCATGAATTCGAAATTATCGGGCAGACACGGACCCTTGTTAGTCCACACCACCACGGAGAGCTTTTCCAAGGCCTGCGTCATATTAATCGTATTGGGTTCGACCAAGCGGTGGGAGAGTAGATGCAGCCGCAGATACACGTCATAAGGATCTTGAGGTTCTAAACTGAGATCGCGAATGACAGTGCGAACAGCTACTTGCTCAACCATGCGGTCATTATCAAGCTTCACCAGATTGAGCAGCCGCACAGGGAGATCCTGGGCTCCAAGACGTTCCGTGCCAGCGCTATAAGAAGCAGGATCGATAAGTGCCGGAGAGGGGAACCAAACATCTAAGACATCCCCATCCATCGAAATATTTGCGATACCAACGCCCGTTGCACCGTGTTTTAGCATGCGCCTAACTTTAGTGGCTGAAAGCTTGAGAAATAAAACCGTCTCAGCTGCCTCCCACTCATGACGGTCTACACTAAAACCTATGATTGATCTCAGCATGGACCCTGTCGAATTAACTGAGGCTTTGATGAATATTCCGAGCCCCAGCCATCACGAAGAAGCTCTCGCAGATGAATTAGAAGGTTCTCTCCGGAAACTGCCAGACGTTGAAGTTTTGCGCTTAGGTAACAGTCTCGTGGCACGTACCAATCGCGGTTTACCGGCGAGGGTCATCCTCGCCGGCCACATAGATACTGTGCCCCCAGCCGAGAACCTACCCGCACGAAGGGGGTTGGACTCACGCGGCCGCGATACCCTCTTTGGTTTAGGCAGTGTCGATATGAAATCGGGGCTAGCAGTGTATGCCCACACTTTTGCCACCCTCAGCCAATCACCTGATCTTAAATACGATCTGACCTTGGTCTGTTACGAAGCCGAGGAGGTAGCGGAGCGCTACAATGGCCTAAAG
Organism: Corynebacterium sp. ES2775-CONJ; assembly: GCF_024814515.1. Classification (NCBI taxonomy): domain Bacteria; kingdom Bacillati; phylum Actinomycetota; class Actinomycetes; order Mycobacteriales; family Corynebacteriaceae; genus Corynebacterium; species Corynebacterium sp. ES2775-CONJ. The sequence continues at coordinate 144,534 of NZ_JANUXT010000003.1, read as the reverse complement.
TTTATCGCCGAGCAGCACCCCGAATGGCTACGAGGTGATCTCGCGCTTTTGGGAGAACCATCAGAAGCCATTATTGAGGCAGGTTGCCAGGGCTCGATTCGGCTTAAGGTGAGCGCGAGAGGGGTGCGCGCGCACTCTGCACGGAGCTGGTTAGGCTTGAATGCAATGCACCTTCTAGCCCCCGTGATTGCAAATATTGCTGCCTATAAAGCCAGCGAGGTCGACGTTGATGGGTGTTACTACCACGAAGGTCTGAATATCGTGCACTGTGAGTCGGGGGTGGCTACCAATACGATCCCTGATGAAGCGTGGCTATACGTCAATTACCGATTTGCTCCGCACCGTGATCTTGATGCAGCAATGGCGCACCTCCTTGAGGTTCTAGATCTCCCAGATTCTGTGGACTACGAGATCGACGACGCCGTTCCTGGTGCACGCCCAGGTTTGGACCAGCATGTGGTCCAAGACCTTATCGCTGCCACGGGGCAAGAACCGCGCGCCAAATTCGGATGGACAGACGTTGCACGCTTTAGCGAGCTAGGGATACCCGCTGTGAATTTTGGTTCTGGCGACCCCAGTTTCTGCCACAAGAAGGATGAACAATGCCCAGTGGAGATGATTACTGAACTTGCTGAGGTGCTGAGGCGCTATTTGGTGGCCTAAGTGTGCGACAAAGTTATAAAGCCTCATCTAATCTGGACGACATGGAAAAAAAAGAACGTATGATGTGTGGCCCAGTGCTGCTGAAGAACTCCATGAACCAGCCTGGTTCTACCTATGATCAGCGGCTCCTTGAGGTCGGGGCAAATCACGACTGGAAACACGCCGATCCGTGGCGGGTCTTGCGTATCCAGAGTGAATTCATCACTGGTTTCGATGTCCTTAGTGAGCTTCCCCGGGCAGTAGCTGTATTTGGTTCTGCACGGATGCAGGCCGAGCATCCGTGGTACCGCCTGGGCGAAGAAGTTGGCCAGGAATTAGTAGAGGCCGGCTATGCCGTCATCACTGGTGGCGGCCCAGGCCTCATGGAGGCAGCCAATAAGGGTGCCAGTGACGCCGAGGGTCTATCCGTGGGCCTGGGTATCGAGCTTCCCCATGAGCAGGGCATGAATGACTATGTAGATATGGGTGTTCATTTTAGGTACTTCTTCGCCCGCAAAACTATGTTTCTGAAGTACTCTGAAGGATTTGTATGCCTGCCAGGCGGTTTGGGAACAATGGATGAGCTTTTTGAAGTTCTATGCATGGTGCAGACTGGCAAGGTAACGAACTATCCTATTGTGCTACTCGGGACGGAATTTTGGGCTGGTTTAGTGGACTGGATGCGTAGCCGCATGGTTGATGCAGGAGTCATTAGTGAATCGGATATGGATCTCTTCCTAGTAACGGATTCGGTTGCTGAAGCTGTCGCTCATATCCGTGCATACCACGCTGCTGCGGAGCAGTAAATTGTGATTTCGGCTTCTCGACCTCCAATACGCAGTGCTTTTGCGCCCCGCGATTCGTCCATCGCCATTGTCATGGCCATCATTAATCGCACCCCCGATTCTTTTTATGATGCAGGAGCAACTCACGATGTTGATCGTGCCTTTGATCGTGCCCTTATGGTGGTCGACCAGGGTGCGCGCATTGTGGATATAGGGGGAGTCAAGGCGGGGCCAGGGGCGGTGATCAGTCCTGCTGAAGAGATTGACCGCGTGGTACCGCTTATTGCGAGGATTCATGACCGGTTTCCAGATATCACCATATCCGTGGATACGTGGCGAGCTGAGGTGGCTGCGGTTGCGATCGAAAATGGGGCTACTTTGGTCAACGATACGTGGGCGGGCCACGACCCTGAGTTGATCGAGGTGGCAGGCCACTTTCGAGTAGGTTATATATGCTCCCATACAGGTGGGGCTATCCCGCGCACGCGCCCTCACCGCGTGCACTTTGATGAGCTTGTATCCGATGTCATCGCTGAAACTACCTCGCTGGCAACGAGGGCAGTAGATTTAGGGGTTCCCGAGGACAAAATTTTTATCGACCCCACGCATGATTTCGGTAAAAATACTTATCACGGCCTGGAGCTACTACGCCGCATTGATGAGCTCGTGGCAACAGGCTGGCCGGTACTTATGGCTTTGAGTAATAAAGATTTTGTTGGAGAAACTCTAGATCGCCCTGTTAAACAGCGAGTCGCTGGGACTCTAGCTGCAACAGCATGGGCTGCAGAGCGGGGAGTAGCCTGCTTTCGGGCCCATGAGGTAGCTGAAACCATTGATACTATACGTATGACCGCAGCCATTGCGGGCATACAGCCGCCGTTACGCGCGACGAGAGGCCTGGTATGAGTGACTTTGATGTAGTAATTCCCGCCCTGAATGAGCAAGATACCATTGCTGATGTGGTGGGTGCTGCCCTCGGCTCGCAGGCTTGCAATGTATTCGTCATTGACTCAGATTCCACCGATGAGACCGCCCAGCGTGCGCGGATAGCTGGTGCGCAGGTGATAAATTGGCGTGAGGTTCTCAGCGATATCCCACCGCGGCCAGGCAAGGGGGAGGCTTTATGGCGTGGGGTGGCGGCCGCCTTAAGTCCTGTCATCGTTTTTGTCGATGCCGATGTCCGAGGACTCACCTCAGAATCAGTGAACTCGCTAGCTAAACCTTTCGCCGATCCATCAGTAGACCTCGTTAAGGCCAACTATCAGCGTACTTACCTCGGTTATTCTACCGGGGGAGGCCGGGTAACGGAACTGTGTGCAAAACCTTTGATGCGTATCCTTTTCCCGCATCTAGCTCATATTGCCCAGCCGTTGGCCGGGGAGTACGCGGTGCGGCGGGACTTTGTCCGCCGAGTTTCCTTTATTTCAGGCTACGGGGTGGAGATAGGCCTGCTTATAGACGCTTCCCATATCGTTGAAGTAGCCTTGCCTCCGCGCGTTCATCGAAACCGCCCCTTGGAGCAAGTGCAAGGTGTAGCTGAGGACGTGGCACAGGCTATTTTGGCCAAGGCAGGACTCTGTGAGGTGGATATGCGTCCCCCTCTCAATGATTATGATTAAGCCTCTGTGGCTGTAGACACGTTATGCGAACTGGCAGGGCACGAGGGGTAGGATATAACTATGAACATGGTTGCTGTTACCACCGTTATTATCATGGTTGCACTGCTGCTGGTCCTGACTATTGCCGCCTCGGGAATCATATATCTGGTTCTGAAAAAACGCGACGGCGCAGCCTTTAAGCCGCAACCTATTGAAGTTGATGTCACTGCAGTAAATAAGCGCGCTATTGGCGAGCGTAATCCTGCAGGTCTTCAGTTCCACGATGGGGTTCCGGGCTACGACAAGCGTGAGGTTGACGCGGTATTACGGGAGCTATTTGACCAGCTATCTCACACTTCTTCCTTAACAGAGCTCCCGCAGGCAACCGATAAAGATATACCAGAGTAATTTAAACCTGCTCTTTACTCCGTATTTTCATGTGAGATCTGTATTTTGTATTGACCTTTAAGGTAGACTTAAATACTAGGACTGAAATAAAAAAGAATGAGAGAGAATATGGCAGCCATGAAACCCCGTACGGGTAATGGTCCGATGGAAGTAGTCAAAGAAAATCGCAAGATTGTCATGCGAATTCCCACCGATGGTGGTGGGCGTCTTGTTATCGAGCTCAATGACAGTGAGGCTGCAGAGCTCGCTGAACATCTAGCCGCAGTAGGTAGCTAGACCATCCCACCTAGAGGTTCCGCTAACAGGGGAAGCGGAACCTCATTTCTTTAGCAACATTCTCTTATTCAGACTGGATACTGCAATGCTCTCCCATATCGTCGACGTTCTCGCCGATCCAGAAGATGGAACCAGACTATTTCTTAGCGAAAACGGTCGCTACTTATCATCAGAGAGCGGACACACGTATGATGTGGCCAAACAAGGCTATGTTTCCTTAGTTGGAGGATCTGGTCTTCGACACCATGGAGACGATCTAGCGATGGTGCGAGCCCGTGAAAGCTTTCTCGCGTTAGGCCATTTCGCTCCTTTCGTCGAGACGGTGTCGACCGGGATCGACGAAGCCCTATCCGGAGTTGAAGCTCGTGAACCAGTCATTCTCGAGATTGGAGCGGGTACCGGTTATTACCTTTCCCATATCTTAGATTCGATCCCCGACTCCCGAGGGGTGGGTCTCGATATTTCCACCCCCGCGGCTAAGGCACTGGCGAAGAGTCACCCTCGCGTTGGTGCCGTCGTGGCTGATGCTTGGAAAACTCTGCCTATCAGACCACAGAGTATTGACGCTATCGCCGTTGTTTTTGCGCCGCGTAACCCCCAGGAGTTCTCGCGTGTACTTAAGACTAACGGTGAAGTAGTGATTTTAAGCCCTAACCCGAATCATTTGCAGGAACTGCGAGAACCGCTCGGGATTTTGCGAGTGGAAAAAGATAAAATCCATCGGATGCTCGAACAGTCAGCTAAATATTTTGACGTGGCGGATGAAGGCCACGAGGTCGAATTCTCGATGCGTCTAGACCAGGAGTGCATCGCTGCCCAGATTGGTATGAGTCCATCAGCACGTCATATTCCACCCGCAGATTTAGAAGCGCGCATCTCCTCTTTAGACCCGGTCATGATGGTTACAGCAAGCGCAACCATCACACGGCTTCGAAAAATACAGCCCTAAGCCGGAAAGATCTCTGGCAAGGGTTTAATAAGGGTGGATCTCTCTACCTCTACCTGCTCCGAGTTGTGGAGAATGAATCGCGTGGTGGGTCCGTCAAAGTAAACTCGGCTAGCCATGGCTACTTGTCCACCGTTGCCGAATACTTCCACTGTTGAGCCATCAATGATGACTGTCATCGAGCTCGTTGCATCATAAAGAAGAGGTGCGCTAGCGACTGCATCGCCCGCGTGGTTCGGATTCATCGAGCGATCTAAGGTGATGTGATCACCATAATGAGTGATCGTGCATATAATCTGATCGTTAATATCTAGAACGGTGATGGTTTGATGTTCGCCACGAGGAATCTCGCTAATACCCGTCCACATAGAGGCACGATCTGATTCCTCAATGGCAGCGATGATGCCGCTCGTAGGGGTCTGGTAAATATGGCCCCCCTGAAGGGTAATCTCGCGCGCGAGGCTGAGGCAGTTCGCCCACCCTTCAGCGCGGAAACTCAGGTGCGCGCTCCCGTCATCCTGGCGGGAGGCACTATTGAGAAGGCCAAAGATCACAGTGTGCTCTTTATTGTCGGCATCGGGTGCCCAGTTTACAGTTCGGGGGCGTCCGAAATCGTGTCCATAATCCATGCGCTGGAAAGGCTTCGCCACCTCGAACGAGGTACCATTGAGCTTTCCCACAAGACAGCCCGCAATATCTCTGCCGTTCTCGTCGATCGTGACGAGCAGGATATCGTACAGATGCTGATCTATTTCATCGCGAAGTTGGAAAATACGAGGCGCCACCACAAATGTGGAAGCAATGCCAGAATCGCCGTGAATCGTCAACGGCCCGCGCATCTTAAAGTGTTGGCCATCAGCGGAATCTAGAACGACGAGTACAGGATCTGAGGATGAACCCGCCACCGCGACCATCAGATATCCACTATCCACCGGAATCACGCAGGGAGAACGAAAACGTGACAACCCTTCCTGGTTAGCGACAACTGTTCCTATATCAACAATATGCTCGTCCAGGATGAGGTCATCATCATCTAAGTCCGCGATTGTTTCGCCTAGGTCATCGACTCGGGCGGCCTTAATAGTGCGCTCATTGCCCACCACGTGAGTGTAGTAGAAGGTGGTGGAATCGCCCGTTGTTACTACCGAGCCAGCCCGGATGGATTCGTGGTCTTTGGTGGAGGCGAGTACATCGGTGCAGATTTCGAAATCGAAAGCTGTGGCGGAAGAAACTAAGTGGGCCCACCTAGAGGGTTGGGTGGGATCTGGACGGTATTGGTTGAAAAGATGCCAGTAGGTGCCGTCGTACAGCGCTCCAGCGGGGGCGTCCAGAATGCCGTGATCAGGGTGGATATGCAGTTCGGGGCGATACATAATTGTTGTGGGCTCCTGCCAGTTGACGAAGGCTGTTATGCCTCCCAGCGTAGTAGCAAAAGCCCACGACTGCAGATATCGACACTAAAGGAGGGAGCGATAGATTTCCACCGTCTGCGTGGCTATCTTGTCCCAAGAAAAAAGCTCCACGGCGCGTGTACGCCCCGCCAGGCCGAAGGCTTTGACCCGCTCTTGGTCGGCTATGAGTGCATTAACTTCTGCGGCGAGATCGCGCTCGAAGGCCGTGGTATCGGCTGGATCGTAATGCACTAAGAGGCCTGTCTGACCATCGGCTACGACTTCGGGGATGCCGCCGACATCTGAGGCCACCACGGCGGTACCGCAGGCCATCGCCTCAAGATTAACAATTCCCAAGGGTTCATAGATGGAGGGACAAATAAAGGCGTCAGCAGCGCTTAGAATTTCCTGAATTTTAGGTTTGTCCAGCATTTCCTGCACCCAAAATACTCCAGCTCGTTGGTGCTGTAATTCAGTGACCAGAGTGGAAATCCGGCTGGCTATCTCGGGGGTGTCGGGGGCACCGGCACAGAGCACCAGCTGAATCTCGGGGTCAAAGTGGGCCGCCGCCCGCACGAGATGTTCCACCCCCTTTTGCCGCGTTATGCGCCCCACAAAGGCGACGATCGGGCGAGTAGGATCGACACCCAAGGAGTGTAGAACAGAAGTACCCTCAAAGGCTGGGCGCGGCTGCCACACAGTGGTATCGATTCCGTTAAGAACCACGTGAACCTTGGCGGCATCGACACGCGGATACGCTTCGAGGACAGCTTCTTTCATCTTCTGTGACACCGCAATGACTGCATCAGCATACTCCATCGCATTACGTTCGGACCACAACGAAATATCATATCCACCATTGAGTTGTTCGCGTTTCCACGGGCGATCGGGCTCGAGTGAGTGAGCCGTGACAACGTGGGGAATATTGTGTAGCTGGGAAGCGAGATGTCCTCCTAAACCCGTGTACCAGGTGTGAGTATGTACGACCTGAGCATCGCGGCAGGCTTCGGCCATATAGAGACCTGTCGAAAGGGTCTGGATAGCCGGATTCGCATCACGCAGGCCAGGATCGGCGCTGTGGACGAAAACATTGTCCTCGTCACGGGGTGCCCCCATGCAGTGTACGTCTACGGGTACGATCTCTCGCATATAGCGAGTGAGCTCTGCTACGTGGACGCCAGCACCTCCATAAATCTCTGGTGGATATTCTTTAGTTAATAGTGCGACTTTCATAAAGATAACGGTAGTGGCAATGAGGCTAGGGCGCTGAGTATTTGAAAGGTGGCGTGGATCGCATTTTTCTCAATACCCTAACGGTGGTAGAACTTTCGCATTAAATTAGACACTGTGAAAAGTCAAAATAATGTCCTTGCCATCGTCTTGGCCGGCGGAGAAGGGAAACGTCTCTTCCCTCTGACTGAAGACCGCGCTAAGCCTGCCGTTCCCTTCGGCGGCACTTACCGATTGATCGATTTTGTTTTGTCCAATTTGGTCAATGCCGGTTATATGAAGATCTGCATTCTTACTCAATACAAATCTCATTCGCTAGATCGTCACATCTCACAAGCGTGGCAATTTTATGGCCCGACCGCTCAGTATATTGCGTCGGTGCCGGCGCAGCAGCGTCGAGGCAAGCACTGGTACCGGGGCTCAGCGGACGCAATTTTGCAGTCACTGAATCTCATCTACGATGAACGCCCTAATTATGTGCTGGTATTTGGCGCTGATCACGTTTATCGCATGGATCCGGAGCAAATGGTCGACGAGCATATCGCCTCCGGCAAAGCTGTATCTGTAGCTGGTATCAGGGTGCCCCGATCTGAGGCCAGTGCTTTTGGCTGCATTCAAGCCGATGAGGCAGGAAATATTACGGAATTTCTGGAAAAGCCCGAGAACCCTCCAGCTGTACCCGACGATCCAGACGTCACCTTTGCCTCAATGGGCAATTATGTATTTACTACGGACGCCCTCGTTGAAGCTCTACGGGAGGACGGTATCAACGAAAATTCCGAGCATGATATGGGCGGGGATATCATCCCGTATTTTGTTGAGCGCGGAGATGCACACGTTTATGACTTTACGAACAATATAGTTCCAGGATCCACGGATCGTGATCGGGGATACTGGCGTGACGTGGGTACCATCGATGCCTTCTACGAGGCTCATATGGATCTGATCTCGGTTCACCCGATCTTTAACCTGTATAACCAGCAGTGGCCGATCCGCTCAACTGACCTGACGGAATTACCTCCAGCTAAATTTGTGCAAGGCGGCATTGCGCAATCCTCGATGGTGGCCCAGGGCTCCATTATTTCGGCCTCTACGGTTCGCAACTCGGTGCTATCGACCGGTGTCATAGTCGAGGAGGGAGCCACGGTGGAGGGTTCGGTTCTGATGCCGGGAGTTCGCATCGGTAAGGGGGCTGTCGTGCGCCACGCTATCCTCGACAAGAATGTGGTAGTTACGGACGGAACGCTCATTGGTGTGGACCATCAGCGGGATGCAGAGCGCTTCGCCATTAGTCCCGGCGGGGTTGTTGTTGTAGGAAAGAATGTAGTCGTTTAAAGATCACATGAGAAGAGGAATCTCGCCCCACTCAAAAATTATTTGGGGGGCGGGATTTTTTGACTACTGCACAGTCACGATGACTAGGCCGGCACCTAGGGGAAGCCTGGTGACCTGAACTGACTCCAGCGAATTGAGGTAGTCCTGCAGGTCGCGGGCAGCTACAGTTTCTCGGTCGCGTCGCGTCTGGTCGCTGGGGGTACCGTCGAGCAGGATATCGGGGATGATTACACTCCCACCTGCACTTAAAAGGGGGAGCGAGGCACTAATAAGAGCTCTCGCATCAATGGGGGATACTTCTCCGTAAATAATTTGATAAGACTTTTTAGCTAGGCGCCCCATGACATCGAGAGGGCGGGATGGTAAAAAGCGCACTCTAGTGGGGGAGAAGGATGCATTACGGAAGATCTCAGCGGAGCGCCGGTGATATTCTGGCTCCGGGTCGATGCAGGTGAGAGTGCCCTGAGAATTCATTCCCTGCAGCAAGAAGTAACCGACGACCGCGCTCGCGGGGGTAATAGCGATGGCCCCTTGAGCTTTACTCGTGGCTGCTAGGGTGCTCAATAATTGACCGGTGTGGATATCGGGCGCACTGAGCCCAAATTCCTCGGCCGTCTCGTAGGCTAGCTCGAGAGTAGTATCGGCAGGGCTAATGGCTTCGATATAGGAGCGTAGTTCTTCAGTCACACCTCTAAGCATAGAGTTTCTCGACTGTTTTATCCTTCGCAAAACACCGATACTCTATAGTTCAACTTCCCCTCGGAGCTTCGATGGAGTGTTGATATAGTCACCCCCTTTCTCCACATCCGAGATATTCTCGCTCTCCCAGCTAATTCACAGAGTTCTTTCTGGCTTTTTGAAGACAGTTCGGGAACAATAGACCACATGACCACAACGCCTCGCCCGACTGATGCCGGCGCTTATGCTGCGGACCTTTCCGGAACCGCGGCCTTTGATGCAGGCGTAGGTTCCATGCCAGATTGGAGCGATCTCGTTTCTGAGCATGCGGACAGCGTATACCGGCTCGCCTTTCGACTCAGTGGCAATCAACATGATGCTGAGGATCTCACCCAAGAAACCTTTATGCGAGTCTTCCGTTCCCTGGATAAATATCAACCTGGTACCTTTGAGGGCTGGTTGCACCGTATTACTACTAACCTCTTTTTAGATATGGTGCGGCGCCGCACGAAAATCCGCATGGAAGCTCTACCAGAGGACTACGAGCGAGTTCCGGGAACCGATATGACCCCTGAACAAGCCTATAACGTGGCCAACCTTGACCCAGCTTTGCAGGAAGCGCTCGACGCACTGGCCCCCGATTTTCGAGTGGCAGTAGTGCTCTGCGACGTGGTGGGTATGAGCTACGAGGAGATAGCCGCAACTTTGGGCGTCAAGATGGGCACTGTGCGTTCGCGTATCCACCGGGGCAGGAGTCAGTTGCGAGCGATGCTGGAGGCGAAGGCTGAAGTTGACGCTGATGCGCAATTGCTCATTCGCAGCTAATGCTAAACACTAAACTCTAAACACTGACTCGCCACAACCATATGGCGAGTCTTTCTCTTATAGTGGACAGTGGGGAACTAACGGCATATGCGGTTCGTTCCACTTATGACCTCTAGGTTATAAACCTGTGATTCGAATCGAGAAAGCTGGTGGGCTATGGCGCAACGAGACAAGCCGCAGCGTTCCAGAACATTTGATATTTCCTCCCAAGTCCGAAAGTTATCAGCGATTGACCATCTCAATCCTGAGGCCATAGCTGCCTTGGCAGATAACGAGTTGTGTCCCGCTGCCACACACCGAGCCCATATACATCTAGTTCACTGCCACGAGTGTCGTCTCGAGGTAGAGAAACAACGGCTAGCATCGCAGCGCCTACGCAATTCTTGTTGCCAATCATTGGAAGCCAGCTCGGAGCTAATGAGACGCCTGCATCAAATTGCTGACTGTGTAGAGTCGGATCAGCATCCCTTGCGATCGAAGATGTCAAAGATTCGGCTGATGAGATGGAAATAGCGCACATGCAGGGTAAGGTTATTTAAGTGTTTAGCTCAATTGGTTGGGGAGAAATTTTCTGGATTCTCATCCTCGCTATGATTTTCATTGGCCCCGAAAAGCTCCCTGGCGTCATTGAGGATGCCCGTGCTGCTATTTTTGCTGCTCGCCGCGCCATCAATAATGCTAAAGCTGAACTAAATGGGGAGTACCTGGAGGAATTCGAAGATTTCCGTGCTCCCATTAACCAGATCGCTGGTTTGCAGCGAATGGGTCCCAAAGCCGCATTAACTAAAGTGCTCTTTGATGGAGATTCTGAGGCCATCGATTCTCTCGACCTGAAGAAACAGCTCGGTGAGCTTGATTCGCCAACTAGTGCCGCACGCACCGAACTTAGTCCCGACCGTCAAGCCTCCCAGGCCGATATACCCAATAACGCGGTATCCGGCCCGAGAAACCGGGACTTTAGCTGGGATGATGTCCTATAGCCCCTATCCAATCAGGCAGGGGATAGGAGATTTCTAGTCGTGCCGAGTCACCCCAAGGCCTAAGGGCTTACCGGCAAGTGATTCAGGTCGAAGAACGAGCTGATCTGCAATAGCCTTGATCGCTACCGCAGTGGGGGACTCGGGGTGGGCAAGCACAATGGGGGTGCCGTGATCGCCTCCCTCGCGAAGCTGAGGATCTAACGGAACCGATCCGAGAAGCGGAACCTTCGTTCCAGTAAGCGTCGAGATGCGCTGCGAGACCTCTTCGCCTCCACCTGAGCCAAAGACTTCTAACGTCGATCCATCGGGCAAAATCATGGCACTCATATTCTCGATGACACCCGCGAGCTTCTGCTGGGTTTGCAACGAGATAGTCCCGGCGCGCTCGGCCACCTCAGCCGCGGCGCTCTGTGGGGTCGTCACCACGAGGAGCTCGGCATTGGGGAGGAGTTGGGCTACCGAAATGGCGATATCGCCAGTTCCAGGGGGAAGGTCGAGAAGCAAAATATCGAGGTCACCCCAGAATACATCTCCAAGGAACTGCTGAATGGCGCGGTGTAACATCGGGCCGCGCCACACCACAGGGGCATTACCTTCAACAAAGTGTGCAATCGAAATGAGTTTTATGCCATGAGCCATGGGCGGCATGATCATCTCGTCTACGGCATGAGGACGATCGGTGCACCCGAGCATGCCCGGTATTGAGTGCCCGTATATATCGGCATCAAGCACCCCGACCCGCAATCCGCGAGCAGCTAGTGCGGCTGCAAGGTTAACGGTCATCGAGGATTTGCCCACGCCCCCCTTGCCAGAAGAGACGGCAAAGACTCTGGTTGTGGAGTTAGGTTGGCTAAAGGGAATCACCGGCTCGTGGGTATCGCCGCGTAACTGCTGCCGCAGGCTCTTGCGCTGTTCATCATCCATGACATCGGTAGTCACGGTGATCTCACCAACGCCCGGGAGATCTGCGATGGCAGCGCGTGAGTTTTCCACCAACAGGTTTTTCATCGGACACCCAGCAATCGTGAGGTATATTTCTACCTCAACATCTACGCCACTGAGGGCGATAGATTTCACCATGCCGAGTTCTGTTAACGGCTTACCAATTTCTGGATCTTCTACGCGCGAGAGCGCCTGCCGCACGTCATGCTCAGTAATAGTGGTCATTATTTTTCTAAGTACTTCCCCTCGTATTTTGCTTAACGACGCTCACTCGTGCGTCCCTGAATCGGGTCACTAAGATCGTGGTGTGCGTCATCGAGTCCCTGCTGATGGCGGTATGCAGTCCGTTCAGCGGCTTCATCGTCCAGCTTAGCTTCAATGCGTTCGATCATGGTGTGAAGATCTTCCAATTCGTGCCGCAGATAATCACGAGTGACCATATCACCCAGCGCTAGACGCAAGCCAGCGAGCTCGCGGGTAATATATTCGGTATTCGATTTGGTTTCAAAAGCACGGCGGCGATCTTCATTGAGAGAAACACGATCACGATCTTCTTGTCGGTTCTGTGCCAGCAAGATCAGCGGCGCCGCGTAGGCTGCCTGTGTGGAAAATGCCAGGTTCAGCAAGATGAAGGGATAGGGATCCCACTGCCACCAGAAGGCGCCGAGGTTCAGCACGATCCAGATAGCGACGAAAACCGTCTGCCACATCAGGTAACTGCCGGTACCAAAAAAGCGGGCGACCTGCTCAGCGTAGGCGCCAATGGAATCGTCATCAAGTCTGAAAAGCCTCTTTTTCCCGGGCAGCCGTGGGGTATCTAACTCAGCCATGCGCTAGGTCTCCTTTCACAATGGTCGAATCGGGGCGGATACCCGAATCACGCCAATCTTCCGGCAATAAGTGATCGAGAAGGTCATCAACTGCCACCGCTCCCAGTAGGTGGTTATCGTTATCCAGCACAGGTCCGCAGACCAAGTTATAGGTAGCAAAATAGCGCGCCGCAGTTTCCTGGGAATCATCAGCATAAAGGGGCGGTAGATCCGGATCCAAAATGCCAGAAACGAGCATCGACGGGGGTTCACGGAGCAGCCGCTGCAAATGCACAGAACCTAAATAAGTCCCCGTCGGGGTGGCGGTGGGCGGTCGCACCACAAAGACCATAGAGGATAGGGAGGTAGGAAGATCAGGGTTGCGGGCTTGGGCGAGCGCCTCAGCGACGGTCGTTTGAGGGCTGAGGATCAAAGGTTCTGGAGTCATCAGCGCACCTACCGTGTCGGGGCTAAAGCTCATTAAGCGCCGCACTGGGGCTGATTCCTCAGGATCCATGAGTTCGAGCAAGACATCGGCTTTTTCATCGTCGAGCTCAGAAAGCAGATCGGCAGCATCATCAGGATCCATTTCCTCGAGCACATCAGCTGCACGTTCGATGTCAAGAGTTTCTAATAGCTCGGCCTGGCGATCCTCACTCATCTCTTGGAGAATATCGGCGAGGCGCTCATCGTCCAGCTCCGTAGCGACCGTGGTGCGCTGGTTCTCGGGCAAGTCATAGAGCACCGAGGCGATATCTGCCGGACGCATATCCTCGAACTCCGCCAACAACTCAGCAAAGGCATCAGACATACCAACACCCGCAGCGCTGATACCATGGACGTGCTTCCACGGCACCACAAACAGTTCCGGCCGGCGAGCGAAAGTGGCACGTTCCTTGAGCACGGCCACCGCAGAGATGGCCCAGTCGCGAGTACGGGTACGCTCTAATTCCACATCGGCAATCTCGACCGGCTTAGAGTGCAGCTGCTCCAATTCAGGATCATCCACGTGGACCTTCGCCCCGATCACATCGCCGACGATAGCGAGTTCACCGGCCCTAGGCTTATACGATCGCAGTGAGACCGAACCAGAGACCAGCATAATCTCATGAGGATCGATGGAGGCCACCCGGAGCATGGGAAGAAAAATGCGGCGCTTATTGGTCATTTCAACCACGAGACCAAGCACTCGGGAGGTATGTCCGTAGGGCCGGATATTAACAATGACATCACGCACGCGACCGATTGCATCAGTTTCGGGACCGCGAACAATCATGCCCGCTAGGCGCCCAGCATAAACTCGGGTAACTTCACTCATAATTGATAAGTGTAGCTGTTTCTCCAGGGCACTCCCTAACACGTATCCTGGCGCTGAACAACTGCGATATAGTGAACAGTATTTGAGTGTTGCGCAAGCCACTCTAGACCTGAACGAACTGACAAGGAACACAGGTATGACTTTTTTCTCGAGGCCCAACCCTGAGCTGAATGGGCGGCAAAGAATTATCCCCGAGGGGTGGCCAGTCGGCTCCTTTAGCACCTATGCGCAGGCACAGGCAGCCGTCGATATGCTCTCGGATAAAGAGTTCGATGTCAGTGCAGTCTCAATCGTCGGCGTTGATTTAATGGAGTGCGAAAACGTGCTGGGGCGCCTGACATGGCCGAAAGTTTTATTGAGCGGTCTTGCCTCAGGTGGCTGGGTGGGCCTATTTATGGGAACGCTTCTAGGAGTGGTCACGGGCGATTGGTCGAGCTCGCTAATCTTCGGCGTCCTCCTAGGTTCAGTGTTCTATACCAGCGCGGCAGCCATCCAGTACGCGGCCTCAAGGGGCAAACGTGACTTTGCGTCTACCACCCAAATAGTAGCCAGCAGATACGATATCCTATGCGATCCGGCAACAGCCCCCCAAGCACGTGATCTCATCAGCGAATTCACTCATAAGCGCCCGAACTAGGGAAAGGACCCCATCGTGCCCTCTGCAGCTCTTAAGCGTGGGATTGCGGCGATCGCGGCGCTCAGCACCCTAGGCGCAGGATATGTGGTCGGTAATGGTTACCTCGATCCCTTTGACTTTACGAATAATAAGGCTGCGAGCCCCGATCGGGTGATTATCGTTGCCGTCCAGCCCCACACCACTGAGGCACTGGTCTTGGCAGAATTATACGAACAAGCCCTCGAACGGGCCGGCCATCAGGCGATCCTAAGCTTGGATCAGTCGGGTTATTATAGTGGCGTGGATCGGCTCAGCTATGGCTCAGCAGACCTCGTGATTAGTTGTACCGGAACACTAGTCCAGGCGCGGAATTCAGGTCTAGCAGAGGATTTACGGCAGCGTTTCGCGCGGGATATAACTGACCCTCACGAGCAGCGGGAAATAGTTTACGCCGCAGCCATGTCTACCTTGCTTGATAATACAACTGCCACAGACCCCTCCAATGCGCTCGGATGTGTCGACTCCGACTCGGGTCTGCCCGAGCACATTATGCCGATCTACCGAACCTCGGACTTAGATCGTCGCAGTAGGCGAGCAATCAATACAGTTTCTGGGGTCCTCACAACCGATTCTTTGCAGGACATCATCGAGCGCGCCCAGAAGGTTGGTTCTGCTCACCAAGCGGCTGAGGAATTTCTAGATAGATATAGCGGCGACTTCAACTTATAAAAATCCATTCAAAAAGGTGAGGGTGCCGCTTATTACGGCACCCTCACCTTAATTGCTGACGGATCTATTCGCTGAAGGCTGAGTCAACGAGTTCCTGTTGTTCTACTTGGTGCACCTTTGACAAGCCTGTGGCGGTCGATGCCTGTGCGCGCCTCGATACTCGTTTCAAGGGCAACATTCCTGGGATAAGGTCAGGTAAGTGGGCACTAAGGAAGGGCCATGGCCCCTGGTTGGCGGGTTCATCTTGGCAGAAGCGAATCTCAGTCGCATTAGGATAAGCGTCGAAAGCTTCTTTGAGACGGTTGAATGGGATGGGATGGAGCATCTCCAAACGTATAATAGCGACGTCATTGCGGCTCTCTTTCTCAGCTCGCTTCGCCAGCTCATAGTAGAGCTTTCCGGATACCAGCAAGATCGTCTTCACACTCGAGGTGTCACCGACTGTTGATCCGGACTTATCAAAGAAACGTGGGTCGTTGATGACTGACTTAAAAGTGGTGATCTCGGTGAACTCAGAAACCTCAGAGGTTGCAGCCTTCATGCGCAGCATCGACTTGGGAGTGAATACAACGAGCGGGCGTTTGAGTCCACCCAAGGCGTGGCGCCTTAATAGATGGAAGTAGTTAGCGGGAGTCGATGGTTGGGCCACGGTCATGGAGCCCTCAGCGCACAATTGCAGGTAGCGTTCAATCCGGCCAGACGAATGGTCTGGCCCCTGACCTTCATAGCCGTGGGGCAACAGCAGGATCACAGAGGAAGTCTGTCCCCACTTTGTTTCGCCAGATGAGACATATTCGTCGATGATGGTCTGCGCGCCGTTGGCAAAATCACCGAACTGCGCCTCCCAAGCCACGACGGCCTCTTGGTTGCCAACCGAGTAGCCATATTCAAAACCCATGCCAGCATACTCGGTGAGCGCAGAGTTATAGACGAGGAATTTACCGCCGTTGCCTTTGGATTCTGCCAATTCATGCAGAGGATTAAATTCCGCGGCGGTCCGGGGATCGTAAACCACCGCGTGTCGCTGGGTGAAAGTGCCGCGCCTAGTATCTTCACCTGCTAGACGGACTAATTTGCCGGAGTTAGCCAAGGAGGAGAAGGCAATGAGTTCGCCCCAACCCCAGTCGATGCCACCGGTTGAGATAGATTCCACGCGCTTGTGGGCTACCGGCGCCACTCGAGGGTGCAGGGTGAAGCCTTCAGGGAGGCGCCCGTAGGCTTCTGCTATCTCGGCAAATTCTGCCTTGGAGATATTAGTAGTTAACCCGCGAGGGAGTTCCTGGGCCTTGGTAATGCCCTCCTGCTGAGTAAAGACCTTCTTCTCGGCCACTTTGACCTCATTGAAGACCGATTCCATTTGGTCGTGGAAGTCGCGGGAGACTTTCTCGGCATCTTCTTTTGATAGTTCACCGCGGCCGAGCAGATCCTCGATATATTGATCGCGCACGGTCTTGCGGCCGTCGATGAGCTCGTACATCTTTGGCTGAGTCATTGATGGATCATCAGCTTCATTATGGCCTCGGCGGCGATAGGCTATGAGGTCAATGAAGACATCTTTTCCGAATCGACGCCGGTATTCCGTCGCGAGGGTACCGACCCACACCACAGCCTCTGGATCGTCGCCGTTAACGTGAAAGACTGGGCAACCAAAGGCTTTAGCCATATCGGTTGAATAGAGGCAGGAGCGGCCGGAATCTGGGGTAGTGGTGAAGCCGATCTGGTTATTGACCACAATATGCACGGTGCCACCGACGGTGTAGCCGCGAAGCTGCGCTAAGTTGATGGTTTCTGGCACAATGCCCAAGCCTGCAAAAGCAGCATCGCCGTGGAGAAGCAGCGGCATAACCGTGTACCCTTGATCCCCCTTATCGAGCAAATCTTGCTTAGCGCGCGCAATACCCTCCATCACGGGGTTAACGGCTTCAAGGTGGGAAGGATTGGCAGTCAAGGTTACCTTGATCTCGCCATCGCCGAACATTTGTAAGTGTGTGCCCTCGGCTCCCAGGTGATACTTCACATCGCCGGAACCTCCAGCTGCTTTGGCCTCGATATCTCCTTCAAATTCGGAGAAGATAGTTTCTAATGGCTTGCCTACAATATTAAAGAGCACATTCAACCGGCCGCGGTGCGGCATGCCAATAACCACTTCGTCGAGATTCTGGCCCGCAGCGGTATCGATGGCGGAATCCATAAGCGGAATCAACGCCTCGGCGCCCTCGAGAGAGAAGCGTTTCTGGCCTACATATTTAGTTTGCAGGAAATTCTCAAATGCTTCGGCGGCATTGAGCTGCTGCATAATATATTTTTGCTCTGCACTAGTGGGTTTAGGCATACCCTTTTCCAAGCGTTCTTGCAACCAAGTACGCTCGTCACGGTCCAAGATATGGGTATACTCCGCACCGACCTTTAGAGTGTAGGCCTTGCGCAACTTCGAGAGCACTTCGCGCAGAGTCATGGATTCCTGACCCGAGAAGCCGCCTACGTGGAAAGTACGATCAAGATCCCAAATAGTTAGACCGTGGGATTCCATGACAAGATCACTATGATCTGGCACGGGGATACCAGGCTGTGACCAGTGCAGGGGATTTGTATCGGCGATAAGGTGTCCACGTGAACGGTAGGCTTCGATCAACTGCATCACGCGGGTATTTTTATCCACCCCAGTATTGGGTAGATCTTGGGCCCAGCGCATAGGGGTATATGGGATGTGGAGGGAGAAGAAAACCTCATCCCAGAACGAATCATCGATAAAGAGCTGGCTCATGGTCTTGAGGAAGTGACCAGACTCGGCGCCCTGAATAATGCGGTGATCATAGGTAGAGGTGATGGTCACTAATTTGCCAACACCCAATTCCGCAAGCCTATCTACGGATGCGCCTGCGAATTCTGCTGGATAGTCCATCGAGCCGACACCGATAATGGAGCCTTGACCTTGCGTGAGGCGAGGGACGGAGTGTCGAGTGCCAATACCGCCTGGGTTTGTGAGGGAAACGGTGACTCCCGAAAAATCATCCATCCCTAACTTATTTGTTCGGCTTCGCTTGACAATATCTTCGTATTTTTCCACGAAGGTGGAAAAATCAAGCTTTTCGCATTCCTTGATGGCTGCGACCACAAGTGCGCGGGAACCGTCCTTTTGGGGCAGATCTATAGCTAGACCGAGATTAATATGCTCCGGGGTGACAACGGTGGGTTTCCCATTGATCTCAGCATAGGAGTTATTCATATCAGGGTGAGCCATAATCGCCTTCACGAGGGCATAACCGATGATATGGGTAAACGAAACCTTGCCGCCGTGGGTGCGCTGCAGGTGCTCGTTGATGATCGCGCGATTCTCGAACATCAACTTCACAGGCATATCGCGTACCGATGTGGCAGTGGGAATCGTTAGAGATTCATCCATATTTTTTGCAATCGCTTTGAATATGCCCTTGAGGGTTCTCTCTCCCGCTGTAGGCATCTCAGCGGCGCGCGCTAGTGGGGATTGAGAGCGCTTCTTTGCGGTGGCCTTATCCTTAGCCTCTTTACTTACCTCCGCTTCGCGGTGCTGATCAGCTTTCGTCGCTACTGAATCAGGTGTATCGGGTGCGGTCACCTTCGATTGGTCGGAGGTACGCTGCGAACTTGAAGCGGTCTGAGGGCGGGGGCCACCCTGTTTGGTAAATAGTTCACGCCATTCCTTATCAACTGACTCTGGGTCGTGTTGGAACTGCTGGAACATATCATCGACCAGCCATTGATTCTGGCCAAAAGTACTAGCGCTGCTCACGGCAGGTACTCGCCTCATTTCTGTGGGAAGTTCTTTTAGTTAAGGAATTCTTAGGGGTATTGTCCACGTTCGTCACTGTAACTGGAACGTATTTAATAGACGATAGCTATTTTTTTCTTACAATGTGCGCGGTTTCACTTTCGGGGTTAGTGGGGGCTCACTCTGAGAACGCGCAACCTTCCAAAGTGTGGCATAGGTACCCCCAGATGAGCGGAGTTCGTTATGGCTCCCGTCTTCTACGATACGCCCCTTATCCACCACAAGGATTCGATCGGCATTCTCCGCAGTTGCAAGCCGGTGAGCTACCACAAAAGCAGTGCGGGTATGCGCCACATGGTGCGAGGCTTCGACGATGACCTTCTCGGTGGCTGGATCTAAGGTGGCTGTAGCTTCATCGAGGACGAGGATCGAGGGCTGGACTAGTTCTGCTCGTGCCAGAGCCACTAATTGGCGTTGCCCGGAGCTCAGGCCCTGACCGTGCTCGCGCACCGGGGTAGCAAGACCATCAGGAAGAGCGGCAAAGATCTTCAAGGCGCCAACATTTTTCACTGCCTGAGTGATGTCCGCGCGACTGGCCTGTGGCTTGCCGTAGGCGATATTGGAGGCAATGGTCCCGTGGAATAGATAGGTTTCCTGCGGCACAAAACCGATCGTCTCGCGCCACAATCCCACGGGTAAATCACTAAGCGGCTGGGCTCCCGCCTTGATCCTCCCGGAGATAGGATCATAGAAGCGAAGAAGCAATTTAATCAGAGTTGATTTGCCCGACCCCGTCGGCCCCACGATGGCAACGGTGGTTCCAGGCTCGATATGGAGATTGATATCGCTAAGTGCGGCCTCGTCAACATCGCGGTAGTGGAAATTCACCTGCTCAAAATCGATTGCCTCGCGAGCCAGACGGCGGATATCTGTACTCGAGTACGATCGCTGTACCTGGAGGGTACGGTGAGCATCAGTCGTCTCTTCTTGCTGCTCGGCCGCATCGGAGTTTTCGGTGGACAAGAGATCAGAAATACGACGGAAACCCACCGCCGCTTGTTGATAAGCATCAAATACTTGCGAGAGATGCTGAACGGGGCCGAAAAGGCGCTCCAAGTACAGCAGAAAAGCAACGAGGACACCAGCTGAGAGCGTTTGATCGGCAACCATGAGAGCCCCCACGCCAAGGACGCTCGCACTGAGGATCTCAGTGGTGGCGTTAATACCTGGAAAATAAACGGCTACCGCAGTCTGGGCTTTGATGCGAGTACGCCGATAGTGAGCGGCCTGGCGTTCGAAATCCTTTAAAACTTCAGCTTCTTGATTAAAAAGCTGGGCGGTGCGCAACCCTGACATCGACTCATGGAAATGCGCATTTACCGTCGACACTTCCTCCCGTGCTTGGGTGTACAGCTTGGACGAGATGGAACGAAAAACCACAGTCGCTACCGCAATAAGTGGAATACCAATAGCGGCAATCAGCGAGAGTTTGACCGATGTGGCCACGAGCAAAATAACAATACCGGCGATTGTGCTCAAAGAGACGACGAAGACGGTGAAGCCATTCTGCAGGAATCCATTGAGGGCATCGATATCAGTAGTCATTCGAGTAATGATGGCTCCCGACATGACCTTCTCGTAGAACCCAAGCGAAAGCCTCTGGAGGTGGCTGTAACTGCGGATTCTCAATTCGTACAATAAGCTTTCGCCGGTACGAGCGCTGAGAAATTCGGATGCTATCGTGGCTAGCCAGCTCATCACCACCGCCAGGAGACCGATCCCGGTGAGGGTTAATAAGGTGGAGACATTATTTTGCTTAATGCCCTCGTCGATAGCTCGCCCGATCAGGGTAGGGATAGCGAGACTCGCAATAACCCCGAGGATATACAGGGCGATGAGTACCATAAGGTAGTAGCGGACTGAGAAGAAGAGAGTGCGAGCATTAACGACGCGCATCTTCTGCCGGAAAGAATCTGCTCCGCCTCGGGGAGGCAGATCCTTGATTGAAGGAAGCCGATCGACCCGTGCGAGGAGATCTTTAGTCGCAGGAGTGGCTCCAGCCATGGCCGCAAAAGCAGCGCCGTGACTCATCCCCTTAGCGCCGGCAAGAGAGGCCGCGGCTTTTAAAGCCCCGCTAGTGGTAGTTCGGTTAGAGCTTTCTTTTTCATCATAAGACCGACTCGACCACAAAAGCTCCTCCAATTCTGTGTCGCTAAGAGAATCGAGACCGGTGGTTTCCTCTGTCTCGCTCAATTGAGGTGATCGTATCGCTTCGGCGATAAGTCCTTCAGGAGGGGCAGTTAGCTGAGGCGTCGCGCTTAGATCAAGGTCGTTGGTGTCCAATTCCACGTCCATAAGTTCCGAGAATTGAGGATTGTCCGCAATACGCTCGGGGGAGTCAATAGCCACCATATGGCCCTTGTGAATCAAGCCCACATAATCCGAATGGGCGAGGGTGGAATGGCGGTGAGTAATAGCCAGGACCGTGGTATGAGGAAAGTGCTCGCGCAGATTGGCGTAGATGCGTGCCTCGGTGGCACTGTCGATAGCAGAGGTGGTGTCGTCGAGGAGTAGCACCTTAGGGTGAGCGACTAGAGCCCGCGCGAGAGCGACCCGTTGCCGTTGCCCTCCCGAAAGGGTCAGCCCGCGTTCGCCGATGAGACTATCCAGACCGTTGGGTGCGCGCTCAATGAAATCATCGATACAGGCCATACGGCAGGCACATAGAATCTCCTCATCGCTGAGATGTCGGCCAGCATCAATATTCTCCCTGATCGTGGCGTGGGAGAGGAAAGGTTCATCGAATACACAAGCAATAGAGGAGCGAATGCTAGATAGAGAAAGGTCAGTATAGTTACGAGTAGCAGGGTTAGGCCCTTCCTCTATCAGGGAAATTTTGCCGCTATCTGGTTGATAGAAACCCGCCAAAAGCTGAATGAGCATGGATTTACCAGAGCCGGCAGGACCAACCAAACTGGTATAGCTTCGAGGCGCTAGGTCGAGGTCGAGCCCGTTGAGGACATCTGAGTAATGAAGATTGCTTATGCGTAGGCCTAAAGCCTGAGCATGAGGGTTAAGCTCTTGAGGTTTTTCAGGCTCTGTATATTCAGGTCGAAGCTCTAAAACTTCGAATATCCTATCGGCGCTCGATAGGCCCATGTGGACTTGAACGGACATGGCGGCGAGCATGGAGATCACACTGGAGAGTGCGGAGAGGTAGACACTCGCGGCAAGAAATTCCCCGATGGTAATGGCACCGTTGAGACTGAGTAGACCACCGATACCAATGCTGAGGACGAGGGTAACGGTCGGGATATTTTGGAGCAGGGGTTTAAAGCGGGCGCTTAACCGAGCGACACGAAGCTTGTGACCGTATACCTCGGTGGCTTGCTGCTGTAGGGTATCAATTTCGCGATTTTCTTGGTGAAAGGCTTTGACTATCCGAACTCCCTGGATCGTCTCCTCGATATGAGTGCTCATATCGGCGATCTTCTGCTGCGCCGCCCACGTGGCCGCGAAGAGAGTTTTGCGAGATTTTTGTCCTAGCCAGACCAAAATTGGAATCGTGATAAGAGCCAACACGCTGAGTACGGGGGAGATCCACATGAGGATGCCGGTGAAAAGGATGACCTTAAAGGCTTGGCCGATCATCAGCGGCAGCATGGCAATCATGATCTGTACCGTGTTCAGATCAGAAATGGTTCTGGAAACCACCTGGCCGGTACGGAGGCGATCGTGGGCGGGGCCGTCGAGGTGAAGCAGGTTTTCTAATATACCGACCCGCAGGCGGTGCTGAAGGTGGTTGGAGATATAACCGGCAAAAAACCGCCGCCCAAATTGAAACAGGTAGCGACCCAGGCTCACCACGACCAAGGTGATGATGATAGCGGATATACCGCTTCGATCGGAGGCGATTGCCTGGTCGATCGCGGAGCCAGTCAGGAGGGGAATAGCGGCGTCGAAAAGCGTAATAAGAAACGTACAGCTTAGAGTGAGCACTAAGGCGACGGGCGTGTGCCAGAGCGTTGCAATGAGCTTGTAGGAGGGGGAATCTTTAAACTTCATCCGCATGAATACGCTCCTTGTCGCTTTACTAGCCTGAGGCTCAAGGCTTAGATGGTGCCTAGGGTACTTTCGACGTGGGTGATGACTTTGCGCCCTAGCTTGCGGTTAGCCACTGAACCAATCATGGCGCCGACACCTAAGGGGAGCAGTTTCCCGATCCACGAAAATAGAGCTGACTTGCGGAGCCTCTTTACAGCGCTGCGCATCATAATCTTATTGAGGTAGCCCATATTCTGAGCATTGGCACCCTTAATTACCTGGGTAATAGAGGCCCCGCCGAACGTAGCATCGGTGAGGGCATTGCCTTCCGAACCGAGAACCGCGGCCAAAATTATCGCTTGCCGACGCTCGGGTGAATCGATATCGATACCGCGCACATAAGCCGATGAGAGAGCGTAGGAGGCCGCAAAATCTAGGAAAAGGAAGCTCTCGGCCCCAATCGCAGCCGACCCCACCACTAAACCAACACCCGGGATCGCGGAGGCCATACCAGCGCTCGCGCCACTGCCAGTAACCGCTCGCAAGAAGTTCTTATCCAATGCTTTCTGAATATCGTGGTTGTTAAACTCCGGGTTCTTCTCGCGGAGATTATCCACATAATTCGTCAGCACTCCGCTGGTCATTCCGGAAACTTTTTCGAGAACTGTCACCAACACAGTGGCCATGGGGCCGCGATCGGCTTCAGAGAGATCGCTGAGTAACTCGTGGGTGGAATCCGCAGAATCGGATGTTCTATCGAGATCGCGGTCGTGGGTGTGTTGTAATTCGGGAGACATATATTTACAGGTGATCCTTTCAAGACCATTCGGGGTTGTATCTACCTCTCGCCCAGAAATGCTGGTATCGCTTTTCGCAGCGATATTTGAGGGGCACAATACCTCTGCGGCAGAGTAGACAAACTAAGAGCTATTGATGTGTTCGCAATTTTAGTATGAAGCTATCCATCGCGCTCAATTGCCCGTATATTCGCAGTAAATGCTCGCGCTTATGTCGCGCCTACCAGACTCGGTTATCACTTTTCCAGCACGAGCTCTAGCACCATGAACTCATCGTCATGATCAACTTCTACGAAACCGAGGGAGGTGTAAAGCCCGCGGGCGATAATATTATTGGTACCCGTTTCAATTCTCACGCTATAGGCACCCTGAGCAGTGGCGACGTGGATGACGCGGTCGACGAGCTTGCGCCCCGATTCGTTATTGCGGTACTGCGGATCAACGAATAGATCATTCAGCGTTAAAATTGTGCGGAGTTGGAGGGAAGAAAAGTGATAGAACACTTGGGCAAAACCGCACACCGTGGTGTCATCTTCGGCTACGAGAATGAGTGAATCGCCACGCTCAAAGCGTTCGGTCATAAATGAGCGCGCCTGCTCCTTATCGTCGCAGCGCCGATAAAAAGCGCGATAGGCAATAAAAAGCTCGGTGACGCGCTCAAGATCGGCGCTGGTCGCTTGACGGATATGAGTCGAGGGCATCTGAACCTGTCTCCCTAATAGGATGATCAATATTGTCTTATAGTACCTCCGCTCAGCTGCCTCATCGCTAGGCCTACAGACCATTGTCATCCCGCTTAAACGATGCGAAGCTTGGGATAGGCCCATAGCACAATCTTCGGCCCAATACCGTTCGTGGTGCAGCCCTGAGGGAGTGTAGAGGTGAACCAAGATCCGCGGAGCACAAAATCTTTTAGATTGAGCACCTCCGCTACAATTATTCTGGGGTACGTTCATCCTACGAGCCCAGAAAATCTACGAGGCTATATAGTGGGGCTATTTTTTCCACGAGCAAAAGCTTCGGCTTCGTTAACCAGCTTGGGATCGAGAGTTACCCCAGTATAGAGTGTGAATTGCGCCGCCGCCTGCAAGGCAATGACCTCGTCGCCGGTTATAACCGTCCGCGGAGATATTGGGCTCGACCCGCGAGCTGCCCGAATAAGGGGTGTCTCACTAGGATGAGCCACGACATCGAAAATCACTGCCGCCCGAGCTATATCGGAGTGGTCGAAGGCAGACTGTTGGCGGTGCGGGCCTTCCATGCCCAGGGGAGTGGCATTGATGAGCATATCCTGATCCCTCGGGACCCTCGTAGCGTAAGACCACCGATATTTCTCGGCCAGCTCCTTGGCTTTTTCAGCACGCCTAGCGACCACAGTGCACCGTGAAGCCTCGAATCCGTGGTCAGCCAGAGCCGCTACGACAGCTTTGGCCATCCCGCCGGCTCCGCAGATACTCACCTTCAGGCTGGGATCCACGTGGTGGGTGCGAAGCAGCTGAGAGACCGCAAGATAATCGGTGTTATAGCCACGCAGATGCCCATTTGTATTAACGATGGTATTGACTGCCGCAATACGTTCGGCTGATGGGTCGAGGGAATCAATGAGGTCAATTACAGCCTGCTTATACGGCATAGATATCCCAGCTCCACGGATATTAAGCCCACGAATTCCTGCCACTGCGTGATCAATATCTTGAGGAGCAATGGCATGATAAGAAAAATTCAATCCGAGTCGACGGTAAAGGTAATTATGAAAACGCACACCGTGGTTGGATGGGCGTGCTGCTAGGGAGATACACAAGGTAGTTTCACGGTTGACTGTCAATGTACGAGTGGAATCCATACGTCCACTGTAGGTGATATCGACTCGAGAGTTCCTTACAGATAAGGCTCCCAGAAATCAGCGGATAAAAGTAAGGCGAAGTCGAGGACACTGCGGTTTTTGGAGTCCTCGACTAGGATTTTTACGAAGGATAATGATGAGGCATCTCTGATTTTTTAGGTCGTTGGCCACGAGTGCTTTGTTCTTATCAAGAGCCTCGTAATTCTAAAGGAGAAACCTGTGAGTGTAGCTGGATCTCTGGCCCAGGTAGTCTCGGCTACCCCACGCTATGCCATTAGTGTAGAGCCGTCTGACGAAGCACTAATTATGAGCCCAGATGATCTGTGCGATGAGTCGATTATTACCGCAGCGATCTCTCAAAGCGAGCAGGAATATGGGGTGGCTAAGCACTCTCATGCTGCTAGGATCTGGCTCTTTTCCCTCATGGGATCGGTGTGTAATCCAGCAGTTGCAGCGATGATCCACGGCGACGATATCATTGATCTTGATTTGAGGACCGGCACACTTTTTAGACGCGAAGATTCAACGTATTGGTTTGGTTTCCGACCCCAGAACCCAGCAGAGTCCTACGCTGCTTCCGCCCGTCACTTAGCGAGCAATCTCAAACCCTTAATTAACAAGCTCTGTGAAGTTTATGCAATGCGGCCAGCGCCCTTATGGGCGATCGTTGCAGATGGTCTTGTGCAACCAGCCATGAGCGCCGGTAATGAAGAGTTTGAGCAATTAAAGGCACTGCATATCGCCCGAGAACTCCACCGAGGTATATGCGAAGTTGCTGAGGTGAAAATTCCGAGACCCCACTTTGTTGACGTTGTTGACGAGGACGTTGTCCCGTTGGATCTCACCACCAAACAGGAGCCCGAATTTCTTGCTGCATATCGCAGTAGCTGCTGCATGATCTATCGCTCCCCGCATTCTGACTATTGCGTATCGTGCCCTAAGAGACCTCGAGCGCAACGCGATGCCGCCATCGTTGCAAGTGCGCAGTTCTTCTAACCGTCGACCCTTAAAAAGGGGCAGAAAAGGCATCAGTGGTGCAGGCTGAGCCGCAGATCACTCTAGCTGGCGCTCAAAATATGCAGACTTTTGGCGGCTAAGATGCCTGTTTAGCGCTAATCTGGAGGTGGGTGCCGCTCACCCTTTTCGAGTTAATCGAGGTAAAGGACAAAATCGTTGAGATTTTTTGAAGATATCGCAGCTGCACTTGACGCTGAAGGCATTGAGTCCAGGGTCCACAATGACATCCTATTCGTTCCTATCTCCTCGGAGCTAGAAGTTCAGTTTGTGGAGATCGATCCCCATATGCCCGCCGCCAATGTTTATATAGCCACCGCCGATGACCATGATGACTTTGACGCTGTGCTCACTTCCGTAGTGTTCTCCGTCGAGGATGCTGTGGACACTATCGCTCAAAACGTTGCGACGGATAGTATCATCACCGTAATGCGCGACCTTATGGAGGGTGCGGATGAGCGCGTACAAGATATCGAATTCGAACAAGACCCCGAGGAAGAGAACGCTGTTTGGGCTCCTCTGACAGACGGTGGATTGGTGCGCGTCGATTTCTCTGTTGAAGGCGGCCTTCCCTCAGCTGCCGTGGCCTTTATCACTGTGGGTGCCGGATTTGGCAATACTCTCGACCACGCCACTAATTCTTTCCTCGAATTTGCCGAAAACTCAGATCTTCCCGAACATGAAATCTCCAGACTCCTCGAAGATTACCTCGACGCGGTAGTTGATCAGCATAAAGAAGTGTTGGAACTGGGGTCCTTCGTGGACTTCGATCGACTATTCGACGTTATCTCGCTTGCCGCCGATCAAGCTGAGGCTTGGGAAGAGCAACTAGGAGCTCTCGAAGGCGAGGACGACGAGCCAGAGGTCTACGATCTTTTCGGCGAAGACGACGATGATAATGATGATTTCTTCTATGAATACGACGAGGATGAACTGGGAGAAGACGACACTACTGATCCAGTCGACGATGTAGATGACGATGATATCGAAGCAGAAGCAGAGGTTGAAGATATCGACGATCCCGACGCTCCCAACTACTAGGATTCATACTTTCCTTGTGAGCTAGAACGTGTAGGCCATAGGCTTAAGGTATGAATTACGCGCTCAGATCTGTTCCTCGGGTTCTCCTTGATTGTGATACTGGTATCGATGATGCTCTAGCGTTGATCTATCTCGGAGCTTTACACCGAGCAGGTGAGATCGAATTGCAGGCAGTGACCACCACTGCCGGTAATGCAGAGGCTGACCTATGTGCTGAAAATAGCGCGTATATTTTGTCCCGCGTGGGAGTCGAAGGGGTCGACATAGCGGTTGGGCAGCATCAACCCGTGGTAGTTGATCTGGTCACCACCCCAGAAACGCATGGTCCCCGCGGGCTTGGATACATCACAGATGTTTCGGAGACCTCGAAGCCCGCGGAGTCGTCCTACCCAGGGATATCCCTCGAAAATGCTCCCGCTGCGTGGAGAAAGTTGTGGCAAAAGGCGGTCGATTCTTGTGCGCATGTGATTGTGACTGGTCCTGCGACGAATCTTGCTACGTGGTTGGCCGATCGTCCATGGCCGAGCACGGTGACGATTATGGGCGGGGCGTATTTTTATCCTGGTAATACGACTCCTACTGCTGAGTGGAATACCTGGGTTGATCCGCATGCTGCTAAAGATGTTTTTGCTCTGGCCCCCGGAGACCAGCGGGTGACTGTGTGTTCGCTTGGTGTCACTGAGCAGATGGTTATTACCCCGCAGCGACTGGATCGCTATGGTGAGATTGTGGGTTCGCACCCCATTGCCAAGGTGCTGAGAGAGGCCTTGCGTTTCTATTTCGAATTTCACGAGGCTCAGGGTGAGGGGTATCTGGCTCAGGTCCACGATCTGCTCACTGTGATGGTTGCCCTAGGTAAGGTGGAAACCACTTGGAGGCTGAGCACTGTGGATGTTGAGTGTGAGGGCATGATGCGGGGGACAACGGTAGCGGATCTACGTGGGCATTGGGGGAGAGATCCGTCGGTTCGCCTTGTCGAAAGCGTGGATATTGATGCTGCGCACGAAGAGTTTGAGCGAGTGTTGACGGTATTGGCTAAGTTGTCGAAACCTGCGCTAGGATAAGATCGTTCTTTCTATCCCTGCGAGGTGACATAGCAGGGATCCACTGGTCTGTCTTCTATGAAGGCAGAGGGACTAAGGATTTTCATGTCACCTATGCAATCGGCGTTAGCGGCCCCGCGTTCATCTCTTCTTTTAGGCACCCTTGGGGGTGGGATTATTGGGGCCACGTGGTTATTTTTGGTTCTTGCCCGTCCGACGCAGTGGGATTCGGTATTTGGTTCCTCTCCGGCTCTTATAACCTTTGTGGCTTATGTGTGTGGTGCTTTTCTCCTCCTTGCGGCATCTATTCCGCGACTGAGCTCACGAACCTTAGCGCTGATCCCCATGGCCTTGGCGCTCAATATCATTACCGGTCAACTTCTCGGTGCTGTAGGTATCCCACTCTACTTAGACTCTATTGGGACGGTCATGGTCGCCATCCTTGCAGGTCCCGTAGCGGGACTCGCTACGGGGGTTCTCAGCAGCGTTGTCTGGGCGCTTATTAATCCCGCAGCTTTACCTTTCGCTGCAGTATCAGGACTCATTGGTTTACTTGCGGGGTTAGCCTTCGCTAGAGGGATAGGGAACCATAGTGTCAAGGTTATAATTTCCGGCGTCGGGGTCGGCATCATCTCTGCAACACTCGCCGCACCAGTGGCGGCCGTTGTTTATGGTGGCACTGCGGGCGTGGGTACAGGGGCAGTAGTAGCATTGTTCCGGGAAATGGGGAATTCCCTCCTTGCAGCCGTGACGTGGCAATCTTTTCTTTCTGATCCACTCGATAAGGCGCTCGTTTTTCTTATCGCCTGGCGTTGCGTCAAGCGTCTGCCAGCCTCCGCTCTCACGCCATCCATTTCCCCGACACTTCGGTAGGTTCCATGATTAATCCACTTACCACTCTCAGCTTCGCCGCAGCTACGTGGATTTTTGTCTTGGGGGGCAATGACCTAAGAATTTCTCTTCTTGTCTGTGCTATCGCTCTTACTGCTGCGTGCCTAAAAACCGTGAGTCTCAGACCCCTCGGGGCTGTCCTCACAATCGTGACCCCAGTAGCTTTATCCATCGCAATAATTCATATTCCGTTTGGTGAGCAGTCCATAGCACCGTTGATCACCCGCGACGGTGGGGCTATCGCTCTTCATCTTAGTGTGCGTTTTGCCGCTCTTATGGCTAGCGCCGTGGCGGCTTTTAGTTTCTTTACCCCAGCTCGCCTGAACAAGGCCATGCAGCTCACACGTATTCACCACTCGGTTACTTTCCTTATCACGCAGTCCCTCCAATTCTTACCATTCGCCCGCCACGTACTGGAGACGGTGATAACCACCAACACTTTGGCAGGCCGCAGAGCTTCGTGGCGGCACCCGTTTATGGTGGTTGAATTCTATATTTTCCCCCTCATTATGCAGCTTCTTCACCGCGCTGGGGAGAGAGAAGTTGCCCTTCACGCACTCGGTGTGGATCTAGCAGGCAGACGCAGTGTTTATTGCCCTGAGCGGGATCCATGGTGGGAAAAGATCGCCCGTCCTTCAGTTATCATCGCAGCAATGATCGGAGGGGTCCTATGAGCGTGATTGAACATCACAAGGGCTCTGCTCTGAATCACTACCGGCCAGATGGAACTATGGGGATTATTCAAAGCGAGGCTTCAACTCACCTTAGTCTGCTGCGCGAAAGTGTAGAGGAAGAGATCGCTTTTCCGCTGGAGCAGCGAGGAATTGATCGGGCATCCATGCGGGCTCGGGTCGATGAGGTCATCGCGGCTCTGCGGCTTGAGCTGCTTCGATTGCGAAATCCAGCTGATCTTTCCCCGGGTCAAGTGCGGCTTGTCGTTATCGCAAGCACTTTAGCTCTGCGGTTTCCTACCATCCTTATTGAATCCCCCTACCGCGGTCTCGACCACAAAGCCCGCACGCTCTTAGAACAGTATCTGCACTCATACCCAGGGCAAGTGCACCTCTTCATAGCTGAAGCACCTACGAGTCCACTCGAGCTTGAAACAGTTACCTCACCCCTTCCGGGGACATATTGGCCGATCAAGGTAGCTCAACGTGTTGCGACCCGCACTCGTCGCCGCTTATTTCGGCCCGCAGAGGTTACCTTTAGCACCCACATACCCTTCGCTGAGCTCATCCCAGGTGAGGTGGTGTACCTAAGTGGAGCAAATGGGAGCGGAAAGACGACGTGCTTGCTCGAACTTGCGACGCAACAGCGAGATCACTCGGTTGCTATGGCAGTACAGCATCCAGTCGACCAAGTCCTCGAAATCACTCTTTCGGATTTTCTCGCAGGTGCCCCGAATCCCACAACAGCCACACGTGATACGCACCCCCTCGATCTCAGTGCGGAAGACCTGCGTCTCGCCCAGATTGCCCGAACCCTCCATTCGGGCGCTCACGTCATTCTGCTCGACGAACCAGATCAGGACTTAATATCAAAAGAACCAGTAGCCCACCAGCTTCTCCACCGCGCCTTGTCGCAGCCGGATCCGCCGGCGGTGATCATAACCAGCCATGATAAGCGCTTCATTCATCGAGTGGAAAGCTATGCATCTGTGCGTACGGTACGAATGGGAGAAACAGGACTAGGATGATGGGGTTGATCAACATCACCCCGATCGTGAGAAGAAGGAGCGGATAGTCGTGGCTGAGGAGCCGACCACGAAAATACCTGGATCGATTAAAACTCTCGTTGCGGCTGCGTTTATTATCGCACTAGGTTTTGGTTTTATATCCCCGATCCTGCCGCAGTACATCACCAGCTTCAATGTCGGTACCGCCGCGGCTGGATTCGTCATCTCTGTATTTGCTATCAGCCGCCTCATTTTCGCTCCCTTTGCCGGCAGACTCGTTGATGCTCTTGGATCGCGCACCATCTATATTTCAGGGCTTCTCAGTGTTGCCGTGACTACTACCTTGGTAGGGGTTGCTCAAGAGTATTGGCATATTGTTGCGCTGCGTGGTCTCGCGGGTTTTGGCTCTACTATGTTCACAGTCTCCGCAATGGGTCTGGTGGTTAAACTGTCGCCTCCTGAAATTCGCGGGCGCTGTTCGGGCGCTTATGCCTCAGGCTTCCTCTTTGGTTCGATCCTGGGCCCACTAGCTGGCTCCGCCCTCTCTTTCCTCGGAATGCGCTGGCCTTTTGTCATTTATGGAGTATTTCTATCGCTAGCCTCATTGATTGTTTACCTGCGGCTACCTAAAAATATTGGTGAGGCCACCCCTACGAGCGAATCAAAACCAGCTTTCAGCCCCAAAGAAGCTGTGCGACTGAATACTTACCGGGCGGCCCTTATCGCCTCCTTCGCTAACGGGTGGGCCAATTTTGGAGTGCGCATCGCCATCGTTCCGCTTTTTGCTGCCACCGTATTCCACCAAGGCCCAGCTTTTGCTGGGGTCATCTTGGCGGCCTATGCGGTCGGGAATGCCCTCGCTCTGCAGTTCTCGGGGCGTCTAGCTGACCGCCACGGTCGTAAGCCGCTAATCATTGTAGGTTTATTCGTTTCCGCCACATTCACTGCGACATTCGGACTAACCGAAGATATCTACCACCTCATCGCGCTCTCGGTCCTAGCTGGTGTGGGTTCCGGTCTCTACAACCCGCCGATGCAGGCGAGCTTGGCCGATCTGATCGGCAACGACCGTGCAGGGGGCAAAGTTCTCGCTTCCTACCAAATGAGCTCTGATTTTGGTGCCATTCTAGGCCCAATTTTGATCGGTGCAGTGGTGGAGATATATGGCTACGAGATCGGTTTCTTGGCAACTAGCGCGGTGCTTTTCTTTGCCGCTATCAGATGGGTTTTCGCGCGGGAAACCCTAGCAATTAAGGCTACAGTGGAAAATCTCGAGCCTCGAGAGTAGCTAAAAGAGACGAGTCTGAGAAGGACCTCTAGACGTTCTCTGATTCTATAGTAGGCTTTAGTACTCTTTGGCTTCTCCGAGTTGGGATGGAAAGGTCGTTAGTTCACCAGCTCAGATCACGCCCGTTAGACTGGTCCAGACCTCTAGGAGCTCTTGAGGTAAACCTGCTTGAAGCGATGGTGTGTAAGGAACGTAGAATTTTATGAAGAAATTAATCCGGGTCGTCGGTGCCGCCATCGTGGCCGGTGAGAGGGTTCTAGCAGCACAGCGTGGAGTAGGGATCTCGCTTGAAGGGAAATGGGAATTTCCTGGTGGAAAAATCGAAGCAGGGGAAACTCCTGCTGCAGCTCTCGTCCGCGAGCTCAAGGAAGAATTGGACTGTTGTGTAGAGGTCGGGGATTTGGTTAATACCGCGACCTATGACTACGACTTCGGCTCGGTGGAACTGAGTATTTTTTTCTGCACACTGGTTGGTCGAGAACCTACCCCGAAGGAGCACGCCCAAATCCGCTGGGTTGAAATTAGCCAACTATATGAGCTTGATTGGGCGCCAGCAGATCTAGCCGCTGTCGATGCTCTTGTGGGGCGCACTGATGAATCTTGAGGCTAAATATAATGTCGACCAGTTGATGTCTAGATGCGCGGGGAAAGTGTGCCCTTCGGTTTTGTTGATTCCGATACTCAATCCGGTAGTCGCTTAAGCCCAACACAGATTTCGGATCAGCCGGCTAACACCATGCTCAGAGCGTTGAGCGAAGAACCAGTGGTGCAGTGTGCTCAAGGTTTTCCGTGGCGTCTATTAGCTCTCACGCTTTAGAGTTGTTGAAGGACGACCTCTTAGGCTTCCAAGGGCCTTTTAGTCTTATTAGGTCAAGGTATGACGGTTTTGACGGGCTGGATATATTCCGCGAGTTGCTACGAATTCCCAATATTGATGTATGTGTCTACCATGGCAGCGGTCTTCTTTCGAAGGGCTATCTCTTTGAGCACCGGAAGTATCGCAGCGTAATCATCGGTAGCTCGAATCTTAGCCGGAGTGCTCTCCTGGAAAACGAGGAGTGGAAGCCTAAAGTATCTGCTTCTCCCGGAGGAGGAATCACCGCATTAAACAGTGCGACGATCAATCGACCACTTGATACTCGCAACGGCGGACTCTTGACTGAAGAATGGATCGCCGATTACGAACGCACGGGTCTTTAGAGCCCCCTAGATCAAGTGCCCAGAAAATGCCCAACCCGGGATTATCGCGAATGCCATGCATTGAGGGCTGATATCTATGACTACGTTGGCCTGTATATTTTCGTTAGACAAGATGATTCCGAAGGATGAGGTTTTCCGTCTGGGAGAATCAAGTGTTCGCCACGCCACGAATGGATCGTACTGAGACGATTCCGAGCAAGGATCATACTCACGTAAAGAGATGGTTCTCGATTTCAAGAGCTTCGTTAAAGCGACAACCTCCGATCACCTGGAAGCATAGCGATGTTAAGGCGCTCGAAGCCGCTTTAGATGGGGGATCAATTTTAGGGTAGTGAGGTAACACTCTTGATGGTGCATGTATAAATAGCAGCATTAATTAATCAGGCGCTTGCCCTATCTTTTCGGTGGGTGGCATCCCTTGATTCGGCGATTAACCCCAAAGCCTCGTCATGCCGTATCGTAGATTGGGCAATGAGTATTACCGATGACGCTACCAGCGGCGCGATTGAGCTGGATGAGAATAATAATGTGTCGGAATCTCAGGAAAATACGCAGGCAACCACTGAGCCAGTTACCCTTGATGAGGTACTAGGTTCAGATGACGCCCGGGACGCGGACACTTCTGAGGACACCGGCTCTACTGTAGAAGTAGACAACGAAGTAGATGACCAGAGTGACTCAGAAGGTGAATCCAGTAATGAAAATACTGGACCTAATTTCGCCGAATTGGGTCTGCCCGAGTTCGTACTGAAGGCAGTATCAAAGGTCGGCTACGAATCTCCATCGCCTATCCAATCAGCGACAATTCCAGTCCTGCTCGAAGGCCATGATGTTCTAGGCCTAGCTCAGACTGGTACAGGTAAGACTGCAGCGTTCGCGTTGCCCATCTTATCCAAAATTGATCCTGATGTACGCCACCCCCAAGCGCTCGTTTTGGCACCGACGCGTGAATTGGCCTTGCAGGTAGCTGATGCGTTTCAGTCCTTCGCGGATCACTTAGGTAAAAGGATTTCCGTACTTCCGATCTACGGCGGCCAGTCCTATGGCATTCAGCTCTCGGGATTGCGCCGTGGCGCCCAAATTGTGGTTGGCACACCAGGTCGTGTGATCGACCACTTGCAGCGCGGATCTCTCGATATCTCAGCACTACGCTTCCTCGTCCTTGATGAGGCTGATGAGATGCTGAATATGGGCTTCCAGGAAGATGTTGAGCGCATCCTGGCCGATACCCCAGAGGTTAAGCAGGTTGCTCTCTTCTCCGCGACGATGCCTAATAGTATTCGCCGTATCTCTAGGGACTATATGAATGAGCCCCGCGAGATCCAGGTGAAGTCTGAAACCCGCACCGCCACTAATATTACTCAGCGATTCCTTAATGTGGCTCATCGCAATAAACTCGATGCGTTAACCCGTATCTTGGAAGTCACTGAGTTTGAAGCCATGATCATGTTCGTGCGTACCAAGCACGAAAC
This sequence comes from Corynebacterium sp. ES2775-CONJ, assembly GCF_024814515.1. Classification (NCBI taxonomy): domain Bacteria; kingdom Bacillati; phylum Actinomycetota; class Actinomycetes; order Mycobacteriales; family Corynebacteriaceae; genus Corynebacterium; species Corynebacterium sp. ES2775-CONJ. Next base: position 108,967 of record NZ_JANUXT010000003.1, on the reverse strand, counting down.
TGAGGAGCTCGCTGAAAAGCTGCGTGCCCGTGGTTTCTCTGCAGCTGCTATTAACGGCGATATTGCCCAAGCCCAGCGTGAGCGCACCGTGGACCAGCTCAAGGACGGCCGTCTTGATATCCTCGTGGCCACCGATGTTGCGGCCCGCGGTTTGGACGTGGAGCGCATTTCTCACGTGCTGAACTTCGATATCCCCTCCGATACTGAGTCGTATGTGCACCGGATTGGTCGTACGGGCCGTGCCGGGCGTACGGGCGAAGCAATTCTCTTTGTCACCCCTCGTGAGCGCCGATTCCTCCGCAATATTGAGCGTGCTACTAATGCGCCTTTGCATGAGATGGATCTGCCGACCGCTGAAGAAGTTAATGATTCTCGCCGTGCCAAATTTGCCGATTCGATCACGGAGTCCTTGGAAGATCCTCAGGTTGCCGAGTTCCGCAGTTTGGTGAAAGCGTACTCGGAACAGCATGATGTTCCGTTGGAGGATGTGGCAGCCGCCCTAGCAACTCAAACTCGTGCGGGTACTGAGTTCTTGATGAAGGACGAGCCGTTCGAGCGTCGTCGTGATCGTGATGATCGCGGTGGTCGTGACCGTGGTGGGCGCTTCGGCGATGAGCGACGCGGAGGTCGTGACCGGGGCGATCGTGGTGGTTCCCGCTTCGAGCGCTCGGGCCAAGATATGGCTGTCTACCGCCTAGCAGTGGGTAAACGTCAGCATGTGCGCCCTGGTGCTATCGTCGGCGCGCTGGCCAATGAAGGTGGTCTCTCCAATAAAGATTTCGGCCGCATTACTATCGCCGCAGACCACACGTTAGTGGAGTTGCCGCGTGACTTGCCAAACTCTGTATTGGATAACTTGCGCGACACCCGTATCTCGGGGCAGTTGATTCAGATTGAGCGCGATCATTCCGGTGCCTCCATGGATCGTCGTGGCTCGGGTCGCGGAGATCGCGGAGGATTCCGTGGTGATCGTGGTGGTTTCCGTGGTGAGCGCGGAGGACAGCGCGGTGGCCGGGACCGTGGTGATCGCGGTGGCCGTGGTTTCCGCGGTGGACGTGATCGCGATGACCGTCGTGGCGGTTGGCGCGACTAATTCCATGATTGACCCCCTCCATTTGATGGTTCGCCGTTAATGGAGGGGGATTTTTTATGTGAATATAGCTCCACTGAGAAAAAATGCCCTCTAGATTATTTAATCCAGAGGGCATTTCTCAACTAGGTTTTAAGCGAAGATGCTCGTGATAGAAGACCACATCATAAGAATGAAGACAATCACCCACAGCGCCGCGAAAATACCGCCAAACATTGACAGTTGGCTTTTCGCGCGATTCCAATCGGCAACAGAAAAAGTTTTCGTCGATTGTTCATCAGCTGGCAGGAGATTAAGGGCGCCTAGCATATTTTTCTGGCGCGGAATGATGAGGAAGAGAAGGAGAGCCCAAGCAATAACAGAGAGGGCAATGGATGCATGGTAACGGCCTTCACTCCAATAGTCGCCGGTAAACATCAGCGCAAAGCCGAGAAGCGGAACGAGAAGCGAGAGTATCGCATAGGTTTGAGTGGTCTTGTGAAGAACCTTAGCGGCTCCGGCGGCCTGCAGATCGCCGTCTTTGGCTTTGAATGCTTGGGTATGGAAGCTTGATACCGCCACGGTAATGGGACCAAGGAAGAGAACCGCTGTGAGGATATGGAGGAGTTCCAGAAGAGAATTCATGGTAGAGTCCTTTCACTTTCTTAGAATACTTAAAAAGATACGGAAGACTACCCTACTCGAACAGGCACTGTCGACGCATAATTGACACGTCCCTTTTTGTCAGGGCAAGGTCGTATTTCACCGCAATGCGTGCGAGACGCGTGACATACCAACAGCGTCGGTGGATATTGCTTGGAAGATATCGGGAGGGCAGAAGATCTGATTTTCTTTGATTCTCTTCTTGCGATACCGCCACTAGATTGTCTGGATCATTGGCGAAGGCGCGCCGTTGGGACGTCTCCCATCGAAAGGCCCCCATATCCCATGCCGCACGTAGCGGAAAGATATGATCCACCTCGATGGCACGACCTGAACCATCTGCTGCGGTAGAAAGCGTCGCTGTTGAATAGGGATCGGGGCCAGTAAGGGGCACGGTTGCAGGAGCCGTGGGACAAAAGCTACCGCTTTCACGGGGTATGTCTGAGGGAGACTCCAATAGTTGGCTATAGATGATCTCCTCGCGGATAGAACACGGGTGTCCGGGGATCGTAGCCCAACCTGATCCAAACTCCTCCCGAGAATAACCAAGTATATGGGTGCGGCGGGAGACCACCCGAATTGAATCGAAGTCAAAATGACTACGCTGCGGATTTGGGAAGTATTCCCCAAGCAACATCAGGGTCACAAGCGTGAGAATCAAGGGAATAACAGGGATGCGATACTCATCCTGAGTAGTACTGCGAAATGGACGCATACGACCTACGACTAAGCAGGGGGTCCATTTGGTTCCTCAAGATGCGCAAAACCCCTTCTCCTTGCCAAGAAAAAGCAACGAGGAGGGGTTTGGTGAAGTTTTAAACCGAAGTCTTAAACCCGGGAATTTAATCTCTAGCCCGAGCGGTTGCGGTCATAAACTGTTGAGTGACTGTGTCCTGTGGGGGAGCGGTGATCAGCGATACCACCACGGTGACGACAAAGGAGCTGATAACACCGGGCACCATCTCGTATAAGAATTCGCCAAGGCTCGTCGATCCCCAGATGAAAACCACGATGGCACCAGTTATCATCCCAGCTAGTGCGCCCTGGGTATTTAGCCGCTTCCAGTAGAGGCTCAAAAGCACCAGTGGTCCGAAGGCCGAGCCAAAGCCCGCCCACGCGAAGCCAACTAATCCCAAGATGGAATCGGATGGATTTACCGATAGAATGCCAGCAACTACAGCTACCGCAACCACCGCTGTGCGGGAAAGATTGATGAGTACCTGCTGACGTGGTTTCTTCTTTACCACAATAAGGTAAAGATCCTCTATGAGTGAGGTGGAGGAGACTAAAAGCTGGGAAGAAATAGTGGACATGATAGCTGCTAGGACCGCAGTCAAGATGAGACCAGCGATCAGGGGATGGAAAAGAATTCGTCCCATATCTAGGAAGATGGTTTCAAAGGCCTGGCGGTCCACAATCGAGATATTTGGGTTCTGACCGAAGAAGGCGGTACCGATAATCGCCACAAAGGTGGCGCCAGCAATGGTCAAAATCATCCAGCCAATACCAATAGCGCGGCCACGCTTGGCGTCGGATGGACTGCGTAAAGCCATAAATCGCACGATGATATGCGGCTGACCAAAGTAACCTAAGCCCCAAGCCATATTTCCGATAATCGCTGCGAAGGAAACTCCGGACACCATTGAGAAGTAGGTGGGATTACCCGCCCCAGAGGTATACGGTCCGTAATCGTTATGGGCGGCCCATGTCCATATAGAGCTGGGGTCGTCGAGATAAAACAGCGCCATGACAGGAACGATGATAAGGGCACAGAACATGATCGTGCCCTGAACGGCATCCGTATAAGAGACCGCCAAAAAGCCCCCGACGAATGTGTATACCACTGTAATAAAGGCAACGATCAACATGCCGTCCAGATAGTTGCCGCCGAAGGTTGACTCGAAATAGCGTCCGCCTGCCACCATGCCGGAGGAAACATAAAAGGTAAAGAAGACCACAATAATGAGGGCGGAAACTACCCGGAGCAGGCGGGAGGAATCTGAGAGTCGATTTTCAAAGAAGGAGGGGATAGTGACCGAGTCGGAGGCGACCTCTGAGTAGGCGCGCAGTCTCGGGGCTACCCACTTCCAATTGGCCCATGCGCCAGCAATCAAGCCAACGGCAATCCACAATTCGCTGATACCGCTGACAAAGAGTGCACCAGGAAGGCCCATGAGAAGCCAGCCAGACATGTCGGAGGCACCGGCGGACATCGCCGCAACAAAAGGATTGAGGCCTCGTCCGGCGAGAACGTAATCGTCGTAGGCGTCAGTTTGGCGGTAGCTCCAGTAGCCAATGCCAAGCATTGAGCTCATATAGATAATGATGGCGAGGATATACCAGGTTTGATCTGACATAGGGCCGCCACCTCCTTTGATAGTTCAGTGACAAAAAGAAAAGAGATGAAAATATTTCTTCCCCTAACACTGTTCGAGCCTCTTGCTTGCGATTAGGGGTGGGAATTTTTCATCACGGGAAGGGATCTTACACGCCTAGTAGTTAATAGCAGGACTTTATCGAACAGAGATGCACAATCAGGAGAGAGTGAAATATACCGAGCTGTGGGCATTCCTCGTGGTAGCGGGAGAGTGCAATCTATAGGGATTCGCAAGATGAAAGCGAGGGTATATTCTTATACAGATCGGCTTCTTTTTCTTCTGGCACTCGATTTTCCTTTGGGTGGAACGGTTTATATGACTTCTCACTTAATTCACGGACTCTGGCAGCGTAGTTCGGGCCTGCATCTGTGGATCGAACAAGTAGAGGGGCACCGTATTGTTACCCCTGATGATATTGCGCCGGGAGTTTTCCCCGACGAGATAGACGCCATGATCCGGGGGAAAAAATTCTGGCACCGGTTGAATATGACCCTGCTCACCCCCAAAGGGCGCCAAGTTCGTCTGGGAGTCCCCACAATGGCCTTGGCTCCAGAATATGCTGTTAAGCTCCTCGCCCGAGTTGCTGCCCTCAACGAGGTCACCACCACCGAATCCCAGCTCGCCACGATTGCTAGTGATCTGAAGTGGATGAGCCACCTGTATAAGGGGTTATATCACTGTGTGCGGGCGGGTCGGATCACCATCAAACTCAATTATTTTGAGCAGCAATGGTATCCCACGTGGCAGCTATCGACGGGCTTGGGAGAGCGCGGTTGGATCGCTCATATGACACACGCGTGCCCTGGTGTACTCGTGCGCAATAGTGGTTCGAGTGTGGCAGAAGATATGGCCGAGGAATTGCCACATTGGATTGCGCAGGCGATCCTCAAACCGCTGTATTTTAAACCCCGAGCCACACCATGGCACGATTTTCCGCGTGCCCTTTTAGCCTCCGAACCGCTTAGACGCGGAAGCGCTCAAGTTGTGAGCGCGTTGAATAAATGGAAAGAATCCATACAGGCTGTAGGTCTGGAGCTGATAATTCGAGTTGAGGAACCCCCGCGTTCAGACGAAGAGGAGCAGAATTTATACGACAATGCTGATCATGCCGAGTGGCCTGTGAGAGTCAGCGTGAGATCCGGTATCGACCAACCTGTGCCTGTTATTCTCAGTCAATTTGACTCAACTACCCGTCAACAGTTGGAGGCTATGCGGCGAGAATTGTCCTTTGTCTCCCGCTATTTTTCAACCGAACAAACACCTCACGCGCATCCGACAACACGGTTAAATGACGGACAGGGCGGGGATTTTGATATCTACCTCAGTACTGTCGATCTTGTGGACTTTATAGCCACAGATATAAAACGGTTGCGCGAAGCTGGATATACGATCTTTCTCCCCAAAGCGTGGAGCAATCAGGATACAAAGGCTACCGTCAAAGTGAGCGCCGCCAGTGAATCGACAGGAGATCGCAAGGTCGGTATGGATGCTATTGTGGACTTTTCCTGGCAGATCGCTATCGGCGACACCACCTTAGATGACAAGGAAATGAAGGAACTCATCGCCTCGCAGTCGGGACTGATAAAGCTGCGCGGCGAATGGGTCATGGCTGATTCCCAAGCCTTGAACAAAGTGCGCTCATATTTATCGAAGATGCACAGCTCGAAGCTGAGCTCCCTCGAAAAAGAGCGTGCCAGGCTCCACCAAGAGCTTCTATCAGATGTCGACCCCGATCTGATCTGTACCAGGAAAAAGGAAATCGCGGACTTAACAGCCCGCATCGCCAGGGAAGCCTCTAGCTCGGGACGTCTGAGCTTGCAGGACCTGCGCGAATTGTCTCTAGCTGATGAGTCTCAGTATGCACACGACCCGGTAGAATTCACCGGAAGCGATTGGTATCTGGCTCTGATGGGTAAGGGAAATCTCCCCGAGCTACCCGCACCACAACCCGTAAAAATCCCGACCACGGTGAGAGCCCAACTGCGCGATTACCAGCACCGCGGCGTTTCATGGCTGAAGTGGATGTCTAGCCAGCATCTCGGCGCTATCTTGGCTGATGATATGGGACTCGGAAAAACCCTCCAACTTCTCACTCTCCAAGCAATAGAAAAAGCCGAGTTTGAGACACAGATGCACGCCACGCGTGGGATCACCTCCAGGTCCCCGTACGGGCCGTCTTTGGTGGTCGCTCCTACATCGGTGGTAGGAAACTGGGCCAAGGAGGCGCAGAAATTTACCCCAGAGTTAAAGGTGCTAGTCCACCATGGGCCCAAGCGGATAAGTTCGAAAGATGAGCTTGATAAATTAGCTGGCTATGATCTCGTGATCACCTCCTACGGCACTGTGAGCCGAGATATCTCTTTGTTCACCCAGGTGTACTGGCACCGGGTCACCCTCGATGAAGCACAGCATATAAAAAATTCTCAGACCCGAACCTCCAAAGCTGTGCGCGCACTCAGGAGTACGCACCGGCTGGCTTTGACGGGCACTCCAGTGGAGAATAGGTTGCTGGAACTGCGTGCCATCCTAGATTTTTGCAATCCAGGGATCCTAGGCAGCGTGTCATTTTTCAGAAATCATTTTGCCAAGCCCATTGAGGTAACCCAAGATGAAGTCGTGGCTGAGAAGCTTAAAACTCTCACGCAGCCTTTTATCTTACGAAGGTTGAAATCCGATCCGACAGTGGCCCAGGATCTGCCCGCAAAGACCGAAAATATTGTGACAGTCGATATGACCGCTGAGCAGGCAGCTCTCTACCAGGCCTACGTCAATGAACTCAAAGAAGCTTTGAGCCATAGAGAGGGCATGAAGCGCCGTGGCCTCATCCTTAGTTCTTTGACGAAAATTAAGCAGATCTGTAATCACCCAGCTCATTTCTTGGCCGATAACTCGCCCGTTACCTTTAAAGGCAAGCACCGTTCTGGCAAAATCGAAGAGCTTATGAATATCGTCGATAATGCCCGTGCCAATGACGAGAAAATTCTTGTATTCACCCAGTACAAGGCCTTCGGAGATATTCTTGTACCATATCTGGAAAACTACTATGGCACTGACATACCCTTCTTGCACGGAAGTGTGAGTAAATCGGGCCGCGATCGGATGGTGGATGAATTTCAATCAACGAGCGGGGCGCCGGCAATGGTGCTCTCGCTGAAGGCGGGTGGCACGGGACTCAATCTCACCCAAGCTAATGTGGTGGTCCATATAGATCGCTGGTGGAATCCAGCAGTGGAAAATCAGGCCACCGACCGTGCCTATCGCATCGGTCAAGATAAAAATGTCATGGTATACAAACTCATTACTGCCGGCACCCTCGAGGAGAAAATACAAGAAATTATCGAAGGTAAATCAGCTCTCGCCCACACGATGATAAGTCGCGGTGAAGGGTGGCTGACCGAGTTAGACGACAGTGAGCTGGCAGAATTACTAGAGTATCGGACCATGTCCGATGGTTTGAGTAGGGAGGACTAGAATGGCAGATAATCAAGCACTACCTCCGAACAGGCATATTTCTCGCGACAATATTATCTACGCAAATTTTCATGCTGCAAAGCGCAGCTCAGCGGGCGAGGATGAACGACAATCGCCGGCGAAAATCCGACGTATCGAAGGGATGCGCTCGCACCGAAAGCACGAGCGCATCCCTTTAATAGCCAGGCGCATAGTGGAACTCGTAGAGAAAAAAACCGAACCTAAGAGGGGAGAGCGAGGCCGGTCCTACCAGCGCGCAGGTAAGGTTGCGAGCCTCGATTTTAAGGACGGGGTTATATACGGTTCAGTAGCGGGTACCCAAAATCTCCCATTCGATTGCGCCATAACTTTGCCCTACTTCGGTGAAGAGGCAAAAAGAAAACTTATTCAACTCCTACTGGAGAATCCCGTCGCACTCGAGCGGATGCGCGCCGGGGACTTTCCTCACGAGGTGGTAGATCTTTTAATTGGAGCCACTCCTTTTGACATCCGGTTTTCGTGTGATTGCCCGGACCTGAAGCCGCTATGTAAGCATCTCGTTGCGGTTGCATATGAAGCCCAGGAGAAAATAGAGCGCGAGTTTGAGGTCGCCTTAAAGATGCGGGGACTCTCGTTTGCCGCAATCGACGAGCTGCTAGTCTCTGCCGCACATATAGCTGCCCAAGAGAAGGCGAAAGATGCCACTATCGACCAAGAGGAATTTTGGCATGGAGGCCCTGTGCCACCTATCCCAGAGTTGGAAGTACATTCTGTTCTCGATGACTCGGATCTCACACTTTTGCATCAAGCGATGCGATTGGTCAGCTTCAGTACTTTGGACGAATTAAGAGCAGTAAGCGATATCGAAGACATTTTCGATTATCTAATCCGCGCAGACGATGATGTGTCTCAGTAATCTTCTAAAATTAAAATAACGACAAAATCAGCGAGCGAGGGGCCGAAAGAACAATGGCAGTTAAATTCTTGCATACCTCAGATTTTCAAATCGGTATGACCCGAGCTTTCCTCGAGGGTGATGCAGGCCCCCGCTTTGAAGCGGCACGCAAAGATGCCATAGTGCGCCTCGGTGAGATAGCTGCAGACAACGGGTGCGCGTTTATGGTGGTGGCAGGGGACGTTTTTGAGCATAATACTATTAATGCCAGGGTGCGAGAACGCGCTCTGCAGGCGCTAGCGAATATCCCTGTGCCAGTCTATCTACTACCTGGAAATCACGATCCTTTGAGTGCGGATAGCATATTCCACCGTGTGCAAGAATACGAGGGTTTAAATATCCTCGACGATGACTCGCTACGAGAGGTCCTCCCCGGCGTCGAGTTAGTGGGAGCCCCGCTGCGCTCGAAGCGAGCAGGCCAGGATCTAGTAGCTAAAGCGTTGAAGGATCTTTTACCCACTTCGGCTATTCGAATTGTGGTGGGACATGGACAGGCGCTTGCGCGCTCTAATGAAGTCAACCCAGATCTTATTGATCTGGCTGCCGTGGACAAGGCTCTCGAACAGGGGATCATTGATTATGTTGCGCTTGGTGATACCCATTCCACCCAGTCGGTGGGGTCCAGCGGAAAAGTTTGGTATTCAGGCGCACCCGAAGTGACGGATTTCAGAGAGGAACCCAGTGGGATGGGGGAATATAACTCTGGAAATGCTCTGATCGTCGAAATTGAAAAGAGTGGCCACACAAGTACCGTTAAACCTGTAGAAGTTTCGGTAGGCACGTGGCGCTTTATCGCACCCCATTTCGAACTGTATAGCAGAGCGGACGTCGAAGATTTTTTTGCCTACCTCGATGCCTTCCCAGATAAAGATCGAGTGGTTATCAAATATGCCCTCACCGGCTCTCTTGATATTAGTACTATGAGATTCTTCGAGAACGGACTTGCTCAGCGAACAGTACTTTTCGCAGCTCTATTTCCGCGGACGCGCCTGATGGACTTAGCTATTCAGCCCACAGCCGATGATGTGGACGATCTTAGTTTTGACGGTTTTGCCCGTGAAGCTTTCGAGGAACTCATAGAATCAACAGATCCCCATGCTCAGGAGGCATTGAAATTGCTCCTGCGCCTTGAAGCCGGACTGGACAGGACCTAAGAGGAGAATTCACGATGGACATCCAACGAATTGAGCTCAAGAATATTCGCGGTATCAATCACCTCATTCTCGATGATCTCCCTGCCACCGGCGTTATTATGATCTCTGGAGATAATGAGGCAGGAAAATCCACAATACTTGAAGCTATCCGCATCGCATTGGATATGAAAGCAACCTCAAAAAGCAAAAATGTGAAGGCTCTCAAACCTCTCGATCGGGATGAAGCTCCAGAAATTTGGCTGCATTTTCGCCTCGGTGAGCACAAGATCGAACTATATAAGCAGTATCTGAAAGCGCCCAAAACTGAGCTGAAGGTCGATAACCGAAGCTATACAGCGGACGACGCCGAGGACCAACTAGAACAACTCAAGCAGCGATATATCGATCCTGGACTTTTTCGGGCACTTTATAATCAACAAGACCAAATGGACGACGATCTGGTCTTTGCTGATATTAAGCCATTAGAAGACACCTTACGCGCTGACCTGGACGAGGATGCCTCTCCCGATCATGGAAACGAATTGATTAAGAGAGCTTTCGAGGAGTATTCACGGTTTTACCAAAGAACCGGGCGAGAAACCACCGAGGTGAAAAATGCGCGTCAGGCGGTTCAAGAAGCTCAGCAAAACTTCGAAGCCAAGAAGAAAAAACTCTCAGATCTCAGCACCTATATCGCTGAGTATGACAAACAGCAGCGCCACGTCACCGAATCGGAGAAAGCGCTGCCCACGTACCATGATCACGTAAGCGAATTAGCAGAGCAGGTTGCAGAGATCGAATCCGCTGAGAATAAGCTACTGGGATTAAAAGAAGACTTCGAGCGCGCACAAGAAGCCTTAAAACACAGTATAAGAGAGTGCAAGAGGCGCCAAGAGTTGCAAGCCGCTTGCGCAGAGCTTGCTCAGGAACTGGCCCAACTGCGCAAAGATATTATTCCCATAGCGCAGGCCGCCGACAAAGAGCATGAGGAACTTGAGGCGCTGAGAACACGCAGAGGCGATCTTACTGACCAACTGAAGCAATTACGGGAAGAGATAAAAACTCTCAAGGAGCGTATTGAACGCACGGCCGCTGGGGAACTGGCTCGGGAGGCAACAGAAACCCTAGAAAAGATTCGTGAAGTCGAAGAAACTATTGCCCGTCTCGCACAAGTTCCCCACATCGAGAACAGTGTACTTAAGCAACTGGAGCAGGCGTGGGAGAATTTCAATGCCGCTTCTATCAAGGCCGAAGCCCAATCGACGGTTCTATCCCTATCAGCCCGTTCCGACACCGAGCTTCTAGTCGACGGACAGGATGTAGCAGTTGGTCGGGAGCGTAGAGACTACTTAATCACCAAACCCTTAACACTCGAGATTGGTGATATTACCGCAGAGATCACTCCAGGCGCCGGTTCGGTGCAACGCGAGCGAGACGATTCGGAGGCCAAATGGCAGGAGTTAAAAGACGCTGCCGGTGTCGAAACTATCGAACAGGCACGTGAGATATTCCATGCAGGGCAAGAAGCAACCCGTAGTATAGTCAGCTACCGCAGCACACTGAAGGAATTAACCAAGGAGCGCACCCACGCAGAGTTATCGCAGCTCATCGCTGCAGCACCTCAGGACGAGGATGAGGATAGCTCGGCCGATCTAAGCGCTGAGCTCCATCTTCTAGAGAAATCAAAAGAAGAAAAAGAAGAAGAGCGAGAGTGCCTTGACGCTCAGATCACCGATAGTGAGAACTCCCCGCAAGCTCAACTCCTGCAATCGCTCAGTAGTACTATTAGCGCCAAAGAAGCTGTTTTGCAGCGAGAGGAACTGTATCTAGAAAGCGCCGAAGCCGAAGTGAGTTCTTTGGTCTTAGATCAGCAACGAGAATCTGCGGAGACGATGGTGGAGAAAACCCGTCAGAAATGGGAAGCAGCCAAAAAGCAACTCGATCTCTTGGATATCGAGAATAAAAAAAGAGCACTGGAAGTTGCGCAAGCGAAAGTGACCAACACCAAAGAATCATTAAGACGAGCCGAGCAGGAAATCGCCCGCATGGCCGGCTATATCGAACAAGCCGATGGGGCCGGCACAGACTACGACCTAGCCTGCGATCATCTAAGTCAGGCGGAGCGTAAACTTGAGGCGATAGAGAGCCGGGCAGCAGCGGCAAAGCTCCTTTATCAGATACTACTTTCACACCAGAAATTGGCCCGAGAGCGCTATGCCCTCCCCTTTGCCCAAAAACTCAATTCCTTAGCACGGATTGTATGGGGGCCTGATGTGAATTTTGAGTTGAGCGAAAAGCTCCAAGTGCTCGCGCGTACCGGAATGGGTGGAGTTCGCGTAGAACAGGGCGAACTCTCAGGTGGGGCAAAAGAGCAGCTGAATATCCTATCGAGGCTTGCCGTTGCCTCCCTGGTGAGCGAGCAGTCAATCCCAGTATTTTTTGACGATGTACTCGGATCAACAGATGCCACGCGTCTGGACGCTATGGCGGCAGTGTTCAACCAGCTCGCTAAAACTCAGCAAATTTTCGTCCTAACCTGTGTTCCCTCGCGCTACCAGGGTGTTACCCAGTGCGATGAAAGACCTCTCGCTTTGCTCAAAAAATAGTAACAGGCTTTAAAAATTCCGCAAGGACAATTTTACAAGTAGAGACCGTGACGTTTCCCAAAAGAAAATTATGCGGTTATCATGGGCTTTATGAGTACTCCCCGCTGGTTGACCGACGAAGAGCAGGTATTTTGGCGCCTCCTACTAAGCACCGTGCGGAAGGTACAGAATACTAATGAGCAAGTACTGCACAATGAACACAAGCTCACCAGTAGCGAATTCGCCGTCCTCGTATGCCTATCGGAAGCTCCGGATGAGATGCTGCGTCTGCGCGATTTGTGCGCCAATCTGGAGTGGGATCGCTCCCGGACGTCGCACCAGGTAACTCGCATGGAGAAGCGCGGTCTCGTAGCTAAAAGTAAGTGTTCCGGTGATGCACGAGGCATCCATATCAGCCTCAGTGCCGAAGGAAAGAAGCGTCTGGTGGAAGCGGCCCCGACCCATGTAAATACGGTGCGATCATTGATTTTCGACACCATCACACCCGAATTGATGGCAGCGGTAGAAATATATCTCCAGAATATTCAAGATCAAGATCTCTCTGCTCCTGATATCGATTCACCAGCAGTGTGAATTCAGGGTTTATTCAGGGGGATCCCTGATACCTACAGTTGTTGTGAAAAGGCATAATAGAAGGATCACATCACAATTAAGGAGACTTCGATGGAATTTTATTCGACGCCCTATGGCGACCCTTCTGTCCCGTGGTACCAACGGCAGGTCCACCGTTCGCGGACTCAGGGAATCGCTGGGGGAGTGTTGGCGGGTATCGGGGAAACCTACGGTGTCAATATCACGTTGCTGCGGTTGATATTCTTGCTCTCCATGATGCTGCCTGGCCCGCAACTGCTCCTTTATTTCCTGGCGTGGTTTCTTATGACGCCACGGGGCTAAGATAGCGAATAGGTCCCTCTCCACTTCATCTGGAGAGGGACCTATTTATATAGTGCCCCCGACAGGAGTCGAACCTGCGACCTTTGGTACCGGAAACCAGCGCTCTATCCACTGAGCTACGGGGGCCAAGAAGTTCTCATTCTATAAAGAACAACGCGACTTACTTTAGCACCTTAGAGGTCAAACTAAAAAAGAGCGGCGAGGCCGGGTATCTTCGCCGCTCCCACTAGGAATTTTTAGCCATCCACTAAAACACAGATGAGAGTACGCGGGCCGTGCACACCTTCAACACGGCTGAGCTCGATATCCGAGGTGGCTGAAGGCCCAGAGATCATGGTGATCGGTCGAGTGCGACCCAACCGGGCGATCATTTCCGGAATTCCGTAAACTACCGAATCCATATGCACAATCACAACGTGGCAGTCGGGCACTAAAGTGAGGGCACGACGACCACAGCGGTCATTGGACTCCAGACAAATGGTTCCAGTTTGAGCCGACGAAACATGAGAATCAGTCACGATAGCGTCAACCTCATTGAGGGTGCGCGGATCCACAGAGTTGTCGTCGGGAGATGCGTGACCATTAAATGAGTCGAAGAGACCACTATCGAGACCAGGAGCATAGCGAACAGTACGCGCTTCGCGAGCATTAAGGATTTCGGAAATCTTATTCCCTAGTCCCTCAGCGGTGCTTTCTTCCACGATAGCCTTGTAGTCCAGGAGGCGATCGATAAGAATGTCCTTGAGTTCTTCCCGTGAATACTTCTCGGTCTCGTTCTCGTTGTATTCGCGGACAATCTCAACCTCGTCGGGCATATTGGAGAGCTTGTGCGCATTCCGAATACGGGTGAGCATCTCAGTCTTGGCATCCATTATTAATTCTCCTCGCCCTCGTTGAGCTTATTGGTGGGAAGACCGTCGTGGCGGGCGTCAGTGAGCAGCTGCTGCGCCTCATCAGATTCGAACCACTGTCGGAAAGATTTCTTTGGTGGCACCGCGGTATCGCGAATATCGGTCCAACCAGAAAGGAAGGATGGTAGATGCGTAATCTTGCCGTTGAAACCTCCGAGAATACGCCCCATGAAGACCACACGCGTTGCAAGGTTCCACAGAGTCGGAGAGCCCCACGTCATTTGCATAGCACCCATAAGTGCACCTTCGACGAGTGGCTTGTGCTTTTCCACCTTCTGGTGGCGCAGTTCAAGGAGGGTCTCCACAATAGGGATTTTAACCGGGCACACTTCATTACAGCGACCACACAGTGAGGAGGCATAGGGGAGATAGTTATTTGGATCGTCGGAGGTGTCCATGCCAGTTAGCTGCGGTGACAAAATAGCACCGATGGGGCCAGGATATGTGGAGCCATAAGCATGTCCACCGGCGCGCTCGTAGACGGGGCAGACATTCAAACAAGCTGAGCAACGGATGCACTTGAGAGCTTCGCGGCCGAGTTCGTCAGACATTGCGGCAGTGCGGCCGTTATCGAGCAGAATTAGATGGAAGTTCTGAGGGCCATCGCCTTCAGTAACCCCTGACCACAGTGAAGTATAGGGATTCATGCGTTCGCCGGTGGAAGAGCGCGGCAGTAATTGCAAGAAGGTCTCGTAGTCGCGGAAAGTTGGCAAAATCTTCTCAATGCCCATCACGGAAATGAGGGTTTCCGGAAGTGTAAGGCACATACGGCCATTGCCCTCTGATTCCACAATCGTGACGTGCCCTGTTTCCGCGATACCAAAATTGGCGCCCGAAATAGCTACCTTGGCTTCCATAAACTGTTCACGTAGGTATACGCGAGCAGCCTCTGCCAGCTCCGGGGGATCGGAGCTAATCGATTCGTCGATATGACTCATCTTCTTCAGGAATATAGAGCGAATCTCGGCTCGGTTGCGGTGAATAGCAGGCACCAGAATGTGGGAGGGGCGATCCTCTCCTAACTGCACAATCAGCTCAGCGAGGTCAGTTTCTTGAGCAAAAATACCAGCTTCCTCGAGCTGTTCATTAAGAGCAATCTCTTGGGTAGCCATAGATTTAATTTTCACGACGCGATCGACATTTTGCTCCTTCACTAAGTCGAGCACGATCTTGCCAGCCTCGGCGGCATCGCGCGCCCAATGGACGTGACCGCCGCGGGCAGTGACTGCTTCCTCGAACTGCTCGAGCAGCTCGGGAAGATGCGCCTGGACATAACGCTTGGTCGTGGATCCTGCTTCACGCAGCGCTTCCCAGTCATCAATTTCAGAGATGACCTCGTGGCGCTTATTCCTAATATGCGTGGTGGCCTTGGTGAGATTACGCCGCTGGGTAACATTATTGAGCCCATCATGGGCTTTATGTGGGAAGGAATCATCGCCACGCAACATCGACGGTGCTGTTGCGTAGGGTGGCATGGGTGGGGTGCCGAGATTAATGCTCACAGCATTGCCTCCTTGGAATAAGCGGCCGACGTGGGGCTCCACTCGTGATCTTTAGTGGATGCAAGAATTTCCGCGATATGAATAGCGCGGATGCCAACATGCTGACGGGAAAGGGAACCGGCGATATTCATTAAGCAGGATGAATCGCCACCAGTAACGAATTCTGCTCCCGTTATCTGAATATTACGGCATTTATCCGAAACCATCGCAGCGGAAGTTTCCGCGTTCTTAAGCGAGAAAGTGCCACCGAATCCGCAGCATTCTTCCTTATTAGGCAAATCGATAAGCTCCAGGCCTTCGACATGCTGCAATAAGCGGTATGGGCGGTCGCCAAGTTTGAGAAAGCGCAAGCCGTGGCAGCTGGGGTGGTAGGTCACCTTGTGAGGGAAGAAGGCGCCGACATTCTCCACACCTGCGACATCGATCAGAAATTCGGGGAGGTCGAGGGTCTTTTGAGCGCACTTCTTGGCGCCATCAACTAGAGAGGCGGTGCCATAGCGTTTAGCCAAGTGCTCGTGATCATCGCGGACGGCGGTAACGCAAGAGCCAGAAGGGGAAACGACATAGTCGATGGAGGAATCCTCGAAGGCGTCTACGTAGTTCTTTACTTGGCCAATCGCTTCGCGTTGGTAACCGGTATTGACGTGCATCTGACCGCAGCAGGTTTGGGCCTTGGGGAAAACGACTTCATGGCCCAAGCGGGATAGAAGCAAAGCGGTGGCCTTCGAAGCATCGGGGAACATGGCGTCACCGATGCATGTAGAGAAGAGCGCAACTCTCATGTGGTACTACTCCTGTCTTGTGGAAGTTAGATATTCACGCCGCGCTTAGTTCAAAGCTCCACCCGAGGGTGACGCATCTGTGGCCCGAAAATTGCGAGTAATCCTTGGGTTAGAGAAAGCGTGAGACGCGAAAATAGCTACCTTTTACCCTACCTGATCACCCTTAGTTAATCTAACCAAAACTAGCACTAAAATAGCGACCTAGCTGCCAATATATAAGAAACACTAGTGTTTCAAAAAGGCTAACCTAACTTAGGTTAAGGTAAGAACGGTACTGAGCGCTTACTTTCCGATATTGTCAGTTCCCGCTTGAATCGTTGCGGGTGGTAAGCCGCATAAAAAGGGGAACAGTTGTCAATAAAAAGCACCCACTTACTCCCCCTTATATGGGGGAGCAAGTGGGTGTGGAGACCTTGCGAGATCATGCGAGATCTAGCGGGCTAAACCCTTATTCCGTAGAGGCGGAAAGCCACTACGGCACGATGGGGGCCATGAAGCTAAGAACGTTAGTTTGGAGGAAGACCAAGGAGCATACAACAAAAAGCATACCCAGGGACCACCAGACAACGGCTTTGAAAATTTCAGACTCGCGACCTTCCATCTTCACCGCTGTAGCGGCAATTGCCAAGGACTGAGGTGAAACCATCTTGCCCACTACGCCGCCCGAGGTGTTGGCAGCGAGCATAAGGTCGGGATTAATGCCAGCAGTATTAGCAGCGGTCACCTGCATCTTAGAGAAGAGTGCATTAGCCGAGGTATCTGAACCCGTTACGGCGGTTCCCACCCAACCTAGAGACGGAGCCAAGAAAGCATATGCGCCGCCGAGCGATGCGACGAACTGGCCGATAGCCACCGTTTGACCAGAGTAATTCATAACATAAGCTAGCCCAAGAACCAAGGTGATGGTCAGGGCGGACCAGCGCATACGATAAGCAGTTGAAGTGAATTCGTTGACCACTTCTCCGGCTGTTAGCTTATAACGGCCGTTCTCCGTGAAGATTGCGTAGATAACTGCCACGATGAGACCCGAGATGAGCAGGAGGGAACCGGGGTTGTGAATGAGCAACAAGGTATAGCTGGAATTCACTGGATCGCCATCAGCGGTGACAAGGCGATCAGCCAGAAGTGGCCAATCGAAGGAGATCTTTGGAGCCTTGAGGAGGTCAGGAATGGTACTACCCAAGTTGGCAACACCGAAGACGACTGTCACCACGGCATATGGCAATAAAGCCATCCACACGCGCATTGGAGGTAGCTCCTCGGAGGTTGCGGCCGGAGGGAGCTCCATGCGCTTACGCATCTCGTCCACGCCCCGGGGATCCCAGAAACGAAGGAAGACAAAGGCGGCACCAAGCGAAACGATACAAGCTACCACATCGGTGAGCTGGTAGGCGAAGAAATTCGAGGTAGCCCACTGGGCAATGGCGAAAGCGAAACCAATAACAAACGCTGGTACCCACGCCTCCTTGAGTCCCTTGAATCCGTCCAAAATGATGAGCAAGATAGCCGGCACAAAAACCGCGATGAGTGGGGCCTGGTGACCCACAATAGCCGCAATATTCTCGGTTTGTTCGAGGGTGCGACCGCCCACAGCGCCCGCCGTGGTGATGGGGATGGCCACGGCGCCGAAGGCCACGGGAGCGGTATTAGCCAAGAGGACCACGGTGGCAGCCTTGAGCGGTTTAATACCGAGAGCCAAAATCATGGTGGCCGTGATGGCCACTGGTGCACCAAAGCCCGCCAGGGCTTCGAGCAAGCCGCCGAAGCAGAAGGCGATAAGAATAGCCTGGATGCGGACATCGCCGTCGCCTAGCTTATCGAAGGTGCGGCGGAGATCCTCAAATCGGCCCGATGCCACCGTGATCTGGTAAAACCAAATAGCCATCACGATAACCCAGACAATGGGTAATAGCCCGAAGAGCGCACCGCGCAGGGTGGCGCTTAGTGCGAGGTCGATGGGCATATTAAAGCCTAAGACTGCCACCACGATAGCCGTGAGGGTAGCCACGGCAGCGGAAACATGGGCGCTTGTTTTTACACCGATGAGCATGACGAAGAATGCGAGTAAGGGTAGGGTGCCCACTAAGGCTGATAGGCCGAGGCTACCGCCAACTGCATCGGTCACAGCGGTAAATTGGTTCACTGCAACTCCTTTGACTGGATAGTATTGTCAATATTTTTATGAAGAGTTGCGCCCTAGTTATATCCCGAGGCGCAACCATAACGCCCACCGCGATCATAAACCCCTCAGGCGAGCGTCAAGGTTGCATGGTGGACTGGATTTATGGTCTTCTCGTGCAGATAGGGAGAGAGCAGCATGACCTTTCAATCGGTGAAGCCTGAAGCTGCGCTGCCGAAGAAAGATGATGACACCCCTACCTATGTGCTCCGCTAACAGCTTAACCCCCCGCAGTGTCTGATGTGGGCCTCGTGGGGGTTTTTCGGCCTGTTGAAAATCGTCGAAAATTACCCCCGTTTCCTTGAAAACCAGCAGTTAAACCTGTTGAGAGTCGTTTTGGCTAAGAATTCAAGGGGGTAGCGGGGTGGCGGTGGGCGTCTTGAATAAGAGGTGGAGAGAAATCGGGGGACCCATCTATGCAGCCAAGGGGAACACAACCCAGTAATCGAAGCGCTCGCTGACATGTCTTTTTTCAACAGCATGTGATGTGACTGCCGAAAAGTAGATACGCTAAACTCACTGCCTATGACACCTGCAGAACTCTCACAACTCATCACCTCCACGGCGTACCAAGTACTCTCCGAGAAACAGCTCGATACTTCGGTATTGCCTGAAACTGTTGTCGTGGAACGCCCTCGCAATCCTGAGCATGGTGATTACGCCACCAATA
This sequence comes from Corynebacterium sp. ES2775-CONJ, assembly GCF_024814515.1. Classification (NCBI taxonomy): domain Bacteria; kingdom Bacillati; phylum Actinomycetota; class Actinomycetes; order Mycobacteriales; family Corynebacteriaceae; genus Corynebacterium; species Corynebacterium sp. ES2775-CONJ. Next base: position 89,775 of record NZ_JANUXT010000003.1, on the reverse strand, counting down.
TTGCCTTGCAGGTAGCCAAAAAAGTCGGAATGAACCCGCGCGAATTGGGTCACCTACTTGCGCAAGCCCTCAACGTCATCGACGGCATCGAATCCTGCGAAATCGCTGGACCTGGCTTTATCAATATCACATTGCAAGCTGCAGCCCAGGGGGCGATTATCGCGCAGATCCTTAAGCTGGGAGCCCAGTATGGGGCCGGCGATGTCCTCGCTGGCAAAAAGATTAACTTGGAGTTCGTATCGGCTAACCCTACTGGTCCCATCCACTTAGGCGGAACTCGGTGGGCTGCCGTCGGTGATTCGCTGGGGCGAATAATGAGCTTTAGCGGGGCTGATGTGACTCGCGAATACTATTTCAATGATCACGGGCGACAGATCGACCGATTTGTCAATTCCCTGCTCGCTGCAGCCAAGGGCGAGCCTACGCCAGAGGATGGCTATGGGGGAGAATATATAACCGAGATTGCAGCAGAAATTACCTCCGCTCACCCAGATGCACTCAATCAAGACGATGAGGTAATGCGCGAAATTTTCCGCAGCCACGGAGTTGATATGATGTTTAGTCATATTAAATCCTCACTTCGTGAATTTGGCACCACCTTCGATATATTCTTCCACGAGAATTCGCTTTTCGAGTCCGGCGCGGTTGACCAAGCTATTGCAGCCTTAAAAGAAAACGGCAACCTGTACGAAAAGGATGGCGCATGGTGGCTGCGTTCCACTGACTATGGCGACGACAAAGATCGCGTTGTTATCAAATCGGACGGAGACGCAGCCTATATTGCCGGCGATATCGCCTATGTCAGGGATAAATTTGAACGCGGCCATGACATTGCCATCTATATGTTGGGCGCCGATCACCACGGTTATATCTCGAGACTCAGGGCCGCTGCCGCCGCTCTAGGCTACGCTCCTGAGCGGGTAGAAGTTCTCATTGGTCAGATGGTGAATCTCGTGCGCGACGGCAACGCGGTAAGAATGTCCAAGCGTGCCGGTACCGTGATTACTCTCGACGATCTTGTAGCCGCTATAGGTATCGATGGTGCCCGCTATGCGATGATCCGCTCATCAGTGGATTCAACCCTCGACATTGATCTTGAGATATGGCAGTCTCAATCCTCTGATAATCCCGTTTATTATGTGCAATACGGTCACGCCCGCCTGTGCTCATTGAGCCGTAAGGCCGCAGAGCTCGGCATTGAAGCCATAAACCCAGACTTCTCGTTACTCAAGCACGAGCGGGAGGGAGAACTCATCCGCACGCTCGGAGAGTTCCCTGCTGTGGTGCAGGCCGCCTGTGAATTGCGAGAACCGCACCGTATTGCGCGCTATAGCGAAGTTTTGGCAGGTACTTTCCACCGTTTCTACGATAACTGTCAGATTCTGCCAAAAGTAGGGGAGGAAGCTGCTGACATCCACACCGCGCGCCTCGCTTTAGCAATGGCCAGCCAACAGGTCTTAGCCAATGCCTTGAACCTTCTCGGCGTTCGTGCGCCAGAGCGGATGTAGAAGCAGTGCCACTTTCAAGCCCACGGGGTGTCCTGCCTCGTGGGCTCCTTTTAATATTTGACCGGAAGATGATGAACGCGTGAATTTTAATGATCTCCCCGCCCATATATGGCCCCGCAATGCGTGCCGATCAGCCGATGGTGGTGTCACGATCGCGGGTGTGCCACTTGCAGCGATTGCCGCTGAATTTGGAACCCCCACCTTCGTTGTTGATGAAGACGACTTCCGCTCGAGGTGCCGCGATATGGCCAAGGCATTCGGGGGCGGAGAACACGTGCACTATGCAGCCAAAGCATTTCTTACTACCCGTATCGCCCAATGGGTGGCAAGCGAAGGTCTCGCCCTCGACATCGCTTCGCACGGAGAATTGCAGGTTGCTCTGCGCGCCGGTTTTCCGCCCGCACTTATCGCAGCCCATGGTAATAACAAAGACGCTGCTTTTCTTGGTGATATTGTCGCCAACGACATCGGTCATGTGATAGTAGATTCCCATCAGGAAATTGAAGAACTGCAGGACATAGCTGCGTCCTTGGACAAGGTTCAAGATGTTATGGTGCGGGTTAAACCAGGTATCGATGCTCATACACACGAGTTCATTGCCACTGCCCACGAGGACCAGAAATTTGGATTCTCGCTTTACTCAGGCTCTGCGTACCGTGCTGCTCGCAGAATTGTTGAATTAGAAAACTTAAATCTCGTCGGTCTTCACTGCCACGTCGGCTCTCAGGTTTTTGATGCTGAAGGCTTCTCGCTTGCTGCTGAGCGGGTGCTTAAACTGTATGGAAGGATTTTAAAGGAGCTGTCTGTGGGTCGAGATTTCTCAATTCTCGACCTTGGTGGGGGCTACGGTATTGCTTATACGGAATCCGAAACTGCCCTCGATGTTGACGCAGTAGCTAAAGATCTGTTGCGTCGCGTCGCTGATTACGCCCACCGCGAAGACGTACCCATGCCTTTTGTGATGGTAGAACCAGGACGGGCAATTGCCGGCCCATCTACAGTGACCCTCTATACGGTGGGCACAGTAAAAGATGTGAGCTTGGATGGGGGATATTCGCGCCGCTATATCTCGGTGGATGGGGGGATGAGCGATAATATCCGCCCGGCACTCTATGAGGCTATCTACGATATACGCAAGGTGGACGGCTTCAGTTCAGCGCCGACAGTGGATGCTCGAGTGGTGGGTTCGCACTGCGAATCCGGGGATATCGTGGTCAACCATGCGCAGATTCCTACCGATATTGCTCGGGGAGATTTGGTCGCCACTGCTGCTACGGGCGCCTACTGTTATTCGATGAGCAGTCGATACAATATGCTCATGCGCCCGGCAATTGTTTCGGTCAAAGATGGCCAAGCGCAATTAATGGTGCGTCGCGAGACCATCGAGGATTTCCTCAACCTTGAAGAGAACGACAACACTTCCGCATGAAGAATTCATGGTGTGCGGTCTATGGTTTAGAATTTGGCAATAGGTTTAAAGAGGTAGCGAGAGATTTCGCGACTTAAATGCCATAACTTTTTATTTGATAACGGGAGTTACTATGAGCGAAACCCATCCGGCAAGCAATTTCAGGCATGGTAAGGGAGAGAATTCACCCGTGGGTGTGGCCATCTTGGGCAATGGAACCGTGGGTTCACAGGTACTTCGGCTCATGGTTGAAAATGCTGAAGAATTTGCCCACCGGGCAGGCGGCCCCCTCGAGGTTCGCGGTGTTGCAGTGGCCAACAAAGAGAAGCACACCTCGAGTCTTGCCGCCGAACTGGGTGTTCTTACCGACGATGCCGCCTCCCTGATTGAGCGTGACGACGTCGATCTCGTTGTCGAAGTTATCGGCGGTATCGAATATCCACGTGAGTTAGTCCTTAAAGCCCTACGTGCCGGTAAGTCCGTGGTCACGGCCAATAAAGCACTGGTGGCCGCTCATTCAGCAGAGCTATCCGAGGCTGCGGATTCCGCGGGGGTGGATCTTTATTTTGAGGCGGCAGTTGCCGCTGCTATCCCAGTGGTTGGTCCACTCCGGCGTTCCCTTGCAGGTGATCAGATCGAATCAGTGGCCGGAATCGTCAATGGGACTACCAACTTCATATTGGATGCGATGGATTCCGCCGGTGCCGAATATGAGGATGTGCTCGCCGAAGCCATGCGCTTGGGCTATGCAGAAGCAGATCCCACCGCCGATGTTGAGGGATACGATGCTGCATCCAAGGCCGCCATTCTTGCATCTCTAGCCTTCCACACGAGAGTGACAGCGTCGGATGTATACTGCGAGGGCATCTCAGCGATTACTTCGGATGATATCAAGGCCGCTCGAGCAGCTGGTTATACCATTAAACTACTGGCTATTTGCGAGCGCTTGACCAACGATAGAGGTCAACGCTCTGTTTCCGCTCGTGTTCACCCTACCTTAATTCCACGGGATCACCCTTTGGCTAGCGTGAGTAAGAGCTTTAATGCGATCTTCGTTGAAGCGGAAGCTGCTGGTCGCCTAATGTTTTACGGAAATGGTGCTGGTGGTAACCCCACCGCCTCCGCGGTTCTAGGCGATATTGTGGGCGCCGCGCGTAATAAAGTATTCGGTGGCCGAGCTCCTGGTGAATCCACGTATGCTGATTTGCCGATCGCTGACTTTGGAGATGTCCCAACCAGGTACCACATCGATATGAAGGTTATTGATAGGGTGGGTGTGCTGGCTGAGATCACACAGATCTGCGCTGACCAGGGTATATCCTTGCGCACGGTGCGCCAAGAAGATCACCACGGTGAAGCTCGCCTCATCCTCGTTACCCATACCGCCAAAGAACGGTCGCTAGCCTCGATGGTTTCAGCCCTCGAAGAATCCGATACCTGTCTATCGGTAAACTCCGTACTACGTTTTGCAGGAGAGTAAATGAGCCACCAACTTCAACCTGGTCGTCATATTACCTGCTCGGTGCCTGCATCAACGGCCAACTTGGGCGCAGGTTTCGATTCTCTTGGTCTCGCGCTTGGACTTTACGACACGGTAGAGGTTATAACGACCGATGCGGGACTAGATATTGAGGTTCATGGCGAGGGGGCTGGGGAAGTTCCCCGCGATAGCTCCCACCTCGTTTACCGTGCCCTTGAGGCTGGACTGTCGGCAGCTGGGATAACGGTTGCGGGTTTGAAAATCATCTGCCACAATAGGATCCCGCATTCTAGAGGCCTTGGTTCCTCGGCCGCAGCCGCGGTTGCGGGAGTGGCTTTAGCTCAAGCATTAACTGGTGATGCACTCGATTCTGCTACCCTTTTACAATTAGCCTCTGAATTTGAAGGTCACCCCGATAACGCCGCAGCTTCTCTTTTCGGTGGCGCCATTATTTCATGGTCAACTGCTGGTGAAAGTAAGCGCTACCAGGCGGTCACCACTCCGGTTCATCCCGACCTCAAGGCTACGGCTTTTGTACCAAGTTGCCACGCCTCCACACATGAGGTGCGTAAAGTCTTACCCGCAAGCATTTCTCACCTAGATGCCCGCTTTAATATTTCGCGTGCAGCTTTAATGGTCGCCGCCTTAAACGAGCATCCCGAGCACCTGCAGAGCGCCACAGAAGACGTGCTGCATCAACCTTATCGTGCCGCGGTCTTAGAGCAGACTGCCTCATGGATTGAGCGGTTGCGGGACAAGGGCTATGCAGCTTACCTTTCCGGTGCTGGCCCCACCTGTATGGTGTTAGGAACCACCTGGGTCGACCAGTCGCTCATCGATGAAGCTGTAGCCGCGGGATTACAAGTTCTCACTCTAGAAATTGCTGGTGGAGTGAGCACCAAGGTCATAGCTTAACGAACTCGGGAGCTGCCCGGTCCGGGTAGTTTAATGATGTCGAGATCGCCGCGGGCCGCGGTAGCTCTGAGTTCGATCTTGTCGAATTTTCCTACTGAGGTTTTAGCAATATTTTCGACAAAGGCCCAGTACTCAGGAAGCATCCACGAAGGGAACGTTTCGCGTAGGTGATCGCGTAATTTATCTGCGGTCTCAAAGGTAGCATCGACATCAGCAACCAATTTGGTAATTGCTAGCGGACGCTCACCCCAGGTGCGGTCGTGGTTTCCAATAACGGCGCACTCAACAACTTCAGGTGCGGACATGATTTCATTTTCCAAGAGGCTGGAGTAAATCCATTCTCCTCCGGAACGGATGACATCTCGGGCGCGGTCGTTAAGAATGAGGAAACCATCAGCAGTAACCGTGCCGACATCACCTGTGCGAAGCCACCCATCTTCAGTGAACTGTTGCGCATAATTATCGGCTTTAGAGGGGTCTGACGGGTGATCGCTGACTGCTGAGCCTTCGTTCGAGGAGTGATAATAAGAACCGGTAATCCACGTACCCCTAACCTGAATCTCACCATCGTGGCGCTCCGTGCTATTGACCACCCGGCCATCGTTGACCACACGATAGTCAACGGCGGCGGGGAAACGACCTTGGGTGATCCGGTAGGAACGTTCGGCATCGGGTGATAGTCCAGTAGGCGGACGGGCCACCGTGGTGACACCAGAGGTTTCGGTCATGCCCCAGATTTGAACGAGATCAATGCCGAAGTTATTGCGCCATAAATCCATCAGCGCCGGTGGAACGGGGGAACCACCAGAAAAAATCTCCCGCAGCGAAATATTATTTGGTGGGTGCGCCAGATAGTACATCACGACCTGAATCCAGATGGACGGAACTCCATTTGCAGCCTGCGGAGAGGTGGTTTCTATGAGCTCTGCTAGGGATCGTGGTGTTAAATCAGCCCCTGGAAATACTAGGGGTGCCCCAGACATGACTGCGGCGATGGGCACGCACCACGAAAGTGTGTGATAAATCGGGACGCAGCACAGAAAGGTTCGTCCATGCGAAATTCCCAAGGAGTCGGAGGTGCGCAAACTGATCGCTTTCAAATACAAAGAGCGCTGGGAATACACTACGCCCTTCGGCTCGCCAGTAGTGCCAGTGGAATAACAGAGTGCTGCTGCAGCATTTTCCGGCAGTAGGGGCCACGGATAGGTCGAACGCCGCCCGTCGAGGAGGGCCTCATAAGAAAAGGTGGTAATGCCTGAAGGTATATAGCGTGAAGCCGCCTGCGGATTGGTGCGACCGATGAAAATCACTGCCCGAACGCTCGGGCACCCCGTCGATAGGACCTCACCCAATTGTTTTGCCAGGCGCTGATCGGCGATAATAACCTGATCTTCCGCAAGATTGATGATATGAGCAATCTGCGCATTCAGTAGCTGCTTGTTCAGAGGATTAAATACTGCCCCCATACAGGTCACAGCAAAAAGGGTCTCCAGGTGCTCAGTGCAATTAAACATGAAGGTGCCCACCCGATGGGAGGGTTTGATTTCCAACTCATCGGCGAGGGCATGCGCGAGCGCGGCCGCTCGCGCAGCCAGTTCACGGTAGGTGCTTGTAAATTCCTCCCCAGATTCCCACGTTTTAATGAGCGTAGGCCCGAATGCGCGCGCACCGTAATCCAGAATGCGAGAAATATTAAGAGGGACTTCCTGCATGGTAGAAAGCATGAGTATAAGCGTAGCAATCAGTTCGCTAGGACCGTAAGCGAACTCGCCACCTTATTAGCTGAATGCCGTGAGGGGAGAAGAGAGTTCTCATACGGCCATTTTTCATATTCGCGCAGATTGAGCTAGACTAACGAACGAACATACCAATCTTTGCCTCCCCCGCGTCCGCACTATTTGCACCAGAGGTTGTGCGCGTTGAATTTCGCTCAAACGGGAGAAGCCTGCAAATTCTGTGACTAAAGATTGCTCAGTTTGTTCATCCACATACATAGTAGGACTTGCTCCGCATTTCATGGTCTTCCATTGAAGGGCGTCGCTGTCACGATGCCTTGCCGCATCGGCATTCAGCGCCCCAATGGCCATCGATGGCTGATATACCCCAACCTCACAGCTAGCAACGAGCACAGTGAAACTGAAAGGACATCTGTGACTACAACAGATCAAGGCGCACCGCGAAATCTCGCAGCTCTGCGCCTACCTGAGCTGCGGAAAATGGCAGCCGATCTCGGTCTTAAAGGAATTTCCGCCCTGCGTAAGGGCGATTTAATAGCCGCCATCAACAACGCCGACCACGCTCCAGCCCGGGCTGAATCTACCCCCAGTGACAATCGCCCAGTTGCTGACAATCAAGAAACTGACACTACCGACAAGCGCCCACGTCGTCGGCGGGTGACTAAGCACAGTTCGGCCGACTCCGCTTCGGCCGAGGGCGACGAGAGCTCGCAGCCTAAGCAGCGTACTCAGCGGCGCCATCAGGACGGCGAAGAGGGCGATAATCAGCACGAGGATACAGAATCCAGAGATGCGGGCTCAGAGGATGAGCGTGATGGTGATAACCGCTACGAATCCCGCTCGGCTGCACGTCGCGCGCGGCGGAACCGCTCCCGCCGCGACGAGAGGGGTCGAGGACGACATAGTCACGATGGTGCCGATGAGTCGGCTCCGCAGAACGACAACTCAGAACAGACCGATTCCGCATCCGATGACGATTCTCAGGACAATCGCTCCCATCGGGGAGATCGTCGGGGGGAGCGTCGTGGCCGCCGAGGGCGACGTGGACGGGACGGCCGTGATAACCGCGACAGCCGCGACAATCAGGATGAGCGCGAAGCCAAAGAAGAAAATATTCAGGAAGCTGCAGGAATTCTCGATATTGTCGATTCCAATATCGCTTTTGTACGAACCTCGAGCTATCATGCAGGGCCAGCGGACGTCTACGTTAATAACCAGATGATCCGCCGCTTAGGGCTGCGATCCGGTGACTATATTGTCGGTGGTGTCCGTGTGGGCGGGAATAACGACAATCGCGGTAACTATGGGCGCGGTCGCAATCGCCAGAAATATAACCCTCTCGTTCGCGTTGATTCCGTCAACGGCATGACGGTAGAAGAGGCTAAAGCCCGCCCCGCCTTCAACTCGCTGACTCCACTGTATCCAAACCAGCGCTTGCGTTTGGAGACCGAGCAAAATATTCTCACAACCCGCGTTATTGACTTGATCATGCCTATTGGCAAGGGGCAGCGAGCCCTTATCGTATCGCCCCCGAAGGCCGGTAAGACCACGGTTATGCAGAATATTGCCAATGCCATCGCCACAAATAACCCTGAGTGCTATCTCATGGTGGTGCTTGTAGACGAACGGCCTGAAGAAGTCACCGATATGCAGCGTAGCGTAAAAGGCGAGGTCATTTCCTCGACATTCGACCGTCCGCCATCAGAGCACACCGCGGTGGCCGAATTAGCCATTGAGCGAGCCAAGCGTCTAGTGGAGCAGGGTCAAGACGTGGTGGTTCTACTCGACTCTATTACGAGGTTGGGCCGCGCCTACAACAACTCCTCACCGGCTTCTGGTCGTATTCTCTCCGGTGGTGTGGACTCCAACGCTCTATATCCGCCGAAGCGCTTCCTCGGAGCGGCTCGTAATATCGAAAATGGCGGCTCGTTAACGATCATCGCTACGGCCATGGTGGAAACCGGTTCCGCGGGTGACAACGTGATCTTTGAGGAATTCAAGGGCACCGGCAACGCCGAACTGAAGCTGGATCGCAAAATTGCAGAGCGTCGCGTATTCCCAGCAGTGGATGTTAATCCTTCTGGTACACGTAAGGATGAGTTGCTTCTCGCTCCTGAAGAAGCCCGCCTGATGCACAAGCTGCGCCGAATCCTTTCGGCATTGGATAATCAGCAGGCTATTGATCTATTGATCAAGCAGCTGAAAAAGACGAAGAGTAATCGCGAGTTCATGATGCAGATCGCTTCCTCGTCAATTATGTCTGCTGATAACGAACAGGAGTAACTGGTGGCAACACACGTTTCAGCCGTTGACGATATCGTCTCGGAGTATCAGGGCATCGAGGCACAGATGTCTGATCCCGAGACCATGAATGATCAGGCTTTATTTAGGAAACTCTCGAAGCGCTATTCAGAGTTGCAGCCAATCATGAATGTCAATCGGAAACTGGTTCAGGCTCGCGAAGATCATGAAGCCGCAGCATCAATGGCGCACGAGGATGCCGAATTCAAGGCTGAAGCCGAAGAATTAGAGGGCACAATCGTGCAATTGGAGGAGCAGCTGGCCGATCTCCTGGCTCCGCGCGACCCCCATGACTCTGAGGATATTGTTATGGAGGTTAAAGCCGGAGCTGGCGGCGAAGAAGCTGCACTCTTTGCAGGAGAGCTGGTGCGGATGTACCAGCGCTTTGCCGAGAAGCACGGTTTCATTACCGAAGTACTCGATCTCTCAGAGTCTGATCTTGGCGGTGTCAAGGATATAACCTTGTCAATTCGTTCGAAGCAGCCCTCCCGAGACGGAGCGTGGAGCATTTTCAAGTTCGAGGGTGGCGTCCACCGCGTACAGCGTGTGCCTGTCACCGAATCTCAGGGGCGGATTCAAACCTCAGCCGCTGGAGTACTGGTCTACCCTGAGCCTGATGAGATCGCGGAAGTGGAGATCGACGATAAAGATCTGCGAGTCGATGTGTACCGCTCGTCTGGTAAAGGTGGCCAGGGTGTGAACACCACCGATTCAGCGGTGCGTATCACCCACCTGCCTACGGGCATTGTCGTCACCTGCCAGAAAGAGCGCTCCCAGATCCAAAACAAGGCTCGCGCAATGCAGGTGCTCGCTGCACGACTGCAGGCGCTTGCTGAAGAGGCAGCAGATGCCGAGGCTGCTGAAGGGCGCGCCGCACAGATTCGCACTCTCGACCGCTCGGAGCGAGTGCGAACCTACAACTGGCCCGAGAACCGAATCTCCGATCACCGCATAGGCTACAAGTCGAATAACCTCGACTCAGTTCTCAATGGTGATCTCGATGATCTCTTCTCGGCACTGCGAGACGCCGAACGCGCGGCGCGTCTCGAAGCGGAGTAAGTCACGTGCGTGACCTTCTCACGCAAGCTGAAGCCACCCTTGCTCAAGCGGGGGTGGCTTCGCCTGCCTATGACGCCCGAGCGCTGGCCGCACATATTCTTAAATGTCAGCCTTTAGATCTGGGTTTTCTCAGCTCTGTTCCCGAGGATTTTGCCCAGGATTTTTCACTGCTAGTCGCGAGGCGCGCTCTCAGGGAGCCGCTGCAATATATAATTGGCACCGCAGCCTTCGGGTCGCTCGACTTAGCCGTCGGACCAGGAGTTTTTATACCCCGACCTGAAACCGAAGCCATGGCTCAGTGGGCTGTGGAGCATGCTCAAGAAATGCTGAAGGAGCGGAAGGCGCCAAGAATTGCCGATCTTTGTACCGGTTCCGGAGCCATTGCTGGTTATATAGCGACTTCGCTGGGACGCCACGCTCAGGTCTTCGCTGTGGAAATCTCTGCAGCAGCCTTAGCCTATACCAAAAAGAACCTGGCTCCTTTTGACAACGTAGAGATTATTGCTGGTGACGCCTGCGATCCGCGAATAGTACCGAAAGATCTCGATATGATCCTTACTAACCCACCCTATGTACCAGAATCGCCCACACTGGAACCGGAAGTTTACGCCGATCCGCCCCAAGCCGTATTCGCAGGCGAGTCGGGTATGGAGATCATAAATAAACTTGTCACTACTATTGACTCGAACTTAAGACCTGGTGGATTGATTGCAATTGAACACGACGACACCACGCAAGATGAAGTTATCACTCTGCTAGCCACGCATGGCTTTGAGAATATATGCGGGCATCTGGATGCTGCGGCTAAGCCGCGATTCGTAACGGCAAAGAGTAAGCTGTAACACTTGAGAGACGATCTATAGCCAAAAAGAATAAAGAGGCGATCATGAGCAGAATTTACCAGTGCAGTTCAGCCGATAACCGGGCATTAGGGATCAAAGCCGCCCTCAGTGCAGTCGAGTCGGGGCAACTAGTGGTGCTTCCTACCGATACGCTTTACGGCCTCGGCTGTAACGCCTTTGATATTCGGGCGGTTGAACGCCTGCTCACTACCAAAGATCGCGGACCAAATATGCCCGTACCCGTTCTTGTTGGTAGTTGGGAGACCGCTCGCGGACTCGTCCACTCGTATGATGATCGTTTGCGTACTCTCATCGAAGCTTTCTGGCCTGGCGCGTTGAGTATTGTTATACCGCAAGCTCCGTCGCTGAGGTGGAATCTCGGGGATACGAGGGGCACAGTCATGTTGAGGATGCCCCTTCATCCAGTAGCAATCGAGCTTTTACGAGCAACCGGTCCCATGGCCGTGTCGTCAGCGAATATCTCTGGTCAACCACCTGCAACTACGGTCGTTCAGGCTAAAGAACAGTTGGGCGATAAGGTTGCGGTGTATCTCGACGGGGGAGAGTGTGCCGCTAAGGTTGCCTCATCGATTCTCGATCTCTCAGGTACCCACCCTAAATTACTGCGCGAAGGCGCCCTGAGTGCTGACAGAATCGCAGAGGTTCTCGATGTTGATCCTGAGAGCATCAGGTAGATGGGGGCGGGAGTTGCCGGCGTCCCGATGCGCGAACTAGGGCTCGTGCTTCTAGTTGCCGCTTCTTTGACATATCTCACCACAGGGATCGTACGAATGGCCATGGTCAAGGCCGGACGCATGGGGGAGATCCGCGAGCGCGACGTGCACTTAGTTCCTAAGCCGAGACTTGGCGGCGCCGCTATGTTCACAGGATTTGTTTGTGCCGTCCTACTAGCGGCTCAATTGCCAGCTCTCACGAGGGGTTTTCAGCCACTGACCCCAGAGATGGACGCTGTTTTGGCCGGCGGTTTCATAGTAGTCTTGGTGGGAATTTGCGACGATCTCTGGGAACTCGACGCTCTTACGAAACTCGTTGGCCAGCTGGTGGCCGCGATCATCATGGTCTTCTTGGGACTTACCTGGACACTTATATGGTTGCCGCTCGATGGCGGGAGTACGTTCATTTTGGACCCCATCGCCTCGACGTTCGTGACGGTCCTATTCACCGTTACCCTCATCAATGCGATTAACTTCATCGACGGCCTTGATGGCTTAGCTGCTGGCGTGGGCCTCATCGGAGGGGGAGCGATCCTTCTCTACTCGCTGACCGTCCTCCATGATCAGGGCGGAATGGTCTCCGCCTATCCTCCGGCTATTATTGCGGCAGCGCTCGTAGGTATCTGTGCAGGCTTTTTGCCCCATAATTTTGAGCCCGCCCGAATATTCATGGGTGACTCCGGTGCCATGCTGATCGGTTTGTTACTAGCGGCAGCCTCAACCTCCGCATCAGGAAAAACTAGCCTCAGCCTCTACGGGGTCGTAGATATTATTGCTCTTTTATCGCCGCTCATGGTGGTCATTGCGGTGATCCTCATACCTGTGGGCGATCTCATTGTGGTGGTTATCCAACGGTTGTTACGCGGGCAATCACCTTTTTCAGCGGATCAGCTTCATATCCACCACAGGTTATTATCCATCGGACATACCCATCGCAGGGCGGTACTGATCATCTATGCCTGGGTATCCTTGGCGGCTTTTGGAGCCGTGGCGTTTTCCATCGTACCGTCGCAGGCCGCTAGCATCGCTACTGTCGTGTCCTTTATTGTTGTGGTGGCCCTAACGGCACGCCCTATTTATGAAGGAAGAAGAGAACGCCAACCTGAACTTAAGATTCTTATAGACTCTCACCCTCAAGCTCCTCCAGCGATCAACGAAAGTTTTAAAAACCCGTGAAAACACGCTCGCCCTACGATGACCATAAAAGGCCCCTCAATCGAGCCCTCTATTTTGGTCTGCATGCCCTCGTCATTGTCACGATCGTCCTGCTTATGGTGTGGGGAGCGGTCAGCGGACTCCCCGGATTGTGGGGAGTCTTGGTGGGATCGGGTATCGGTGGTGCCTTTATGCTGCTCACGGTGATAAATGTGCTCATTACCGCATCCTCGTCACCGAGTACTACTGGGGTGGTGATATTGGGTGGATGGCTGGTCAAACTTATCGTGGCCGGTATCGTTCTCTACTCCGTTCGAGACGCCGAATTTTACGATCCGGTTGCGCTTTTCAGTTCCGTGGTGGCTGTGTGCATTGTCGTGATTGGCGCCGAGGTCTATGGGATTATGACCACCAACGTCACCTACATAACTCCGCAGGACACTCCCTAGCCACTACAGACACAACGCTCTCCCCAGCGGTTATCTCGATAGATCAATCGGATTCCTCGATGTCGCCGAGCTACAAGCAACGAGACCCTACACAACGTCTCGAGCTCAAAGGGCAAGCTCTTCTCCTCGCTCTATAGCGTTTCTTCCGCGACTGCCGCTGTGGATAACAATCCAATGCGCGTCCCATCGAGTCAGCTCAACGGAACCGAGGAGCACCTCGTCCACGGTACGCGATCGTGAGTTTTCTTAGTAAGGTCATCGATCGGGATTAGCGGGCGTGACCAAAAATGATACCCCAAGTTATCGCATTACCCGCGGCGATTGTGTGAGAAGAATTGGATACAGGTTTTCTGTGTCTGTGACAACTCCGCCGTCGATCCGGATAACCACGAAACTTCGACAAAAGTAGGCGGGGTCTCCCTACCGAATGAGCTCAGCTCATCGGTTGTTTTTTTCTCGCTCACGGGTCAAAGAGGCAAGCGCCCGTTTCCCATTTGCACTGCGGTTTCTAGGAATAATAACGCTGGATGAACCTCGGAAACTCTAAGGTTAGCTAAGCGGATATAGCCAGATCGCTGGCGAGCGCACATTGGGTGCAAGCTTCGAGCTTGGCAGTGGGCGTCTCGCTCCCTGCTAGTTGTGCCTTCTCATCCACCCTGCTTCAGGCTTGCTTCATATGCCGGCACCAGTGCACACACGAGCACCCTTGATACGAAACCAGTGACGTTGGTCGCGGGCTGTGTTTTTGTGGTGTGCGAGCTCAGAATAATATTTTCCTCGTGCCGATGTCGGATCACCCGCGGTAATGTTTATTTCGGACCCCTCGAAGAGTCGAATAGCAACGCCTGGATCGCCGCTACTTATATTGAGAACTGGAGGGAAAATCTAACCAATATGGATCGGTTGAGATTATCTATTAATTGTCTCTTTAGTCGTTATGGAGCATTAAGAGCGGTGGGTGGGTCTCTCGCTAAGATATCAGGCTGCGGGGTTAAGAGAGATATAAGGCTGAGGTGGTCATCAGTGATATCGAGTTGGTAGACCCGCGGCTATGGACCATGTGCACGACCTAGCGGTTGTGCACTAGATTTCGAGTGCGCACGGTCATGTGGAGTAGTCGTGCTCTACTCGAGTGGAGTGGGAATTTAAGCAGAATCCAACGAGTATGGATGTGAGTAAAATTACCCCCGTAACTGAGTGTGAGCGACGTTATGGGTCGCTTATTAGCGCAGCTTAACTAGCACTCTAGCTCTTCGGGTTGGCGGGGCTAGAATTTCGCTGAGCCGAGTGGGAAGAAAAGTATGGTTTGGGCTGCTAGTCTTACACGTGGGCTTATATCTCGGCGAGTGCCTGCTCGCAATTGATCGAGACTTAGGTTCTGGGTTGACTACCGATGTGTAAGGGAATTGGTAGTCAGTACCAAGAAATGACATGACGTCCCTTACACCACGATTTTTCAAAAAATAGATTTTCGTGGCCCGAACACGGGAGAGAACGCTGAGCGTTATACAACTGGCCTTAGAGGGTGAATTTCACGCGCCCGATTTGGATCATGAATTTTTCCCGGATGCCATTTGGTTCGCCGATATTGCGAACGGCTGGTTCACAATCGACCGTCTGGTGTTTGTCCGCTTAATTATGGTTGGCGTTCTTCTGGCATTCTTCCTCATTGCTATGCGTCGCCCGAAGCTAATTCCTTCGGGCTTGCAGAATGTTGGCGAGTTGCTGTTGGACTTTGTGCGCATCCATATCGCAGAAGAGATCCTCGGGAGGAAAGAAGGGCGGCGGTTCCTGCCGGTTATTGCCACAATCTTCTTCCTGGTGCTGTTTATTAATGCCCCGTCGATCATTCCGTTCCTTAATATTTCGCCCAATGCTCGTATCGCTATGCCATTAGTGTTGGCGATTGTAGGTTATATAGCCTTCATTTACGCGGGCGCTAAGAAGTACGGATTCTTCAAGTATATGAAGAGTTCAGTGGTGATCCCCAACCTGCCGCTGCCGCTACACTTTGCGGTGGTGCCACTGGAATTTTTATCGACCTTTATTCTGCGCCCCGCCACACTCACGGTTCGTCTGATGGCGAATATGCTGGTTGGACACATCATTCTGGTTCTGCTTTTTTCTGCTTCTAACTTCTTTTTCTGGCAGATGAATGGCTGGACCGCCTTATCGGCAGTCACCTTGGTTGCTGGTGTCGCGTTCACTATCTTTGAGATGTTGGTCATCTTCTTGCAGGCCTATATTTTCGCCCTGCTAGTAGCCGTCTACATCGAATTGTCGTTGCACGCCGACGAACACTGATCCACATAGCGCATCTTGTTCTAAGATCGCTAATTAATCACATATTTTTGAAACTTGCTCGGAAGAACTGAGCACGAAGAAAGGGAATGACACTCTCATGAATGAAGTCATCTTGGCTCAAGAAGCAGCTGGAGTTACCGGCTCCATTGCCACCCTCGGCTACGGCCTTGCAACCCTAGGGCCCGGCCTCGGCTTGGGTTTCCTTGTAGGTAAGGCTCTCGAAGGCATGGCACGCCAGCCAGAAATGGCCGGTCAGCTTCGTACCAACATGATTCTCGGTATCGCTTTCGTGGAGGCCCTCGCACTGATCGGTCTTGTCGCCGGCTTCATCTTGTAATTACTAACGACGACTAGGAAAGTTTGAGGATTCATGACGAACGTCATTTCTTTAGTAGCTGCAGACTCAGAAAATTCTGTGCTGCTGCCAGCGAATTACGACATCGTCTGGTCGCTCGTTGTATTCATCGTCGTGGGACTCGCCTTCTGGTTATATATCAACCCGAAGTACCAAGAGGTCCTATCCGAGCGTAAAGACCGTATCAAGGGCGGCATCCAGCGTGCTGAAGCAGCGCAATCGGAGGCCAAAGCAGCCCTCGAGAAGTACAACGCTCAGCTAGCAGAAGCTCGCACCGAAGCTGCCGAAATCCGTGAAGAAGCCCGCCAGAAGGGCAAGCAGATCGAGGCCGAGATGAGGGCCAAGGCAACCGAAGAAAGCCACCGGATTATTGAGTCTGGTGAGAAGCAATTAGCTGCCCAGCGGGAGCAGGTTGTAGCCCAATTGCGTAATGAGATGGGGCAGCATGCAGTGGCTTTGGCTGAGCGCCTCATGGCTGAGCAGTTGTCGGATGCAACCAAGCGTTCTGGCACCATTGATCGTTTCCTGGCCGATCTCGACACGGTCCCAGCGGCAGGAAAGTAGGCCTACTTATGCACGCAGCAAGTCGCTACGCACTCGCTCAGCTATCTGCCAGCCTCGACGAGGATCTGCGCGGAGAAGATCAGGCTATTGCGGCGGCCGCCCAGATCGGCACTGAACTATTCGACGTGGTGGAAGTTCTGGACGAGGAGCGCCGCTTGCGCACGTCGGTTGCCGATGTTTCCCTCAGCGCCGATCAGCGCGCGGGCCTCATTGCAGCTGTATTTGCCGACAAGGTGTCCTTGTCCACACTTAAGCTCCTCCGCGCGGCAGCGGCAAAGGAATGGTCAACTCCGCGAGAGTTTCGAGCTGGGCTCGTTCAACTAGGCCGTCGCGCAATCTTGCGTTCGGCTGACTTGCAGGGACAACTTTTGCAGGTGGAAGATGAACTCTTCCGCCTATCTAGGCTGCTCCTCAAGCAACCGCAACTTGCCCTGAGACTCGATGACCGGAGTGCTGACTCATTAAAGAGGCGTGAGCTATTTGCCCACATTCTTTATGGCAAAGTCACAGCTGCAACCGAAACCCTAGCATTACAGGTTGTGGGTCGGCGCGAGGCAAATATTATCGACGATCTCCACGAGATTTCGACATACGCCGCCAGCATGTGGGGGCGTGAGGTTGCTTACGTGGAATCTGCCGTTGAGCTTTCCGAGTCCCAAAAACAGGCGCTGTCAAGCAAGTTAGAGCGTATTTATGGTCGTGCGATGAGCATCCACTTAGAGGTTAATCCCAGCCTCCTCGGTGGCATGATCATCCGAGTTGACGACGAAGTAATTGATGGCTCCTATACCGGCAAGATTGACCGGTTGCGTCTTTTGCAAGTCTAAAACACGACAGAAACGAAGAAGATTAAGAAATTGCTGGAAGAAACTACCGAGAGCAGGAAAAACATGGCGGAGCTGACGATCTCCTCCGATGAGATCCGTAGCGCGATTGCGAACTACACCTCGAGCTACTCCGCGGAGGCCTCCCGCGAGGAGGTCGGAGTGGTTATTTCCACTGCTGATGGCATTGCCCAGGTGTCTGGACTCCCATCAGTAATGGCTAACGAGCTCATCGAATTCCCAGGCGGCGTTATAGGCGTCGCGCAGAACCTCGATACCGACCGCATCGGTGTTGTGATCTTGGGTAATTATGAGACATTAAAAGAAGGCGACGAAGTTAAGCGCACCGGTGAGGTGCTGTCGATTCCCGTGGGCGATAATTTTCGCGGGCGCGTCATCAACCCCCTTGGTCAACCCATCGATGGCTTGGGGGCTATCGAGGCTGAAGAGGATCGCGTCCTAGAACTACAAGCCCCCTCAGTCCTTGAGCGTCAGCCCGTGGGAGAGCCCATGCAGACGGGTATTAAAGCTATTGACGCTATGACTCCCATCGGTCGCGGTCAGCGCCAGCTGATTATTGGCGACCGCAAGACCGGCAAGACAGCCGTGTGTGTCGATACGATTTTGAATCAAAAGGCGAACTGGGAATCGGGCGATAAATCCAAGCAGGTGCGCTGCATCTACGTGGCTATCGGCCAAAAAGGCTCGACTGTGGCTGCTCTGCGCAAAACCTTAGAGGAACACGGCGCTCTGGAGTACACCACCATTGTGGCTGCTCCAGCATCCGATTCCGCTGGCTTTAAGTGGTTGGCTCCTTTCGCAGGAGCGGCCCTCGGACAGCACTGGATGTACCAGGGCTACCATGTCCTGGTGGTCTACGATGATTTGACCAAGCAGGCAGAGGCTTATCGTGCGATCTCGTTGTTGCTGCGTCGTCCTCCAGGACGTGAGGCCTACCCCGGTGACGTCTTCTACCTGCACTCCCGACTACTCGAGCGCGCCGCGAAACTGTCCGATGAGCTAGGCGCTGGCTCGATGACCGCTCTACCGATCATCGAGACCAAGGCAAACGATGTTTCCGCCTTCATTCCTACCAACGTGATCTCGATCACCGATGGTCAGGTCTTCCTCGAGTCAGATCTCTTCAACCAGGGTGTTCGCCCCGCAATCAACGTCGGTGTTTCAGTGTCCCGTGTCGGTGGTGCCGCACAGACGAAGGGGATGAAGAAGGTTTCTGGTTCTCTACGTCTCGATCTTGCCGCTTACCGAGATCTCGAGGCCTTCGCCACTTTCGCCTCCGACCTTGATCCAGCATCCAGAGCGCAGCTCGATCGTGGTTCACGCCTGGTTGAACTGCTCAAGCAACCCGAGAATTCACCACAACCAGTAGAAGATCAGATCGTATCCATCTGGCTGGCTAGCGAGGGGCATTTTGACAACGTACCCGTCGAAGATATTCGTCGCTTCGAACGTGAGTTGCTAGATTACCTACATGCTTCGCACCGCGCGATCTTCGACCAGATTGCTGGGGGTGCGGCTTTATCTGAAAGTAGCCAGGAGACCTTGGTCGAGCAGACCGAGAACTTCAAACGCAGCTTCCAGACCACCGATGGAACTCCTGTGATCAACGAAGTAGAGCCTGAGGCTCTGCCTGCTGATCAGGTGAAGAAGCATCAGCTGAAGGTTAAGAAATAAGAGCAATGACTCTTACGAGCATGACAAACATCAAGGAAAAGAAGGGAGGCGCTGTATATGGCAAGTCTTCGCGAATTGCGTAGCCGAATCCGTTCGGTTAACTCAACGAAGAAAATCACGAAGGCCCAGGAGCTGATCGCTACTTCGCGCATCACGAGAGCTCAGGCCCGCGTGGAAGCATCACAGCCATACGCCACCGAAATCCAAAATGTGATTGGTCGTCTGGCCTCAGCAAGTTCCCTCGATCACCCAATGCTGAGACTTCGAGATAATGCCCGACGGGCCGCCATTCTCGTGGTGACCTCAGATCGTGGAATGGCTGGAGGCTATAACTACAACGTCTTCAAGAAGACAGCGGAGTTGGAAAAGCTGCTGACCGCCGAGGGCTACGAAGTTGTGCGGTATATTTGTGGCAACAAGGGTGTGGGCTACTACAACTTCCGTGGCGGCGATTATGCTGGCGCGTGGGCGGGGTTCTCCCAAGATCCGTCCTGGGTAGATACGCACGACTTGCGTCGCCACCTAATCGACGGTTTCCTCGCTGGCTCCGACGGTCTTGCTAAATATCGTCCGGGCATCAACGGGGAAGAAGGCCAGGCAGTACCAGGGTTTGATTCTGTGCACGTTGTCTACACCGAGTTTGAGTCCATGTTGACCCAAACGGCGACCGCACACCAGCTGCTTCCTATAGAGCCGGTTGTAGAGACGACTGAGATTAAAAAAGGCGAAGACTTCCTCGATACCTCAGGCGAGCCAGAACCAGATTATTATTTTGAACCTGACGTGGAAACACTCATGGAGGCTCTGCTTCCTAAGTTCATCTCTCGAAGCCTTTTCGCTATGTTGCTGGAGGCCTCGGCAGCAGAATCAGCTTCGCGTCGTAACGCGATGAAATCTGCCACGGACAACGCCAACGAGTTGGTCAAAGACCTCTCGCGGGTGGCTAACCAAGCTCGTCAGGCGCAGATTACCCAGGAAATCACAGAGATTGTCGGTGGCGCAGGCGCGCTCGCCGAAAGCGGAGAAAGTGACTAGATTATGACCACAGCTCTCACAGAGCAACAAACCCAGGCCGCGGCTACCGCGGGCCGCGTAGTGCGCGTTATTGGGCCGGTCGTCGACGTGGAATTTCCGCGCGGCGAGCTCCCGGCACTCTTTAACGCGCTGACTGTCGATATCGACCTCGAGGCAGTTGCAAAGACCATCACGCTCGAGGTGGCCCAACACCTGGGCGACAATATCGTGCGAACCGTTTCCATGGCGCCTACTGACGGCCTCGTGCGAGGCGCTACCGTGACCGATAGCGGTAAGCCCATTAGCGTGCCCGTCGGCGACATCGTCAAGGGCCACGTCTTTAATGCCCTCGGCGACTGCCTTGATGAGCCAGGTCTTGGCCGCGACGGTGAGCAATGGGGCATCCACCGCGATCCGCCACCCTTCGACCAGCTCGAGGGTAAGACTGAAATCCTGGAGACGGGCATTAAAGTCATCGACCTACTCACCCCTTATGTAAAGGGCGGTAAAATTGGCCTCTTTGGTGGTGCTGGCGTGGGTAAGACCGTTCTCATTCAGGAGATGATCACGCGTATCGCCCGCGAATTCTCCGGTACCTCGGTATTCGCTGGTGTTGGTGAGCGTACCCGCGAAGGAACCGACCTCTTCTTGGAGATGGAAGAAATGGGCGTGCTTCCAGATACAGCGCTGGTTTTCGGCCAGATGGATGAGCCCCCTGGAGTGCGTATGCGCGTCGCTTTGTCGGGCCTCACCATGGCGGAGTATTTCCGTGACGTCCAGCACCAGGACGTGTTGCTGTTCATCGATAATATCTTCCGCTTTACCCAAGCAGGTTCCGAGGTTTCCACGCTGCTCGGTCGTATGCCTTCGGCTGTGGGTTACCAGCCCACCTTGGCTGACGAAATGGGTGTGCTGCAGGAGCGAATTACTTCCACTAAAGGTCGTTCGATTACCTCCTTGCAGGCCGTCTACGTGCCAGCCGACGACTACACCGACCCTGCACCGGCGACAACCTTCGCCCACTTGGATGCCACCACCGAACTTGACCGTGCTATTGCATCAAAGGGTATCTACCCTGCAGTGAACCCGCTGTCTTCGACTTCCCGTATCCTGGAGCCGGGCATCGTGGGTGAGCGCCACTATACCGTTGCCCAGCGTGTGATCAATATTTTGCAGAAGAACAAAGAGCTCCAAGATATTATCGCTATTCTCGGTATGGATGAGCTGTCAGAAGAAGATAAAATCACGGTGGCTCGTGCCCGCCGTATCGAGCGATTCTTAGGGCAGAACTTCTTTGTTGCCGAGAAATTCACTGGTATTCCTGGCTCCTATGTGCCATTAGAGGAAACCATTGATGCATTCGAGCGCATCTGCGACGGCGAGTTCGATCATTATCCCGAGCAAGCTTTCAACGGCTTGGGCGGTTTGGAAGATGTAGAAAACGCCTACAAAAAGTTGTCTGAGAAATAGGAAGAGGCACGCACATGGCTGATATCACCGTGGAACTCGTTTCTCCCGAGCGTATGCTGTGGAGTGGCACCGCGACGATTGTTACCGCGCAGACCACCGAAGGTGAGATTGGCGTGCTCGCTGGGCACGAACCTATGCTGGGACAGCTCGTGGACAATGGTGTTGTAACCATCAGCCCAACTGATGGGGAAAAGCGCTACGCCGCTGTGCAAGGTGGCTTCTTATCCGTCTCAAAGGAGAAGGTCACGATCCTAGCGGAGTATGCCGTTTGGGCTTCGGAGATTAATTCCTCCGACTCTACGCAACGTCTGCAAGATCCCGATAAGGTAGCCAAACTTCGCGCTCAGGCTGAATTAAAGGCACTCAAACGTAGCGGTCGCTCGTAGAGCAGCCGTGTATATGGTGAGATCCCCGAGATAAGTTTTTTCTCCGGGGATCTCACCGTATTATTATTCTCATAAACGCTGGATATAAAAGGGGAGAATCATGGTATCTGGGTTGCTCTGGTTGTTATCGGCAATACTGCTCACGACCGCACTCCTTGCCGCGTGGCGATTCTTTAGGTATCGACCACAGGGCTCAGCCATGGCAATACGGACGATGCCTACCTCTGGAATCCATGGGTGGCGCTTTGGTAGCGCCCATTATTCTTATCAAACTTTAAAATTCTATAAACTACGCTCGATCCGCCCTGGTGAGGATCTTAATTTCAACCGGTCTTCCATCGAATTATTAGGTCAACGTGATACCAGCTCTGCTGAACGAACCTTCTTCGGTGATGGAGAACCGGTTTTTATTTTCTCTCACGGGGACACCACCTACGAGGCGCATGCTACCAGCCTCGTTCGCTTGGCATTCACGGCTTGGATCGAGTCTGCCCCAGATATCCGTACCGATCGCATGTCGGTGCAGGAATTAAGGCACCAGAGCAATTCTGATTAATGAAGCCAGTGATCGTGAGCTAGGCTAGAATTTATGCGTCTCGTTATAGCACGGTGTTCAGTTAATTATGTGGGCCGCCTCGAAGCCCATCTGCCCATGGCCGATCGTCTCTTGCTTTTGAAAGCTGATGGATCCGTCTCCGTTCACGCTGATGACCGTGCGTACAAACCTCTAAATTGGATGACGCCCCCATTGACGGTGACCGAGACCGAAGATCCCAAGGATTTTCCCGAGGGCGCCAGCGATCTAGTTAGCTACTGGATAGTGGAGAATAAAAAGGGTGAACAACTGCGCATCAGTATCGAAGCTATCCATTCAGATATCTCCTACGAGCTGGGTGTCGATCCCGGTCTAGTCAAAGACGGAGTGGAAGCTCACCTCCAGGAGCTACTAGCCGATAATATTGAGGTGATGGGGGAGGGTTATAGCCTTATTCGGCGTGAGTATATGACACCTATTGGCCCTGTAGACATCCTATGCCGCGATGACCAGGGAAATACCATAGCCGTAGAGATTAAGCGCCGTGGCGGAATTGATGGGGTCGAACAACTGTGCCGCTATGTGGAACTACTGAACCGAGATCCACTCTTGGCACCTGTCCAGGGAGTATTTGCTGCTCAAAGTATTAAACCACAAGCTCGCACGCTTGCTGAGGATCGCGGTCTTTCCTGCCTTGTACTTGACTATAACGAATTACGGGGAAGTGAAAGCAGCGAGTTGAGGTTATTCTAGGTCGATGGGACGAAAAAATAGACGAGCTAATATCAGCTCGTCACATCAGCTTCCCAGTCATGGGGCCGCGTTTTTTGGAACTCGTGAGGTTGTCGGACCTCGGTGGGCCCAGGGAGAGATATTTCTCATGCGACTCATGGGTAGCAGCACTGCCAAAAAGTACTATATTTGCCCTGGCTGCAATCAGAATATCCCCCCGGGTATTACCCACGTAGTGGCTTGGCCCAAAGACTATGGCGGACGAGCGGAAGATCGTCGTCATTGGCATCGGGCCTGCTGGGAAAGGCGATAGAATTTAGTGCTGTGGCTGGGTGAGTTCGAGAAGTACTCCGCCAGCATCCTTCGGGTGCACAAAGTTGATTCGGGCTCCGCCGGTACCAGTCTTTGGCTCGGGATAGAGGAGGCGGACGCCCTGCTCCTTCAGGTGAGCACTGAGGGCGTCAATATCACTGGTGCGAAGGCACATCTGCTGCAGGCCAGGGCCCTTCTTAGAGATGAACTTTGCAATTGTTGATTCTTCGTTGAGTGGCGCCAGAAGCTGGATCATACCGTCGGTTTTACCCAGATTCTTAGGGCCGACCATGGCCTCGGTGACGCCCTGTTCTTCGTTAACTTCCTGGTGGTGGTTAACCCAGCCGAAAGCAGAGGCGTAGAACTTCAGAGCTTCGTCAAGATCTGGAACAGCAATACCTACGTGATCTAGGCAGATCACGAGATTTTCGGGAATATTCAATGTCGTCATAGTTATCGATATTACCCCCTTATCTCTGGGAAAACATGCTGTGTGAAATAGATCAAGCGCTAGAATGGTCGTATGATAATTGCTTTTTCCGTTGCCCCCACAGAGGTTCCGAATCCCACCGCAGAAATGAGCGAGGCGGTAGCCGCCGCAGTAAAAATAGTTCGCGAATCCGGATTGCCTCACGAAACAAATGCCATGTTTACGTTGATCGAAGGCGAGTGGGATGAGGTGATGGATGTGGTCAAGCGCGCGACTGATGCGGTCTTGGAGGTGTCACCTAGGGTAGGTTTGGTCATCAAGGCAGATATCCGCCCTGGATATACCAACCAATTGCGTGCCAAAGTTGAATCAGTTGAGCGCCATCTTGCCAACTCCCAGTAGAAAGAACTTTTTATGACCAACTTTTCTGGTGCTGTAGATCTAGCAGCCATTTCCAAACCTGCCGTCGCTGGTGTACCCACCTTTGTGGATCTCACAATGGACAATATTCAGCATGAGTTAGTGGAACGCTCGGCGCAGGTACCCGTAATTGTCATTGTGGGAACCCCTCGGAGCCCAGAATCGGAGCAACTCAAAAGCGATTTTAAACAGTTAGTGACCGCTAACCCCGGTAAATATGTGGTCGCCTATGTAGACGCGGACGCCAGTCCTGATATTGCGCGCATGTTTGGTATTCAGGGCTTACCCACCGTTGTTGCTTTTGCCTCCGGTCAACCACTGGCCAATTTTGAAGGCGGGCAGCCACGTGAAGCTTTAACACAATGGCTCAAGGCGATTCTGGAGGCTGTTGGAGACCAGTTGCCGGGGTTAGAGAACGAAGAGCCCGATGGCGATCCTCGGTTTGAGCCGGCTACTGCCGCCTTAAACGACGGAGATTATGATGCCGCTATTGCAGTTTACGAGTCAATTCTTGCCTCAGAGCCTAAGAACCAAGAGGCGTTGCGAGCTCGCGACAGCGCTCACGTGCTCAAAAGGTTAAATGAGGCCTCAAAATCAGACAACGATCCAATTACCTGGGCACAGCAGAATCCCAAAGATATCGACGCTCAGTTCGCTGCAGCTGACGCATATATTGCGGCTGGGGCACCGGAGCAAGCCTTCGATACGCTCATCGGAGTGTTGAAAATAGATACGCCGAAGGTACGCGATCGACTCCTTGAGCTATTTTCTCTTTTCGATGTCTCCGATGCGCGTGTTATCGCAGCACGTCGCGCGATGGCTTCAGCTCTCTTTTAATTAGACTCAAAAGAAAAGCCCACCGAAGTGGGCTTTTCTCTATTTATGTCGCAATTTATGGGCGCCTATTACCAGTCCATTGATAGAACTGAGCGCTAATTGCTGGAATGGCGATGGTCAGGGAGTGTTCATAACCATCCCACGCGGTATCCCACGCTTCGACATCGGTCTCCACATAGTTATCGCCGCCCTGGTAAACACCAGCATCAGTATTAAGAATACAATGCCAGTTTCCTGATGCAGGAACACCAAATTTATAACTAGTCTGAGGGGAGCCGCCGAGGTTGAAGACACAAAGGATTTTCTCTCCGTCTCGACCGTGACGCACAAACGCGAGGATATTATTGCTTGCGTCATCGGACTTGGTCCACGAGAAGCCGTCGGGAGTATTGTCTAGGCTGTACAGGGCGGGGGAGCTCTCATAGATACCGTTGAGATCACGCACTAAATTCTGCAGAGCGTCGTGATATTCGCCCTCCCAGCCAGACATATTGTCCCAGTCTAGGGAACGAGCCTCGGACCACTCCATGATTTGACCGAACTCTTGACCTTGGAAGAGTAATTTCTTGCCGGGGTGAGCGTACATATAGGCGTAGAGAGTCCTAAGACCAGCTGCCTTCTGCCAAGCGTTCCCAGGCATCTTAGTCCACAGTGAACCCTTCCCGTGAACCACTTCATCATGGCTGAAGGGGAGGCAGAAATTTTCAGAGAAGGCGTAGACGAGAGAGAAGGTGATCTCGTTGTGATGCCATGATCGGTGGATAGGATCGAGCTTGAAGTACTCCAAGCTGTCGTTCATCCAGCCCATATTCCATTTCAAATCGAAGCCGAGACCGTTAAATTCGGTGGGGGAGGTCACCCCGGGCCATGAGGTAGATTCCTCAGCAATGGTGAGCGCACCGGGGAAGGTTTTGTGAACGGTAGCATTCATCTCTTGGAGGAATTGCACTGCTTCTAAGTTTTCCCGACCGCCGTAGATATTGGGCAGCCATTCGCCCTCTTTGCGCGAGTAATCGAGATAGAGCATGGAAGCCACGGCGTCAACGCGCAAACCATCGATATGGAATTGGTCAATCCAATAAAGGGCATTTGCTACCAAGAAGTTACGGACCTCGTTGCGGCCAAAGTCGAAGACATAGGTACCCCAGTCCATCTGTTCGCCACGGCGCCAATCGGGATGCTCGTAGAGAGCCTGGCCGTCGAAGCGGCCGAGGGCGAAATCATCCTTAGGAAAGTGTGCAGGAACCCAGTCCATGATCACACCAATGCCCTCCGCGTGGAAAGCGTCGACTAGTTCTCGGAACTCATCGGGACTACCCCAGCGGGCAGTTGGGGCGTAGTAGCCGGACACTTGGTAACCCCAGGAACCGCCAAAGGGATGCTCGGCTACGGGCATGAATTCGACGTGCGTATAGCCCATATCTTTCACGTAGGCGACGAGTTCAGTCTTGAGCTCGTGATACCCCAGGCCCATGCGCCACGAACCTAGGTGCACCTCGTAAACACTCATTGGCTTATTGAGATGGTCAGCGTGCTCGCGGTTGCGTAGCCACGACGCATCTTTCCACTTATAGTTATTCGCCACCACAATGGAGCCGGTGCGTGGTGGCTCCTCAGCTGCGCGCGCCATGGGGTCGGCTTTGTCGAGGCGCCAACCTTGCTGGGTATGGATAGCGAATTTGTAGACACAGCCAGCTTCCAGCCCCGGGATGAACAGTTCCCAGATTCCGGAGTCACCGAGCGAGCGCATCGGGAATTGGTTGGGATTCCACCCGCAGAAATCACCGATAACGGCCACACCCGCTGCGTGAGGAGCCCATACTGCGAAGGAGACACCTGAGACTGTGCCCATGGTGGTCTCATATTGGCGAATATGCGCACCCATCACATCCCAGAGGCGTTCGTGGCGGCCCTCCTTGATAAGATGCATGTCCAGCTCGCCCAAGGTGGGAAGGAAGTGGTAGGGATCAGCCTCGATGGTGGTCAGATCCTTATTCCAGGTGACCTTTAGGCGATAGTCTTCGAGAGTGGCACCTTTTTTTATGGTGGCGGTGAAGATGTCATCTCCGATTGCGTCGAGCTTGCGGGTTTTGCCATCAGCAGTGAGTATTTCTACCTTTTCAGCTCCCAGTTGCCTGGTACGTATGATGGCATCGCCGTTCTCAAGAGCGTGCCACCCATAGATGCCGTGTGGATCATAATGACGGCACTGCGTTAATAGTCCGCGGTCGTGGTCGTCGAGACCGGCGGGGTTATAGGTGGTGAACTCAGCCATAATTAGCTTCTTTCTTTCGCTCGTACTCCATAGGTAGCTGGGTTTTCAAAACCCACAGAGATTCCGCCCTGCACCCTCGAAGGCTATGTAACTTAGCTCATAGTTTGGATGAAGATGGAATCACAACACATAGCTTTAGTTTAGCTTCCTCCATCCTAAAGCCCTATTTCTAAGATCGGTTTTAGGGCCCAAAAAATAGGGAGATTAAACACAGTGGGATAAAACCCCCGCATAGCGCACGATAAGCCACAGTTCGCATTGAGATTGCTGCCCCAATTACCCCCGAAGGTAGGGAAGACTGCGCCCACATCTGCGGGAATCTCTCAGGAGTTTTTCCAGCAGAAAAGGAAAACCCCACCCCCTGAAATCAAGGGTGGGGGACAAGTCCTAGGGGCGATAATCCGTTATAGTGCGCTTTCTTATGCGCTCGAGGGCGTCACCAGATACCTTGGGCAAGCTCAAAATATGGGCGACGTCTTGCAAAGGCTCAAGTCGGACGTAAGTTCGATCGCTCCACGGGAAATTCTGACCTGTAATCATATCGTGCACGTTAAATTGCTCACCAGGGGCTAGGCCAATGGCCCCCATATCGAGTTCCACCATCGTTTCCTGAGCATGGAAAGAATCGAGATTGACGATAATCAAGATGGCGTCCCCAGTGACAGGATCGATCTTGGTATAGGCAATGATCTGATCATTGGCAGTGTGGTGGAAATGGATCTGACGCAGTTGTTGGAGAGCGGGGTGAGCACGCCTGATCTCATTGAGAGTCGTGATATACGGTTCGAGGGAATCACCCGATTCGACGGCAGCCTCAAAATCGCGGGGTCGCAATTGATATTTCTCGCTATCGAGATATTCTTCACTGCCCTCGTTAGCTGCTTGAGACTCATAGAGCTCATAGCCGGAATAGACACCCCATAGTGGAGAGAGAGTTGCCGCCAACGTAGCGCGGATGGCGAAGATGGCCCGCCCGCCGTACTGCAAAGAGGCGTGCAGAATATCAGGAGTGTTGACAAAGAGATTCGGGCGTGAGCAGTCGGCCATTGTAGCAATTTCGTGGGCGAAATCGATGAGCTCAGACTTAGACGTCTTCCACGTGAAGTAAGTATAGGACTGCGAGAATCCTACCTTGGCTAAACCGTAGAGTTTGGCCGGTCGCGTAAAAGCCTCAGCTAGGAAGATCACCTCAGGATTGGTGGCACGTACTTCAGTAATCAGCCATTGCCAGAAATTAGCAGGCTTAGTATGAGGGTTGTCTACTCTGAAGGTCTTAACCCCAAGACTGATCCAGTATTGCACCACACGTAGGATCTCAGCATAAATATCGCCTTGGTTATTGTCGAAATTCAGCGGATAGATATCCTGATATTTCTTTGGTGGGTTCTCCGCAAAGGCGATAGTGCCATCGGGAAGGGTCGTAAAGAAATCTGGGTGGCTGTGTGCCCACGGGTGATCCGGAGCCGCCTGCAAGGCGAGGTCCAGCGCTACTTCCAAGCCTAGTTTCTCGGCGTGGGAGATAAGTTTCTTGAAATCTTTAGCATCACCTAGTTCTGGGTGGAAGGCGTCGTGACCGCCTGCGGCGGAGCCGATGGCCCATGGGGAGCCTACATCATTAGCTTCTGCGACAAGAGAATTATTTTTCCCTTTGCGATTGATTTCGCCAATGGGATGAATGGGCGGGAAATAAACGGTATCAAAGCCCATTCGAGCTACGCGGTCGAGTGCCTGGGCCGTGGTGGCAAAGGTTCCGTGAACCGGTTTTCCATTGGAGTCGACTCCGCCGGTGGACCGTGGGAATAGTTCATACCATGAATTCACCAGAGCTTCGCGGCGTTCAACTAATACCTTGTGTAAGGGAGAGGATGTAAGAAGTTCCCGTATCGGGAATTCGTGCAGGATCTCCAGAACCTCATGAGACAGGCTGGGAGCTACGCGCACCCTCAAGGATTCGGTCTCATCACGTAGCTCTTTGGCTACTGCGAGTAACGCCATTTTGTGGCTCTTTTTGCGTACCTTTTGAGCAGCCCGCTCGAATAGAAGTGCTCCGGTTTCGAAGTCATTGCGAAGCTCTTCGGCCTTTTGTCCAGCCTCGATCTTTTTGGTAATCGCGTTGCGCCAGGTACTCATGGGATCGCTCCAGGCCTCAACTTTGAAGGACCACTGACCTGGAGTATCAGGAATGAAAAAGGCGTGGACGAGGTCAGGGTTATTCGCCTCAGGGCGCATACTAAATCGAACGCGATTCGCTGCCAGCCGGGAATCCGCGGGGCCTTGAACTACGAGAGTGCCGACGATAGCATCATGCCCTTCACGCCAGACGAGGGCACTAACTGGAACCAGCTCACCCACGACTGCTTTCGAGGGATGTTCCCGGGCGGAAAGTACGGGGCGAATATCTTCGATCGCAAGTCGTCCTGTCACGATTGTCTCCATTATGAGTAGGGTGCCAATTGGCATAGCTAAGAAAAAGGCAGCACCGCAGTGCGCTTATTATCCAATCTAGTCATGTGACGGAGATAAGGAAGAGCAATTCACTGTGACATTTATTTGATGTGTCGTTAAGAAGTTGGTGTCACTTCACTCCTGGATGGTGAAGATAAGGAAGAATAGGATATATGACTCATATCCTCGATCTGCGCGATATAAGCCTTATCAGGCAGTCCAAGCCCATTATTAAAGATCTCAGCTGGAAGGTCAGCCCTGGTCAACGATGGGTTATTCTAGGCCCGAATGGAGCCGGTAAAACTACACTGCTCCGTATCGCTGGAGCGGAGGAATTCCCTACCCGAGGGAGTGTGCGGATTCTCGACGAGCAGGTAGGTCGGACGGATATGCGTGATCTGCGCAGCATGATCGGCTTTAGTTCGCCGAGCCTTGCGACTCGTATCCCACATGATGAGAACGTAATCGATCTTGTGGTGTCCGCAGGATATGCAATCGTGGGGCGATGGCGCGAAGAATACGATGAGCATGATATTGCCCGCGCTCAAGCTCTTCTGGAACGCATGGGTGCAGGTCACCTCGCAGATCGGCGGTTTGGCTATTTAAGCGAAGGTGAACGCAAACGCGTGCTTATTGCGCGCGCGCTCATGACTGACCCAGAATTGCTCCTACTCGATGAGCCAACCGCAGGTCTAGATCTTGGCGGGCGCGAGGATCTAATGGGATACTTAGGTGCTATCGCCCGCGATGAAGATGCCCCGGTCTTGGTCATGATCACCCACCATGTGGAAGAAATTCCAGCAGGATTCAGTCACGCATTACTTCTTGACCAGGGACAGATTGTCACTCAGGGGCCGATTGCTGATGTAGTGACAAGTGAAAACCTCAGCAAGCTCTACGACCAGCCGCTGGTTGTTGACGAAATTGACGGGCGTTATTTTGCGCGTCGACAAGAATAAAGAAGGAGCGTAATGTCGCCAGCTGTTACCGGATTGGGTAATGCCCGGCTTGCCGTGACCGTCCTGATGATCCGTGACAGTGCCCGCGGCTTAGAAGTCTATATTCAAGAACGCGTATCGTCGATGCCCACTTTTCCTAATGCCACCGTATTCCCCGGTGGCGGTGTGGATGAGCGCGATCTTGAGCAGCATGCCGACAGCCCATTGTGGTCTGGTCCGAGCGCACATACGTGGAGTTCCACATTAGGAATTGAGCCGAATAAAGCCTGCGCCCTCATTATGGCTGCCGGCCGCGAGCTGTTCGAAGAAACTGGAACCCTTCTGGCATCAGATCAACAGGGGGAATTAATTGCCGATGCGCACCCGTACCATCCGCAGCGTATGGCCCTAGAATCGCATAGATTGTCTTTTTCTGAGGTGCTCAAGACTCACCGACTGACACTGCGCTCGGAAGTGCTTTATCCCTATGCTAGGTGGGTGAGTCCAATCAACGCCCGTCACCGGTTCGATATGTTCTCTTTCATCGTTGCTCAACCTCGTGGCCAAGAACCTGATGGTCGTACGCGCGAAGCCGCCTCTACGGGGTGGTTTAGCCCCGAGCTGGTGCTCAGAGGTTGGCATGAGGGCCTGCTGCAATTGGTGATACCTACATGGGCTCACTTAAAATTTCTCAGCGCTTTTTCCTCTGTGGACGAAGTTCTCACCAACATTAAAGGACGCGAGATTACTCCTGTGGTGGGGGATCCATATCACGATCCGCGCTTTGAAAAATTCTACTCCCACACTCCACCCCAGAGATTTCAACTATGAGTTTCAGTGCCGACGAGGTCGATTATCTCATAGCTCAGCACGATGAGATTGCGGCGGTAGCGCCGAGATTAACGTGGGATAAGAAAAATGCGCTTCGCAATGCCACAGTGATGCGCTCTCTATTTCCTGAGCATTCCCGGGCCGTGATGGAGTTGCTGTCGGCGCGCTTAGCCGCCAAAACGAAACTCCCAGAGTCGTGGCTTATGTGCACCGAATCAGCGCAGCAGGCTACTCCTGCAGAGGTTGCTTTGCAGCGTGCTCACAGATTGTCCCTCTATGGGGGAGTAGTCCATGATATAACGTGTTCAATCGGAACCGAGGGGCTAGCTGTGTCCCACTATGGATTAACATATTGGGGTTCTGATCTTGACCGAATTCGCCTCAAGATGGCGAGGCATAACCTCGGTGACCGTGCCCTCATTCACCAAGCAGATGCACTCCAACCCGCGGTTCGTCGAGGCGATATCATCATTGCGGACCCAGCGAGACGGCAAGGGGGGCGTCGACTCCTCAAGCCAGAAGATCTGCTGCCTCCACTGCCGGATCTCATCAAGTCCTATGCGGGAAGAGAGCTGGCAATTAAATGCGCTCCTGGCCTAGACTATCGATTTTGGCCAGGCTTGGTGAGCGTTAGCAGTGTTGACGGCGGGGTAAAAGAGGTGTGCCTATACAGCGAAGGCCTGAGCGGAGGATCAAAGCGCGAGGCGCTCGTTATCGTCAAAGGTAAAGTGGACCGACTCAACGACGATCTGCCACAGGACTGTCAGGTTAAAGAACCCGGACGTTTTATAATCGACCCTGACGGCGCTGTGGTGCGGGCCGGCTTAGTCCGCCACTATGCCGTCCGAGAAAAACTGTGGATGCTTGACGAGCGTATTGCTTTTCTCAGTGGCGATGCCATTCCACCAGGACATAGCGGATTTGAATTTCTGGAAGCGGTGTCGCTAAAAAAACTGCGCAAGGCAATGGATTACTACCAGGCGGGTAGTGTGGAGATTCTCATCCGCGGTGTGGAGAAAGACCCCGACCAGCTACGCCGGAGTTTGAAATTACGCGGAAAAAATCACCTAACCCTAGTACTTGCTCGAATCGGTGACGATCATATTGGTTTTATCTGCGGTCCGAGGCAATGGGGAGGAAGTCACCCGAATTACATGGCTGTTACGACAGCTTGATTAAACAGCTAGAAGTATTCGCAGTTTACCGATTCCTATTGGGGCAGTAGTGTGGGTGGGGCGTGATATTTTTCTCAAATTTGGCGCTAGCGTAGTTAGCCAACGATAGAAAACGGCAATAGAAAGGGCGATAGATGCCAGCAATCGTAGTATTGGTAAAAAACGTTCCTGATACCTGGTCGGCGAAATCTCTCAAGCAGGATTACACCCTTGATCGGGAAAGCGTTGACAATGTGCTCGATGAAGTTAATGAATATGCTGTGGAGCAGGCGCTACAGTTGCGGGATTCCTTAGACAACAGCGAGGTCGTGGCGCTTTCCGTGGCGCCAAATAACGGCCAAGAAGCTCTGCGAAAGGCCTTAGCTATGGGCGCAGATCGAGCTATTCAGGTAGCTGATGAGGCTCTCGCCGGCTCCGATATCATGGGCACCGCATGGGTAATTACAAATGCTCTCAATCTCGTTGATGATATTGCCCTCATTATCGCCGGACAAGCTTCCTCAGATGGCGCCATGGGAGCGCTGCCCGGCATACTAGCCGAATACCGCAGTTGCCCAGCGCTGACAAGTTGCACCGAAGTGAAGCTATCAGGTGCTACGGTTACTGCTACGCGCCAAACCCATTCCGGAATCTGGGAGGTCGAAGCGCAAATACCAGCGGTAATTTCGGTGACTGATCAGGCAGACAAGCCCAGGTTCCCAAATTTTAAGGGCATCATGGCCGCTAAGAAAGCAGAAATCCCCGTGTATAGCCTGGAGGATATTGGGGTGGCTGCCGAGCAGGTTGGTTTAGCCCATGCTGCTACGCGTATCACTCATGCAGTCTCACGCGGGGTGCGTGGTCGAGGAGAGACAATCTACGGCGATGCCGATACCCAAGCCGAGGCGGTAGTGGAATTCCTTGCCGCTAGGAATCTACTTACACGGAATTAAAGGAGCAAAGCTATGTCTCAAGCCTATATTCTCGTCGATTATGCTGGCGATACTCTTGCGCCCTCGACTATCGAGCTCTTGCATGCTGCTCGCGTCCTAGGATCTGTTACGGCTGTGGTGGTTGGTGAGCCCGGGAGTCATCTTCGCTTTGTCGAGGACTTAAAGGCACACGGCGCTGATACCATTATCGGGGCTGAGGTGGCCGATTATTCGCGTCGAACCATTATTCCTGAAGTTGATGCCCTAAGTATGCTTGCGGCTGGAAATCCTGGACCCATCGTAGTCAGCGCCGGCATTGAGGGCAATGAAATCGCTGGCAGGCTCGCTGCTCGACTCGCCTCGGGGGTGCTTTGCGATGTAGTAGCCATCAACTCCGATCGCAGCGCCACCATGAGCATCTTTGGAGACTCTATTGAAGTCAATGCAGTCGTAGGAGGTACCAGCCCAATTTATACGCTGCGCCAGGGTGCCGTTGATTCTCGCCAAGAGATTAGTGCAGGGGCTGGGGCTGTCAGCAGCTTCGCGCTTCCTTCTCACGGCGCTAAGGATTGCACTATTACGTCCTTTAGCCCAGTCGAGGCTGGCGAACGGCCGGATCTGAGTCAAGCAAAGGTAGTCATTTGTGCTGGCCGCGGAATTGACTCGGCCGAGAATTTCCACGAGCTCGCCGAACCTTTGGCCGATCTATTCGAAGGGGCGGTGGGTGCAACCCGCGATGTGGTTGACCTCGATTGGTATCCCGGGCAATACCAGGTGGGGCAGACAGGCGTGACTGTCAGCCCTGATCTCTACATTGGTCTCGGTATCTCTGGAGCCATCCAGCATACATCCGGAATGCAGACCTCGCGGACGGTCATCGTGATCAATAACGACGAGGACGCACCGTTTTTCCACATAGCGGATCTAGGTATAGTGGGTGACCTCCATGAGGTCGTGCCACTAGTGATTGAGAAGATCAAGGCTCGTCGTAGCTAAATAGGCCGCTAAATAGGCTGCGCTGCAATTAGGAGGGAGAAGCCTTGGTATACCTTGACCATGCCGCCACAACACCGATGCGCGCGGTCACCAAAAGTGCATGGCTGGAGGCGAGCACCTACCTGAATCCAGCCGGCCAGTATGGGGCAGGGCGACAGGCTCGAAGTGTGCTCGACGATGCCCGCGAACTCGTAGCCAGTCTCTTAGGTGCAGAACCCATTGAGGTTGTTTTCACAGCTAGCGGCACCGAAGCAGACAATCTCGCGATTCAAGGCTACTACGAGGCGCGGGGTGCCACCCACCCTCGAGTGATTAGTTCCGACATAGAGCACGCTGCTGTTTATGATACCGTACGCCATCTCGAGGCAAGCAGAGGAGCACACCTCGAGCTACTCCCAGCCGACCGTAGCGGCTTTATCCATGATGCCCACGACGCTCTCGACCAACCCGCGGCGGTGGCTAGTTTCATGTGGGCCAATAATGAAACTGGCGCGATACAACCAATATCGAGCCTCATTGCCGGAGCTGCCGCTACTGGTACCCCGGTCCATATTGATGCTGTCCAGGTGGCAGGCAAAATCCCCATCGATTTCGCGGCGCTGGGGGCTAGTTCGCTGGCTGTGTCCGGACACAAATTCGGTGGGCCCCGAGGTGTCGGAGTGCTGTTAGTGAAACGCAACCCCGCTCCACGTCCACTTTTCCATGGAGGGGGTCAAGAGCGAGGGCTACGGTCAGGGACCGTGGACGTTGCTGGAGCGTGGGCTCTTGCACGCGCGCTGGAGGAGGCAGTCGCGGACATCGACGCAGAAAATAGGCGCTTGGAACGGTTGAAGGAGAAAGTGCTTCGCACAGTTTCCGACACCGTTGATGACGTGCTGATCAATACTCCGGAGCTCTCCTTATCGAGCCATATAAATTTCTCTTTTCCCGGCTGTGAGGGGGATAGCCTCATCATGCTTCTCGACGCGATGA
Source organism: Corynebacterium sp. ES2775-CONJ (assembly GCF_024814515.1). Taxonomy (NCBI): domain Bacteria; kingdom Bacillati; phylum Actinomycetota; class Actinomycetes; order Mycobacteriales; family Corynebacteriaceae; genus Corynebacterium; species Corynebacterium sp. ES2775-CONJ. Next base: position 53,767 of record NZ_JANUXT010000003.1, on the reverse strand, counting down.
ATATCGCTGCTTCAACCGGGTCCGCCTGTGCCAACGGAGTTAACCGTGCTTCGCGGGTGCTGCTGGCCCAGGGCCTCGATGACGCTACAGCGAGGGGAACCCTACGCATTACCTTGGGCTATACCACCACCGAGGATGACGTCGATACGCTTTTAGCGGCGCTGCCTAAGGTAGTCGAACGAGCGCGAGCCGCTGGAATGGCGTCCACGTAGAAAAACTGCCTGCTCTGTAAGCAGGCAGTTTCTTTATTCGAAAGGAAGTTGGTTGAGGTCAGCTTCAGTCAGGGTTGATCTAGTCTCGCTCGGGGCCAGATTCTCGTCGCTGTCTGTATTGCTGTCTTCGTCGGTTGCGCGCATCCGGAATGCGTGGGGTAATACCTCCTCGTTGTCGATGCCGAACCCTTTAGCGTAGGTGGGCCAGGAATCCTCCATATCACGGACCCAGTAGGACCAGGTGTGGACGCCTGTATTGCGGAAATTATAGGTCGCCGGGATCCCCAGGTGATCTAGTTTCGCTTTAAGATCATGAGTGCATGAATTGGTTGCAGCCTCGATCACTCCACCGGATACCGTCACTTCGGCAGACCCTCCCAAGGCTTCCGTGCTTTGCTCCGGGGTACTTGTCTTGGAATTAACAAAAGAGCTAAATACCTCGCTTGCGGAAACTAGGCCCGAACCATTGGAGATATAGATCGTTTTATCGCGAAGTCCAGGAGCTTGGATCAAAGCATCATGGGCCTTGTTGCGCTCGGATCCCAAAGGGCCCCATATTGACGCTGGGCTCTCCCCGTCGCGGTTCACGGTGAATTGAGCCCATAGGGCTGGTAGCGGCTTCGATGTAGCAGCGCAGCCAGAATATGAACCGACTACATCATAGAAATCGGGATTGCGCTCGGCTAGTAGTAGCGACGAGGTCGCAGACATACTCATACCTACGATGCCCCGGCGCTGACTGTCAGCCTCCAGTTCTGCCTCTAAAGGGCCAGGTAATTCTTTAGTAAGGAAGGTCTCCCAGCGCTGCGGCCCCTTGAGATAGGTATCGCCTTGGGGTTCCTTCAGCCAATCCACATAATAGGAAAAGGCACCACGCATCGGGATGACCACATTGATATTCTTTTTCCAGTAAAAATCGAGCGCTTGAGTATTACTTACCCACGTCACACGTTGCTCACCGCCACCGGCACCATTGAGCAAATAGAGAATCGGTCGATTGGGGTCTTTAGCCTTAATAACCACCAACGGAATACTACGATTATTCATAGACGGTGAGGTCGCCTGAATCTCCACAATTCGATCATCACCGTGGCGCTGGTTGAAATAATCAATCCGTTGCCGGAAACGATCATCGTTGAACTCGGCATCAGCGGGGCGATCTTCTGGACGCATCACCGTCAATTGCGATAAAGCCACCGGAACGGCTTCTGCAGGATCTTCTTCTGCGATGGAGAGTTCTGTCTGTGAGGGTGCGGCGATCTCATCCCTGAGGGTCTCCGTACCTAAAACTTCGGCTGACACGAGGTTGTCAGCAGCAGTAAAAGATGAGTCTTCTGCGTGACTGAGAGCTGGATGAGCTACCAAGCTCGCAACTAAAAAACTGATCGCTGTAAGACCTACGGACGATTTACTCATAACGCTCCTTGCGAGAGGGACAACCTGGTTGGAAATCTTAGTGCACTTAGAATAGCAGCCTTTATCTAACTACAATCGTCGCCATTGCTTGCCCGCTATGATCAGTCATGCAGAATCTTACCGCTGGCACAAAATTGCTTAACCCACTCCTCATCCTTATATTGAGCTGGAACCGCACCGCGCAACAGCATCTTTGTCATATGAGGTGCCTGATCACGTAAAGGCAGGGGAGAAGAAGAAGCGAGTAAAATCATATTCCCATAGCGTCGCCCTTTCAGCATCGCAGGATCGGCAATCGCCGCGCGGTAGGGAAAAATCTCTCCCATAGTTTTCAATTCCGATTTAGCTAGACTGAGATCGGAGTGGTCTCCGCAATTTGCGCAGTACAGACCGCTGGAGTCTAGGGAGGCAGCCACCTGATGGAAAAACTCAATAGTTCTAAGAGATGAAGGAGTTTGATCACCGGCGAATACGTCTCGAATGATGATGTCTCGCGAGCGATCGACAAAGGAATCAGTCACAGTACGAGCATCGCCCACTCGAATTTTCAACTGGGGGCTGCGGGGCAGATCAAACCACTCGCGCACCATACGAGCTAAATCTCCATCGATTTCCACCACAGTATTTCGGGACGCCGGATACCGTGCCACCATATACCTTGCCAGCGAACATGCCCCACCTCCTAGGTGCGTCACCCGCAACTTCTGCGGATCCAGGCAGTTCTCCACCCACGGCTCAATTGCAGCCACAATCCACCGCATATACTCATATTCAAGGCGGAGAGGGTCTTGGCTGATATGAGAAGACGGAACCCCGTTGACTAAAACCTCCCAGTCGCCCGGGCTGAAACTGTCTGCTCGCACCTCCACGCTTCCCGAGGACGTAGGATAAATTCCAGCCAGCTCGGACTTATCGGGAGTCTTCTTGTTTAGATGTGATAATCGTTGTTTTCGGCCCACAGTGCTCTAATACTAGAGTAGTAGACTCGCATTATCATCGACGCTCGAAAGAAGAGAGGGGCTTATGAGAGTTCTTGCAGCAATGAGCGGTGGCGTTGATTCCGCCGTCGCCGCCGCCCGCGCAGTACAAGCCGGCCACGAGGTCATCGGCGTTCACCTTGCTCTTTCTCGCGATCCGAAGTCCGTGCGCGAATCCTCCCGCGGATGCTGCTCTCTTGAAGATTCAGCCGATGCGCGCCGGGTATGCGATAAACTCGGTATTCCCTTCTACGTGTGGGACTTCTCTGACCGCTTCAAGACCGAGGTTATCGACGATTTTGTGGACTCCTATGAGCGCGGCGAAACCCCTAACCCCTGCTTAAGATGTAACGAAAAAATCAAATTTGAGGCCCTCCTCGAACGCGGGATTGCGCTAGGATTCGACGCCGTGGTTACCGGACACTACGCTCAGTTGACGCAAGTTGGTGACGGCGGCGATGGATATCTCCGCCGCGGGATCGATCCGCAAAAGGACCAGTCCTATGTTTTAGGTGTACTCGGGGCGAAGGAAATCGCACATTGCATGTTTCCTGTCGGCGATACGATTAAACCCGACATTAGACAAGAGGCAGCAACATTGGGTTTCTCGGTGGCAACCAAGCCGGACTCCTACGATATCTGTTTTATTCCCGACGGAAACACCCAAGCCTTCTTAGGAGCGCGCATCGGCCTCAGGCCAGGGATGATTGTTGACACCGAGGGCCGAGAGCTGCGCAGCCACGACGGGGCATGGAATTATACTATTGGTCAAAGAAAAGGTCTCGATATCAAGGAACCAGCTGCTGATGGTCAACCCCGATATGTCACTGATATTGATGCGGCAACCGGGACAGTGACAGTAGGTGCCAGAAAAGATCTCGAGGTCCGCACTATCACAGCTGATCGCCTCAAATACCTGCATCCTGATATGACTGGTGAATTTGAGGCTGAAGTTCAAGTTCGCGCTCACGGTTCGGTCGTACCGTGCACTGTTGTTATCGATCGCGAACGCGATACCATGACCATCGACCTTCATCATCCTCTTAGCGGTGTGGCGCGCGGGCAAGCGGCTGTCATCTATCGACCCGACCCTGGCGGAGATATTGTCTTGGGCTCCGGCACAATTTCTGGGACGAAGAACTAATGGATGCTTTTGCACGCGGCGAGTTCCCAGGAACAGACCTTGAAAGTGCTGCCGATATAATCTCCAGCGAAACGGGGAGCCTGCGAGCGATTCCACGGCTCGTGCAACGAGGCCTTGGTGCTGATCTGGTTGGACACACCATGGCCGTCATCGAAGAACTGCCTGTCGATATCGGACCCCGCTCATGGCGGCTTAGTGCCCGGCCGCAGCAGATCAGTAGGCGCCTATTCGATATGAGGGAAAGGGATCTGGACCAATTAGTGGAATTCTGGGGTCGAGGGGATATCCACTGTCACGTCATGGGCCCATGGTCACTGGCGAGCAGGATAGAGCTGCCTCGGGGACATCGCGCCATTACCGATCGCGGAGCAGTGGAGGAGATTTTTACGCTCTTCGCCGCTGGGGTGCAGCAGCATATACTCGACCTAAAGAAACGCTTTGGAAAACGGGTAACGCTCGCCATTTATGAGCCGGACGTGAAGGACCTCATGCGCGGAACGCTTCCAGGAACGAGTGACTTTGATCGAATCCCAGCGATGAACATGGAGGACCTCGCGCCTCGGTTGGCGCACTGTGTTTCTGTGCTGCCCAACGATAATACGTGGCTATACCTGCGCTCTCGCGAAGACTTTCAGATTGTCCAGCACGCTCAGTTTCCCGGGCTCATGGCTGATATCGATTCACTATGTACCGCTGAGATCCTCGATGCCTGCGGCGAAGCAGTTGCCTCAGGCATGCCGCTAGCGCTTGGCGCCGTCAACCCAAAAAAGCCATATGAGTCAGAAACAGATTTAGCCCAGCGAGTCATCCGGCTTGCAGATGAGTGGGCCATTGATCGCTGCCTGCTGCTCGAACGCCTCTCGATTACCCACACCGGCGACCTGAGTGAGGGTAGTCAGCCGGATGCCGCGCACACCCTCGAACGAGTGCGAAAGGTAGCGCAGATTTTAGAATATGCTGGCAGTGACCTCTAATAGCTTCCTTATGTGTGTGCTCTGCGCACCTGCACGGGCCACGAGGTATTGACTTCGTCTGCATCCTTGCCCTCACCTTGGAGATAGCGCGCGAGAGAACTTTGAATCTCGTGATATCCCACAGCTTGGAACTCCATCAATTCTTCCATGGATCGATCGGAGATATCGGTCTTGAACGTGTGCTTTGCTTGTTTCCACGCAATACGAGCAGCCGCTAGAGCGTCTGCGGTGGCTTCGTGAGCATTATCAATTTTGACCCCATAAAATTCACAAAGATCTGTCAAAGTCCGGCGGCCCTTACGGTAGCGATCTAAGGTTTTGTCGATCACATAGGGATCAAAAACGGGACCATTGATGAGAAAACTCGGGTCGAGGTGGTGCAAGACGGAGAGATCATAGGCGGCATTAAAAACAATAAGTGTATATCCCTGCTCCCAGCCCTTAGTGATCGTGGCAATAGTCTCATTGAGTACGTCATTGTGGGGGCGGCCGTGGGTACGCGCATAGTCGGTAGAGATTCCGTGCACGTTGGTTGCTTCCTCCGGTATGTCCACTCCTGGGTCCGCCAACATCTCATACGGGTGGGCGCCATCGGTATCGATGGTGATGAGCGCAGACGTTACTATTCGCGCCTCGAAGGGCTGCGCAGACGTGGTCTCGAGATCAAAGCTGATGACTTTTTGCGGGTCGAAGGGGTGAAGAAGCGCGTCCATAAAGATACCTTCCAGGGGAGGATGAGGGGGAGACCTTCATCAAAGTCGATGAGCCACCCAGGTTTTGTCCCTATCAGTGTAGATCACAGTCGCGACACCAAAGCTGTGAGGTGGATGACGAAAGTACGGAATTATTACTACACTCTAAGGCTATGACAAGTGAGACGAGTAAAGAGTCGGACTACAGCGATATCTATCAGCAGTGGCAAAAATTGGCGGCCACGATCACCGATCACCGGGATCTCTACTATCAAGGCTCTCCGAAGATAAGTGATCAAGAATTCGACCGACTTTTTCAAGAATTACTCGCCCTGGAAGAAGCGCATCCGCAGTTAAAAACGCCGGATAGCCCTAGTGCTCAAGTTGGTTCACCAGTAAAAGAATCTAGCTTTGAAAACGTTGAGCATCTGGAGAAGATGACTAGCTTGGACAATGTCTTCAACGCTGAGGAACTCGACGAGTGGCTTAAGAAAACCCCAGCTGATGACTATATTACCGAACTGAAAATCGATGGGCTATCGCTTGCGCTCGTCTACCGCCGTGGTGTTCTAGAACGCGCAGCTACGAGAGGGGACGGGCGCGTGGGAGAAGACGTGACAGAGAACGCCAAGGTCATCGAAGATATCCCGCACCGACTCCACGAGCACCCCGAGTTCCCCATTCCAGACGTTGTGGAAGTGCGCGGCGAAGTCTTTATCGCTGTTGAGGATTTCGGGCTCGTTAACGAACAACGGCAAAAGGATGGTGGTAAGCCATTCGCCAATCCTCGTAATGCGGCCGCTGGATCGCTGCGTCAGAAGGACGTTGAGGCCGTGAAGCGCCGCAGACTGAGGCTCCTTTGCCACGGCATTGGCTACAGCGAGGGTTTTGAGCCTGTTACACAGTCAGCAGCCTACGAAGCCCTCGATGCTTGGGGATTACCAGTGTCCAAATACTCACAAGTGGTTACCAGTTCGGCGGAAGTGCACCAACGGGTGAGCTACTGGGAAAAACACCGAGGTGATGCACTTCATGAGATGGATGGCCTTGTCATCAAGGTGAATTCACGCGCTCAACAGGCCCAACTGGGAGCAACCTCTAGAGCGCCACGCTGGGCCATCGCCTACAAATACCCTCCAGAAGAAGTTACAACTAAGCTCCTTGACATAAGGGCCTCAGTGGGACGTACCGGCCGAGTTACACCTTTTGCCATTATGGAACCAGTTTTCGTGGCCGGATCGACGGTTTCTATGGCCACATTGCACAACCAGACGGAGGTTAAGCGCAAAGGCGTTCTGATCGGTGATACCGTAGTCGTGCGTAAAGCAGGAGAGATCATTCCAGAAGTCTTAGGCCCAGTGGTGGAGGACCGTGACGGAAGTGAATACGACTTCGTTTTTCCCACGTATTGTCCGAGTTGCGGTACAGTCCTCGCGCCGCAAAAAGAAGACGACGCCGATTGGCGCTGCCCCAATACTCGTTCATGCCCTGCACAGCTGTCAGCCCGCCTGAGTTATATAGGTGGACGCGGAGCCTTTGATATCGAAGCGCTAGGTGAAAAGGGTGCCCAGGATCTCATAGCCTCCAAAGTTCTCAACGATGAGGCCGGGCTTTTCGATTTAACTGCTGAGGATCTCGAACGAACGGGCGTCTATACCACCAAGAAGGGAACTATCAACGCTAGTGCCCGGAAACTGCTCAAGAATCTTGAGAGCGCCAAGCATACCGAATTGTGGAGGGTCATCGTGGCCCTGTCAATTCGTCACGTGGGACCGATCGCGGCGCGCGCGATAGCGAATAGGTATCGCAGCATGGCTGCCGCCCGTGCCGCGGATATCGAGGACCTTGCCGAAACCCCAGGCGTAGGAACCATTATTGCGCAGAGCTTTAAGGAATGGTTCGAGGTTGATTGGCACCAGGATATCGTCGACAGATGGGCCGCTAGCGGGGTTACCATGGAAGAGAATGCTCGCGAGGAGCTGCCACAAACGCTAGCTGGTTTAACCGTCGTGGTAACGGGCACCTTGGAGGGGTATACCCGTGATTCCGTGAAGGAGGCGATTATTGCTCGTGGTGGCAAAGCCAGTGGCTCTGTATCTAGAAAGACTGATTACGTTGTCGTGGGGGCCAACGCAGGGTCTAAGGAAACGAAGGCTCGCGACTTAGGTTTACGGATTCTCAACGAAGAGGAGTTCCGTGAGCTCATTGAAACTGGGAACATCGGAAATGCTGCGGGCACTGCTGACTAGGCATCGAAGCTAAAGTATGCCCGTGGTCAGCTCGGGCCGCGGGCATGCTTCGTGGTTCTTCTAGTCTTGAAGCATCCTGGATAGGATCGTGCCAAAATTACCCATATGTTCTACCTCTCCCGGTAAATAATCGGGTCCGCCTACTCTGCCGATGATAAGGACGAGTCCAGAGTGGCCTAGGGGTGCCGCTGCGAGAGAAGAGTCGAGCAAGGACCACGACTCCGGAATCCAGGCTTCTTCTTCAGGGTTGAGAATGCGCGCCTTGGGAATATTAAGCTGCGAAGGTGCGGAGCCATCGTCGCCGGGTGCGGCATCGGATGCGGTCACTCGGCTCACAGGACTGCCATCTTGGAGGAGGATGGCCCAACTCGAGGTGATGGCCTGGGGGATCCGATCCACGAGGGCGGCAATAGTGTCAGAGTGAGAGGACGCACCTGCCACGGCTGCGAGCATGGCAATTTGACCGCGTCGATCGACAGTTCCGGAAAAAGGCCGAATGGAGTCTACTTCGACGCCTGGGACCGAGGTGGCAGCCGAAATGAGGGTATCGGCCATGGCATGACCAGGCAGATGGACTACCATATCATCCATGGCGGTACCATCGGGGAGTGTTTCTATGACATCGACCGATTTGATATTGCCATCGATTAATCCAATAGCCTCTGCGAGTAGTCCCAGGCTACCGGGAGTATCGGGAAGCAAGACGCGGATTAAGTACTTCACCGAGTATCACAGCCTTTCTTAGAGTACTGACCTTTACTTCTCATGAAGGATCCATGACTGAGGGCTAACGAAAGGCCAGACTTCCTATCTTAGACTCTCGGGGCTCCTATGCTCCGTAGCGCTCCAGCGCGTTTCGGCAATTACCAGCCACCACGATTGGGGCAACCCCTTGAACTCCTCTGGACCCTCTAGACCCTCTAGATCTCAGAAACGCGCCTAGTTGCAAAACTATGATGCACCCACCTGATAGCGCGGTGCTCATTGTGTCTCCATGGCGGCTCATGACGCTTAGGTGTGACGATCGCTGGGCATCCGCGTTACCGCGCGAGTGAGGAGCGAAGATTTGGCATGGAATAGCTCCACGTTCGATAGGTGCCCTAAGATGGTGGTTACACCTATATGTTCACCATCCAAATCGAGGTAGTGAACATCGAATTGACTGCAGTAAGGATACGACTAACAGTGCCTGATATTTCGCGCAATGAAGTTGCTCACCTGGCTAAGCTCGCCCGCTTGGCTCTAACAGATGAAGAATTGGATCGGTTTGCAGAGCAGATCGACAGTATCGTGGCTAATGTTTCCGCGGTTCAAAAGGTCTCGGTTGAGGGAGTTGAGCCGATGAGTCATCCGCACTCAATTCCAACGCGGATGCGGGAGGACAGAGTAGAGCCCACATTAACCGCGGAGCAAGCTCTGGACCAGGCGCCCAAGGTTGCCGAGCAGCGTTTCGTCGTACCTCAGATTTTGGGAGAGTAAACTAGCATGACCAGTAAATATATATGGAATTCTGAATCTGCCCCAGAGCTCGTTAAGCTCTCGGCGGCAGAGCTAGCAGAGAAAATTCACTCCCGCGAAGTCTCCTCGGTAGAGGTGACCCAAGCTCATCTTGATCGTATTGCTGACATTGATGACGACATCCACGCTTTCCTTCATATTGGAGCTCAGCAAGCTCTTGAGGCGGCGGAAAAAGTTGATGAAGCTCTCGACCGCGGGGAGCAACCCGCCTCTGCACTAGCAGGTGTGCCATTGGCACTTAAGGATGTATTTACCACCACTGACGCTCCTACGACCTGCGCTTCAAAGATACTTGAAGGGTATATATCGCCGTACGATGCCACGGTAACGTCTAAGATTCGAGCAGCTGGAATCCCAATTTTAGGTAAAACAAATATGGACGAATTTGCCATGGGCTCGTCCACGGAAAATTCCGCCTACGGTCCTACCCATAATCCGTGGGATTTGGAGCGCACTGCCGGTGGCTCCGGAGGTGGCTCAGCTGCTGCCTTAGCGTCTGGTGAGGCTCCTTTGGCTATTGGAACTGATACAGGTGGATCAATTAGGCAGCCCGCAGCTTTGACCAGCACAGTAGGCGTGAAACCAACCTATGGTACGGTCTCGCGTTATGGTCTAGTGGCATGCGCATCGTCTCTGGATCAGGGCGGCCCGACCGCGCGCACGGTACTGGACACAGCTCTTCTCCATGAGATTATTGCAGGTTATGACCGATTTGATGCGACAAGCGTGAACCGCTCTGTTGCGCCTGTTGTTGAGGCTGCACGACGGGGTCAGAGTGGCGACTTAACCGGCGTGCGGCTTGGTGTGGTCAAGCAATTCGACCGGGAAGGCTACCAAGATGGTGTATTGCAGCAATTCCACCGGTCTGTGGAGCAGCTACAATCCCAAGGTGCTGATATCGTGGAGGTCGATTGCCCCCATTTCGATGATGCACTCGCAGCCTACTACCTCATTCTGCCGTGTGAAGTGTCCTCGAACCTTGCCCGCTTTGATGGCATGCGCTATGGCTTGAGAGCCGGTGATGACGGGCAACGCTCCGCGGAAGAGGTGATGTCTCTAACGCGTGCCGAAGGCTTCGGGCCCGAAGTCAAGAGGCGCATCATTCTTGGAACTTATGCACTCTCAGTAGGTTATTACGATGCCTATTACCTGCAGGCGCAGCGTGTGCGAACGCTCATCGCCCAAGATTTCGCGCGCGCTTTTGAGCAGTGCGACGTGCTGATTTCCCCCACCACGCCTACCACCGCCTTCAAACTGGGGGAGAAGGTCTCCGATCCAATGGCAATGTACAACTTTGATTTGTGCACCCTGCCTCTAAATCTTGCTGGTTTGTGTGGCATGTCGGTCCCAGCAGGATTGGCCACCGATACCCAGCTGCCGGTGGGCTTGCAGTTGATGGCCCCCGCTTTTGCTGATGACCGTCTTTACCATGTCGGAGCGGCATTCGAACAAGGTCGTTCCTGATAGGGGGACTGGCAATTAAAAGCCCGCCGGATTTTACCGGCGGGCTTTTAATTGCCAAAACACACTGCTAAACTAATTACTAGCACTTCGAAGTGAGCTGATGGGAATTTTCCCATGGGAACACCCAGTGAGATTCTGGGGACTGACGCGCAGCGGTGAGCGGGGACTTCCTACTCTCGAGTTATTTATAGCAACCACTGGCCAATTCCATGGCTGGGAAGGTGAGAGGGTAATGAGGGTTGATCCGCGAAGTCCGAAGACCGATCAGCTCGTGACCGTTAGTAATCGCCTCGCGTTCTAGGTAGATGCTGATACTACGAGGATCTTTCCGGCATAGCAGGTCCGTTATAGTGCCTTAGGTTCGATCAGCCCTCCGTCAAAAGGGCCGGTACACCTATCGCCATAATGCTCCTAAGTGCACGCGCCACGCAGAACCGTGGGGCAGTAGCAGAAAAGTGAGTCAGTCGATCGTATTGAGGTCACTGTCAGCCGGAAAAGTTTTGTCAGGCTTCCTCCGGGACCAAACGATCGACAGGCGCTTGTGATGCGCGGAAAATGCTGCCTCCTCCCTGCTGACGCACCTTTTGATGAAACAGGAAATAGGTTATCGTCGTCGCACCTTTTTTGAGGAAAGCCTCGACGCTGAGGGAATATGATCTCGAAGTTTTTCCCACCCCTTTTAGCTTCGAGTAATTTTATTTCGGTGCCGAACATGGACTCAAATAGTCTCAAGATTCATCTTGGGGGCTGAGCTTAAAAAAGGTCCAACCTATTTCCTGTTTCACCCATGCCTTAATTTAGTGATTTTAGTTTGTTATTTGATATGCATTTAGCGGATAAAATGGCATCGCCAATGAAACGGTTGGCTGTCAGAGCTTTCGCTGCGCAGTCCACAAACCAGAGGGTATCGGGGGTTCTGTAGGAGACGGGGAATGAGTCAGTCGGCGTGTGAAACCCGGGGAATAAGCCAGATGTGTCGGCAATCGTAATAACTGCTGCTCGTACAGTTAAGAAGCGTATTAGGGGAGAGCTTGCTTAGGCGATTTATCACAATCAATGGTGGTAGTGGATACCGGGAAAAACGGGGGTAAAGAGATTAGTCTTTTTTATTGTTTAGATAACATTTTCACCTTTCAGTTACGTTACGTCAGGTATATGAGCTACCATTACCGCTGAGCTTTCATTAGAAAGCTAGCGTTAGTAACAAGTATCTAGACAAGCTGCTTTGCTACCGCTTTTTTTGGAATAATAGAGGTTCGTTAGTGCTAAAGTTTCGGTGGCTCACACCCGTTCTCTTTCTCACCTTGCTGGGTTTTACAGCGGTGAGTTTTGTGCTTTCCTTAACCTTTGGTGCGGTTGAATATCCCGCAGCAGATGTTCGAAACGTAGTGATGGCCCACCTCGCAGGTGGAATGGGAGATGACCCAGCACTTGATGCGGTTGTGTGGGAGCTTCGCGCCCCTCGAGGCCTGCTAGCTATCATCGTGGGCGCCGGTTTGGCGCTAGCAGGTGTGGCCATGCAGACTCTGGTGCGCAATCCTCTCGCAGATCCCTATCTTCTTGGCGTTTCCTCTGGCGCTTCAGTGGGAGCAACTGCGGTTATCACATGGGGAATATTCTCTTCCTTCGGTCTCTACTCGCTCTCGGTGGGTGCTCTGATTGGCGCCCTCGTTGCTACCGTCAGCGTATACACCATCACTCTAGCCCAAGGAGGTCTGACCCCTTTGCGCCTGATACTTACTGGTGTTGTACTTTCGTCGGCTTTTTCTGCCCTGGCAAGCTTCCTCGTTTTTTGGGGACCAGATCCCCGTGCCGCTCAAGGAGTAATGTTCTGGATGCTAGGCTCAGTCTCAGGCGGACAGTGGGATAAGCTGCTGATTCCGGTCGTAGTCGTTGTTATCAGCTACCTCATCCTCAGCTTATGCGCTAATGATCTCGATGCTTTAGCTTCAGGCCCTGACACCGCTAGTGCTTTGGGGGTAAAGGTGCCACAGCTTAGGCGTTTACTTTTTTTCCTCCAAGCCCTGTTGGTGGGATCGATGGTCGCTGTTGCTGGCGGCATCGGATTCGTTGGCTTGGTTATTCCACACCTTGCCCGAATGGTGGTGGGCTCTCTGCACCGTCGATTGCTACCCATTGCGATGGCGATGGGTGGGCTGTTTCTCCTTTGGGTTGATGTGTTAGCGCGTATCGCCGCCGCTCCACAAGAAATTCCGCTCGGTGTGGTGACCGGTGTGATTGGCGCACCAATATTCCTGATTCTCATGAGTCGCGGTCGCTATACCTTTGGGAGTGCATCATGACCTTACTTGAAGTTAAAAACGTTGCTGCGGGATTTAATCAAAGGTCGGTTGTTCACGATGCTTCCTTTAGGGTGGCGAATGGATCCTTCACAGCACTCGTAGGAGTCAACGGTGCAGGTAAATCGACACTGCTTCGCGCTATTGCGGGCATCACTCCGGTTCTATCTGGCCATGTGCACCTCGACGGACACGATATCCACCGTATGCCGTCAAAAAAGCGAGCCCAAGCTCTCAGTTTCATCGGGCAGGATGAGGTTCCGTTGGGTGATCTCACCGTTCATGAGATGGTAGCTATGGGGCGTATGCCGCATCTAAAGAGCTGGCAAATTGGCGGCAGAAAAGAGCAGACGATTATTGAATCATGTTTAGACATGGTGGATATGGTCGGCCTTGCGGAGCGCCGCTGTGAGCAGCTATCTGGCGGTCAGCGTCGATTAGCTCTGATCGCAAGAGGGCTAGCTCAGCAGGCACCCATGATGATCCTGGATGAGCCGACCAATCACCTTGATGTTCACCACCAGCACCATCTCCTGCAGTTATTGAAGAACTCGGGATTAACCATTCTTGCTACTATTCACGATCTCGATCTTGCGGTTGCATACTGCGATCAAGTTGTGGTGCTCCATGAGGGCGGGATCTTGGTTGCAGGGACTCCTGTCGAGGTACTAAATTCGCAAACCTTAAGACAGGTCTTTGATGTCTCAGCTTTTGTATTCGATTTTGAGACAACAGAACACCCCCATCTAGTTGTGGATTCTCTCTGATAGATTCTGCACCAGTACGACCCAGCTCAGAAGGGCTGGAGAAAGAAAACCTAATGAAAAATATCTGGAATAACAAGAGCATCGGCGCCCTAGTGATTAGCGCCTTCGTTTTAACTGGCTGCGCAAATAATGAGCAGGCCGTTAACCCTGCCACCTCGGGCGCTGCCGACAGCCAAATGACTAAGGCAGCTGAAGGCGAAGGAGTCACTGTTACTAACTGCGGCGAAGAGGTGACCTTCTCGAAGGCCGACAATCTATTCGTCAACGACGGCAATATCATCTCCATCGTCATGTCGGCTGGTGCTCGCGAGAATATCAAATATGTCTCGTCTGTCCAGCGCGATATGGATATTCTCAGGGCCAAATACGGTGAGGAGGTCGATGGCTTAGTTGATGTGGCTGAGCAGTACCCGTCTCTCGAAGAGATCGTATCCAAGCAACCTGATATTTATGTAGCTGGGTGGGGCTACGGCTTCAGTGAGGGTAAAAATATCACTCCAGAGGCACTCAAAGAGCAAGGCATCGACTCGTATTTCCTCACGGAATCATGCCGCCAAGAGGATGGCGACCGCGGTATCGTTGACCCCTGGACCGCTGTGACCACCGATATCAAGAATATCGCCGCCATCACTGGACACAAGGAGAACGCCGATAAGGTCGTTGCCGATATCAACTCCCGCCTGAATAAATTGGAAAACGCCGCGAAGGCTGAGAAGACCCCTGTAGGCTTCCTTTTCGATTCTGGCAGTGACACCATCTTTACCTCTGGCCGGTTCGGTGCTCCGCAAGCCATCCTTGAGGCTGCTGGCTCCGAAAATGCAGCCGCTGATATTGACAACACATGGACCACTGTGAGCTGGGAGCAAATGTCCGCGAAATCCCCAGATTTCTTCGTTTTCGTGGAATATCCAGGACAAGAATTCGATGAGAAGGTGAAGATCCTCAAGGAGCACCCAGTGACCAAGGATCTCCCAGCTGTCAAGGAAAACCGCTTTATCAACCTGCCGTATGCGATGTGGACCTCCGGCCCGCTCAATATCGATGCTGCTGAGCACGTACGGAAGGGCTTGGAAAAATTTGACCTCGTTCCTGCTTCGAACCTGACTCCCAAGCTTGATTTGCCAGATTCTGTTCCTGGTAAGGAGTTCTTCGTCGGCTAGTAGCCGCTGATTTTGCTCTACAGTCAACCGCCTCTGTCTGTGACGAGGCGGTTTTTCACCCCCTACTTTGCTATACCTCAGATTCGGCTAAGCTGTGCTGCAAAGCTAGTACCGGGGAAAGGGTATACAGTTGCCTCAGTTGACGCGCTCTCCAAAAAATACCGTATGGGTTTACCTCCTATCAGCCGCCTTATCCAATTTTGGCAACTCCATTGCTGGGACTGTGTGGCCATGGCTAGTCCTCGTACGCACGGGAGATCCGGCTTCCGCTGCACTGGTGGCCGCTCTCATTGCTATTCCCTCGGTGGTGTTTTCCGTTGTCGGCGGCCAACTCATCGATACCTTTGGCCGGAAACGTATGAGCGTAATCTCCGACACCATTTCTGCTTTAAGCATCGTGAGCGTGATCATCGTTGATCAACTTTTGGGGCTTAATATATGGTGGTTCGTGATTATAGGGATCTTTGGGGCAATCGGCGACGTCCCAGGTTACGCCGCGCGTAGTGCCCTCCTGGGAGATGTCGCTCAAACCTCTCAACGCACCTTGAAGTGGTTAGCGGGTGCTAGTCAGACGGTGGGCGCGATGACCTTTCTTGTTGGTCCAGCACTTGCCGGTGTACTTATTGCAGCGTTCCCTATCACTCAAGTTCTGTGGATTACCGCGTTATGTTCTTTCTTAGCCGCGCTGGTGACGTGGTCGCTGCGTTTGAAACCCAGTCAAGAGGCAGCAGAAACCTCAGACAATCCTCTGCAGGGCTGGCGAGCATGGACCAACCTGTTAAAAAGCGGGCCTATACGATTGCTTGCTATCACCAGTGGTATCTCTCAAATCTTAGTCATGCCTTATATCATTATTGTGGTTCCAGCCCACTTTCAGGCCACCGAGAATCCTCTCGGTATGGGCATGGTGCTTTCGAGTTTCGCTATTGGGATGATGGCCGGCGGTGTTCTAAGTACTACAATCTCTTCCAAAAATAAGTTCTGCCCGTGGAGTATTGCTCTTCTCAGTTACAGCATTGGGTTTTCTATGATGTCAGTCCTACAGTGGGAATGGGTCGTGATCGCGGGGACTGCTATTGCCGGAATTGGCGGCGGATTAATTAATCCTCTGCAAGCGGTCATCATCACCGAGAATGCCGCCGAGCACGTGCGAGGGCGAGCGTTTTCGCTCCTCGGTGCCATTGCCTTATTAACTCAACCCATGGGATTATCAGCCGCAGCATTTTTCCTGGAATTCACGACCATCTATGTTCTTGCCACAGCGGTTGCGGGAATTTGGCTCATTGTTGCTTTATGGGCTGCCGTTTATGGAGCGCGAGTGCTGCACCCGAGCAAAATAGCGTAGTAGGATCGTACCGGTGACTGATATAAGTGAGAAGCAGGCATGGCGGGCGCTGGCAGCCTTGTGTATTGGCTTCTTTATGATTTTACTTGACCAAACAATCGTTGCCGTTGCCACCCCTGAAATCCAAGCCGAACTGGGTGCCACGCTCAATCAAGTGGTGTGGGTATCGAGTATTTATTTACTCTTCTTCGCGGTCCCTATCCTTGTTACCGGACGCTTAGGTGACCGATATGGACAGCGTCGGATGTATATCACGGGTATGTCTATCTTCACGGCAAGCTCGCTGGCTTGTGGACTGGCTCCCTCGATTGACATTCTCATTGTAGCGCGCGCTTTCCAAGGGATCGGGGCGGCTATTATGACACCCCAAACAATGAGTGTGGTTAACCGGATTTTTCCGCGCGATCGACGTGGTGCGGCCCTCGGGGTTTGGGGTGCGGTTGCAGGACTTGCCACTTTGCTTGGCCCAATTCTCGGCGGAGTCTTAGTCAGCAGTGTGGGATGGCAGTGGATTTTTCTGGCGAATATCCCTCTCGGAATTCCTTCGATTATTGCGGTTTATTACTGGGTTCCAAAGCTCCCGCGAACCGCTAAGGCAATAGACACCGTAAGTGTTGTTGTGGCAATAGTCGCTATGTCCTGTTTCATTTTTGCGGTTCAGCAGGGTCCCGAGCTCGGGTGGCCCTGGTGGTTGTGGATCCTTCTCGCCATCGGACTGCTAGGTATCGGGTATTTTATTCGACGTCAGGCTGATGTGGCTGCTCGCGCCGAGGATGCTCTCGTTCCTTTGGAAATTTTCAAGGACAAGAATTTTTCCCTTGCCGCTTTCTCCATATCGACCATGGCTTTTGCGGTTGGGGGTGTGATGCTCCCTATGATGATTTACCTCCAAGACGGGCACCAATTAAGCGCGCAAGATGCGGGTTTTATGCTCATTCCCATGTCCGTTCTAGCGGGCGTTTTGGCTCCTTTTGTCGGCAGGTTATCGGATCGGCTTCATCCACGAATCCTCTCTACTATTGGGTTTAGCTGTATGCTCTGTGCTGCCTGTGCGCTGTTTGTCGTTATGCGCGAAGGATGGAGCTACTGGTGGTTGTTGCTTCCTGTGGTTTTGCTTGGTTTTGGAAATGGTTTCGTGTGGTCGCCTAATTCCGCCACCGCCCTGCGAGACCTTCCTGTTTCGCAGCTAGGAGCAGCTTCAGGGGTATATAATACGACCCGTCAGGTGGGTTCAGTGGTTGGGACCGCCATGATCGGCGCCTTAATGCAGCACGGTATGGCGCATTCTGCTTCGGTCAAAGACGCTATGGGTTTTTCCATGATTGCAGCCGTCATCGCGCTGGCTTTTGGCCTGCTAGCCGTAATCCAATTCAACGACCCGTCAGCGAAAAAGAATGCTCGTGTGCGAGAAAACTCACAACTCTAGGAAAGACCAGCTCAACACCACAATGCCCATTTTTACCGATCGGACATTTTTTCAAGTATAAGCTAGGATAACAATCATGCGTATTGCCACTTTAACCTCCGGCGGCGACTGCCCCGGCCTGAATGCTGTTATTCGAGGAATCGTTCGTACCGCCACCGAGTACGGCTCCACAGTAGTGGGCTATCAAGATGGTTGGGTAGGCCTCATGGAAGATCGCCGTGTGCAGCTTTACGACGATGAAAGTATCGATCGTATTCTCTTACGTGGCGGTACCATACTTGGTACCGGCCGACTGCACCCTGACCGTTTCAAGAGTGGGGTTGACCAGATCAAGGCAAATCTCGCTGACGCAGGGATCGATGCTCTCGTACCCATCGGTGGCGAGGGAACCTTGAAGGGCGCTCAGTGGCTCGCAGATAACGGGATCCCTGTTGTAGGTGTCCCTAAAACAATCGACAACGACGTCAACGGAACCGATTTCACCTTTGGTTTTGATACGGCAGTATCAGTAGCAACAGACTCGATTGACCGTTTGCACACTACCGCAGAATCGCACAACCGCGTGATGATCGTGGAGGTTATGGGTCGGCATGTCGGTTGGATTGCCTTGCACGCAGGTATGGCTGGTGGCGCTCACTATATTGTGATACCTGAGGTTCCTTTTGATATTGCGGAAATCTGCAAGGCAATGGAACGTCGCTTCCAAATGGGCGAAAAGTACGGCATTATTGTGGTTGCTGAAGGTGCACTGCCCAAGGAAGGCACCCTGAATTTTGATGAGGGTGAAGAGGATCAATTTGGTCACAAGACCTTTAATGGCATCGGTCATGTGATCGGTGAGGAAATCAAAAAACGTCTGGGACACGATGTTCGCACCTCGGTGTTGGGACATATTCAACGCGGCGGTACTCCCACCGCCTTTGACCGAGTTCTTGCCACTCGCTATGGCGTTCATGCAGCTCGTGCTTGCCACAACGGAAACTTTGGTAAGTGTGTGGCTCTGCATGGAGAACATATCGAGCTCATCGATTTGCAAGAAGCAGTTGGCAGTTTGAAAGCTGTTCCAGCCGGCCGGTATCGCACCGCCCAAGCCCTCTTTGGCTAATAATAGTAAAAGAAAAAGCCTGCGGCCTCTGTGGTCGCAGGCTTTTTCTAATAGTGGGTTGCAAGCACGAGACCGAGGACCTGGACACCGTAGTGCTCGTGCAGCTCCGAAGCCGCGACAGTGACACTCCACGACGTGTCCACAACATCACTGATGAGTAATACAGGACCGATGACCTCACCGAGAGAGTCGCAGTTCCATCTCTTGGTGAGTGCTCTCACGCGGTAGGTGGAATTATGTGCGTCGACGTCTCGGGCCCCCTCATGGAGCTTTAGTACACCGCTGAAATTTATATTGCCAATATCTGCTAGGCACTGCGCATACTGGTGGAGCAATGTTGTTATGTCTGGATGCGGATTTTCTAAGACGACCACACAGCGCGGGCGATATTCCCACTCCCAATCCTGTAAGACACTGACGGATAGGGCGAGGAGTGGGTCGTCCTGCCACCGGGCAGCGAAGGGCCACGCTTTGTCGTGGAGGATTTGACGTAATAGTGTTCCGTGCGTGAGGGAGGAGAGTCGATCGAGAGCTTTGATCCCTGCAATTCCTAAAATTGGTCCTTTCTGGGTTACACCAGCAGGCCACCTCTTTCGGACGCTTATATCGACGCCGCTCTGAGCGGCCGCTGCACGCAGGGCCTCGAGACTCGCTGTGTCGATATGTGGGTCGAGGTAGGTGTTGCGGCAATTGTCGCACCGACCGCACGGTTCCGTAGCGGTCATATCATCGAGTTGCTTGCGTAAATAAAGCTCGCGACACCACGACGTTTCGATATAGTCCAACATCGCCTGTGCCTCCTTTGCGCGTGTTTCTTTGAGAGCCTGGTTCTTGTGGAGGTCAAGAGTAAAGGGTTTGCTGGTTCTTATCCATCCGCTGCGGGTTTTCTCTACGAAGTGGTCAACGCTGAGGATTTTCAGGGTTTGCTCAATTCGCCCGCGGCTTAGGTTGACAGAATTCTCCAGGCGGGCCACGGTGAGAGGGGTATCTGCTTGGGAGAGGGCCTGCATAAGAGGCTCGACGGCGGAAGCATCGGGCAGGCTCGATTTGGCGAAGTATTCCCAAATTGCCTGATCCTCAGTTCCGGGTAGAAGAATAATACTGGCTTGATCGTTATTGCGGCCTGCTCGTCCAATGTGCTGATAGTAGCTAATAGGTGAGGAGGGCGCTCCGTAGTGTATGACAAAGCCGAGGTCAGGTTTGTCAAAGCCCATGCCCAAGGCGGATGTGGCAACGAGTACTTTCAGTTCGTTGTTGAGAAGTTGTTGCTCATAGAGTTCCCGCTCTGCAGCCTCAGTGCGCCCTGTATAGGTAGCCGCCTGATAACCCATGGAACGAAGATAGTGGCCGAGCTCTTCGGCTGCCGCAATAGTCAAGCAATAAACGATGCCGGAACCAGATAGATCTTGTATATGAGTAGCAATCCACGCCGCTCGTTGGGACGAATCGGGTAGGTGGAGCACATTGAGATATAGCGAACGCCGGGCGAGAGATCCACGCATGATCGTGGTTTCTTCCCCTAATTGAGCACTGATATCGCCGACTACTCTGTTATTTGCGGTAGCAGTAGTGGCAAGCACTGGGGTTGCCGGATTCAGAGTGGGAATCAGGTCCTTAATGCGGCGATAGTCAGGGCGGAAATCATGTCCCCAATCTGAAATACAGTGCGCCTCATCGATGACAAGAAGTGACAACTGTGTTGCCAGTCGAGGCAGGAGCTCTTCGCGGAAATTAAGATTATTCAGCCGCTCGGGGGACACGAGGAGAATATCGATGTCCCCATCCCTTAGACGGGAAGCGATCGTGCCCCATTCGTCGATATTTGCACTATTGAGAGTCACTGCCTGAATGCCAGCGCGCTGGGCCGCTTCGATCTGGTTGCGCATCAAAGCTAATAACGGGGAGATAATCACAGCGGGGCCACCCCCTGCATCGCGGAGGAGTTGAGCAGCTATGAAATAAACGGCTGATTTTCCCCATCCGGTCCGTTGGACCACCAAGAGCCGTTGATGGCCGTTGACAAGGGCATCTATCGCATCCCATTGGTCAGGGTGGAGATGATGGTCATCATCTCCGGTAATTCTTCTTAAAATATTAGTGGCTGATGCCTGGCTAACTATGCTCATATGGATGAGAGTATCGGGTGCACAGGACACACCACCCCCACGATGGTGATGCAACGGCGCACGGAGTCCCGATTATCTGGCTTCTCAGTGGGTATCGGTATCTCGGAGGAGACAGTATAGAATGGTGAATTATGACTACAGCCTTTGATGAACTGATGGATTACGACGAGGTCCTGGAAAAATTTGAGCCAGTGATGGGCATGGAAGTCCACGTTGAATTGGCAACTGAAACCAAAATGTTCTCCACATCCTCGGCTCATTTCGGTTCAGAACCCAATTCCAATGTTGATCCCGTTTCACTCGGTCTGCCTGGTGCGCTTCCCGTTGTAAATGCTCAGGGAGTCGAGTGGGCTATTAAGATCGGCCTCGCCCTCAACTGCTCCATCGCTGAATCTTCGCGCTTCGCTCGCAAGAATTATTTCTATCCTGATCAGCCCAAAAATTATCAGATCTCGCAGTACGACGAGCCAATTGCTTACGATGGCTATCTCGATGTGGTTCTCGATGACGGTACGCCGTGGCGGATTGACATTGAACGGGCACATATGGAGGAAGATACTGGCAAGTTGACTCATATCGGTGGGGCCGATGGCCGCATCCACGGAGCCACCTCGTCGTTGGTGGATTGCAACCGCGCAGGGATTCCACTTATAGAGATAGTGACAAAGCCCATCGTTGGTGCTGGTGAGAGAGCCCCAGAAGTAGCAAAAGCATATGTGTCTGCGCTTCGAGATTTGGTCAAGGCTCTGGGTGTATCTGATGCGCGAATGGATCAAGGATCTATGCGCGTTGATTCGAATCTCTCGCTCAATCGGATCGGAGCTGAGGAATTTGGCACCCGTACAGAGACAAAGAATATTAACTCTCTCAAATCCGTTGAGCAGGCTGTGCGCTTCGAGATGATGCGTCAAGCAGCAGTGATCGAGAACGGAGGTGAGATTATCCAAGAAACGCGCCACTATCAGGAAACCGACGGGTCGACGACCTCCGGCCGTATCAAGGAAACCGCCGAGGACTATCGGTATTTCAATGATCCCGACTTGCCGCCGGTTATTGCCCCCCGAGAATGGGTCGAGGAGATCCGCGCCACCCTGCCGGAGCTGCCGTGGGTGAGGAAGGCACGTATTCAGAAGGAGTGGAATCTCTCCGACGCTGAAATGCGCGATCTCGTGAACGCTGGTGCCATCGACGTCATCATCGCAACCGTAGAAGCCGGAACCACTGCTGACGAGGCTCGTTCTTGGTGGGTTTCTTATCTGGCGCAAAAAGCCAAGGAGCGCGGTGTGGAACTCGAGGACCTCGCTATCACCCCTCAGCAGGTTGCTGAGGTGGTGTCCATGGTTAAGCAGGGAACGCTTACCAATAAGTTGGCCCGCCAGGCAGTTGACGGGGTCGTCGCCGGGGAGGGCAGTGTGGCTGAAGTTATTAAGGCCCGAGGCTTGGAGGTAGTCCGCGATGATGGTGCGATCGAAAAGGCAGTAGATGAGGCCTTAGCAGCCAATCCAGATATCGTGGAGAAATATAGAGCCGGCAATAAGAAAGTTGTCGGAGCCATTGTTGGTCAAGTGATGAAGGCAACACGCGGCAAGGCCGATCCAGGTCACGTGAACCAGCTCATTGCGAAAAAGCTCAACTCTTAAAAAAGAGGGGGATCTAGCTCCGGCTAGATCCCTCTTGTTGGTTTCGGTTAGAGCACACGTTCAGTTAGTGCATGAGTAAGCGCACACACATGACGGCCATAATGCAGCCGATGGCAGCGTTAATAATACGCCAGGATGAGGGCTTGGCTAAGATATGGGAGAAGTAGCTGGACCCGAAGCCTATGAGAGGAAACCACACAACTGAGGCGATGAGGGCACCTGTAGCGAAATACCAGCGACCAGACGTTCCATACTGGTTTGCCATTCCGCCCAGCATGATGAGTGCATCGATATAGGCAGCTGGATTCAGCCATGTAAACGCAAGCGCCGCGAGAACGGGCTTCGTCCATGTCCGAGTGCGTTGCTGTGGTCGCACCTTAACCTGAACGCCCCCGGAACCGCTGGCACCGTCAACGGGAGCAGTAGGGGAGGATTGCTCTATGACCATAGATCCGCCTTTAGGTTTGAAAGCATCCCTAAAACAGCTCAGCCCAAACCAGGCGAGGTAGCTTGCGCCCGCATACTTCAAAATGGTGAGAATAATTGGAGCCCGCTCGATTATGGCGCCCACTCCTGCGGTGCCACCGAAGATGAGCAAGATATCACTGATGAGACAGACGGCCACAACAGCTCCAACAGCTTCGCGTTTGATGCCCTGTCGGATAATGAGTGCGTTCTGAGGACCAATGGCCACGATAATGGAGATTCCCAGGAGGAATCCAGCGATAACAATGCTCATACTCAATGAAATTAGATTGAGCGAATCCTTAAGTAAAATTACATACCTTAAACATAGTTTAGAATAGCTTCATGAACCCCACTCACCTGCACACATTGCTCAGCATTATCGACGAGGGTAGTTTCGAAGATGCCGCCGCAGCCCTAGGCATTAGCCCTTCAGCGGTTAGCCAACGCATCAAGAGTTTGGAGAAATTCGCCGGTCGGGTTCTCTTACGTCGTACGAGCCCGGTGACTGCCACCGCTGCTGGAGAAATTTTGGTGCAGTCCGCTCGCAAGATGGCGCTTCTGGAGGCGGAGACTCTCGCAGAATTAAAGGGAAGAATTGCGGGTATTCCGCTGAGCGTCGTCGTTAATGCGGATTCACTGTCCACCTGGTTTAAACCTGTGTTGGCTGAGGTGGCTCGGTGGGAGAATGCCACATTAAGGCTACTCATCGAAGACGAATCGCATTCGCTAAACTTGCTGCGTAGGGGGGATGTTTTGGGTGCAGTGACGCGAGAAAAGAATCCGGTCCCCGGATGTGAGTCTGTGGCATTGGGAACCATGCGCTATGTGCCCGTTGCCCATCCCCGCCTCGCGCACCGCTATACAATCCAAGGCGAACTAGATTGGGCTGCGATGCCAACGTTGCGTTTTGGTCCCCGGGACACCTTGCAAATTGATGACCTCAAAGGGCGCTCGCGCCACCGACGCATATCCCAGATCCCTTCTGCCGAAGCTTTTATCGAAGCTACGAGAGTGGGTCTGGGATGGTCAATGCTACCTATTCATGAGGCTAGCCCCCTTCTTGAGAGCGGAGAGATTATACTCCTCGATGAAAAGGTCCAGGCGGTACCCCTGTTTTGGCAGAGCTGGCGTCTGGAATCGACCTCGCTAGAGCGCCTGACCCAAGCGGTAGTTGGTGCAGCACAGACTCTATGAGCACATTTTCGGACGGTTGTGATACGGTACCGACCGTGAAAAATGCACGACCTTTTGGCCTTGATATGGCGCAGCTTATTAGTTTAGTAATTGGAATTATCACGACGGTATCGCTCATTGTGGGCGTTGTATTAGGAAGTAATTCGGGATCGAGCACTCAACCTCCAGCAGTGACTTCGGCTGTGACCCCGACAACTGAGGAAAACCCTGACACTGGTAGCTCTCCTCAGCAGGAGGAGGACCTCGACGCTGTACCTGGAGAATCAGCGGAAGACGAACAGCTCCCCGACGTGGCACCCGAAGGACCAGAGGGTGCAGGCGAGGTGCCTCCAGCGGTAACTGGCGACCAGCAATCTTTGGCTTGGCTTGCGGAGCTACCGACTCGCGTCTTCGATAAGAATGCACCCGCATACGATCGAGGCGCTTTTGGTAAGGCGTGGAGTGACGATGCTATGGACGTCGATTTGAGTGGCAATAGCTGCGATACTCGAAATGATATTCTTGCGCGCGACCTTAATGATGTGGTCTTTGTTCCTTCGAAGCGGAAGAATAAGGTCGAGACATGTAAGGTGAAAAGTGGCTGGTTCATCGATCCTTATACCGGGAAGCGCGTTGATTTCCAGCGAGGTCAGAAAACCAGTGCCCTCGTTCCCATCGATCATGTGGTTGCCCTCGGTGACGCGTGGTATGCCGGAGCTTATCGGTGGGATAATCAACGTCGTCTCGCTTTTGCTAATGATCCTATTAACCTCCTTGCCACCACGCAGTCTGAGAACTCCTCGAAGAGCGCACAGTCTGCGGCGAGCTGGATGCCACCTAACGAGGAATTTCACTGCGAGTATGCTCGTAAGCAGGTGCAGATCAAGCACACATATGATCTCGCGGTCACAACAGCGGAGCGCGGAGCCTTGGAAAAAGCTCTGCATCGCTGCTAGTTTTCCTGCGTGCCGTTGCCCTATTCGACGGCGTTCTCGCCTACATTGATAAAGTATGAGCGAGAATAATACACCCGATCGAGCCACCGAGCTCGACTCAGATATTCCAACCTTTGATCCTAATACGCCGCCCACCGCTGCTGAGCCTACAGATATTTATGCGCGCGCCGGACGGGCGGCCCCACAGGATATCCCCCCTCACAGCCCTAGCATTAACCCTAGCCCTGAACCAGTGCTAGGCGAGGTGCCTGATATGCACGCCGAGGATGCACTGGATCATCCCGTGCGCACTCCGGCGGCTGCCACCCAGCAGGCCGAAATTTTTGAAGTGAGTGATCGCCTCGCCTCTGATGCACCTATCAGTGCCTATGACGACGGTGCTATGGGTACAGATGCCACTCAGCACCTTGCCGCTGTGCAGCTTGCCCAACCTGCTCCTCTAACAGAACCAGCGCCAGCAGGTGTTCCTGCAGACTTTGTGGTTCGAGATGAGGTGATCGTGGAAAAGGAAGTTAAGCGTGGAACTCTTGACTTTGGACTGCTCCTTTTGCGTATCTTCTTTAGCCTCTACCTCATCAGTCACGCTCTCATCGTCTTTTTCCGCATCGGTTCGTCGGAGGGTATCAGTGAGCTATCCGCCGAATTTGCTGCCTATCCTTATGGCGATATTCTTAGCATCGCACTTCCTACGATTGAGCTTACTGCCGGCATATTCTTGCTCTTTGGACTCCTGAGCCCAGTAGCTGCGGCGCTGGCGATCATATCAACCTCCTTCATGGCCTTGCACACCATCAATATCCAAGACAGCCTCACCTTTAATACGGCTACTGAGACGCTGTGGTTTGGTGCATTTTTGAGCGCGATCGCTCTCGTTGTGCAATTCACAGGTCCTGGCCGTTACTCTTTCGACGCCGGTCGTTCGTGGTCGAAACGGCCTCTAGCTTCGAGCTGGGTCTTTGTGATAGTAGGCCTTGGTGCGGCCGCCGCGTTGTGGTGGTTCGGGGCGGCCACGAACCCTTTTAACTAAGTCCGAACTCCAGGCGCTGCAGGTGAGACTGCAGCGCCTTTTACGTTCGTCTTTAGCAGTGGGAGGATGAGGAAAAGAGTCCAAAAGAAATAATCATCCATCCACAGTTTAAGCAGTAAAATCTGCTCAAAGTCCTGATCACCTTGGGGATCACCGAGCCACCAATGAGGTGGAGTGGTCATCATAAAAAAGCTCATAGCTCCCAATAGAACCACCAATGTACGGGCACGCAAACGCAGTGCATAGTAGCCGAGAACCGCTATCCATATAGGCCACCACACCCAGTGATGTGACCAGGAAATAGGGGAGACTAGCAGCATGAGGGCTGTATTGACTAATGCTGCCTCGAAATCCAGGCCAGATCGCAGCAGTCGGAGCATAACTACGGCGAAAATGACGGTCACTAGTACCGCTAGGATCAGCCAGAGTACCTGAATGGTGTCACTGGCATTGTGGGCTGCCTCGGAACTTGGCCACAACCGTGTGAGGACACCCTTGATTGATTGGTTGGAGATATAGCCGATATTCACACCAATGCGTGAATTATCATTCATAACAAAGATGGCACGGCCAAAGAAATCAACAGTTTCCTTGGTATTATGAAGAGCACCAATGGCCGTGGCTCCCACAGCTCCTAAGATAAACATCCCAATGCCCTTGAGATCTTTGCGGAGCACCAGGTAGAGCACCATGACTGCTGGGGTGATTTTGATGGCAGCGGCGATTCCTATCAACCACCCTCGTGGTATCTTTCGCTTGCGCGGCACAATATCAAGAAAAACCAAGGCGAGAAGCCACATATTGATTTGCCCAAATTTGGCATTCTGCACAACAGGTTCCAGAAGCAGCCCGAATCCCCACCCTGTGGCTGTAAAAAGTAATGCGGCAGAGGGAGACGAGAAAAGATAGCGCCCTAAATACCATAGGCAGAGCGCTAGGAGAAGCCCCGATAGAGCAATCATCAAGTAGCCAGCGTGCTGCTCTGAGAGGAGGGCGAACGGACTAAGGAGAAGTGCTGCAAAGGGCGGGTAGATAAACGGCAAGGTAAGATCGTAGGCGGGAAATCCTGCCTGGTAGAGACTGGCTCCGTCCATGTAGGCTTGTGCTCCCTGACGATAAATGATCATATCTATATGCCCGTGAGGGTCTGCGATCTGAAGCACCATAATGAGTGCGGAGACCACACAAGCTACTACCGTGAGCAGCGGCCTGAAGCGCCGCAGCAAAGTCATTGAGATTCTTCTTCCTATACTTCGCGGACGGCACCCTTGTCAGCGGATGTAGCCATTTTTGCGTAGGCCCGCAATGCCTTCGATACTGTGCGTTGGCGGTTGACTGGCGTCCACGGTTTGTTGCGGACCCCTTGTGCCTGGCGACGTCTTTCGATCTCGTCGGCGTCGACGAGTAGATTGAGTTCGCGGTTTTTCACTGAGATGCTGATCATATCTCCGTTCTCTATGAGACCGATGAGCCCGCCGTGAGCGGCCTCAGGGGAGATATGGCCGATGGATAGACCAGAGGTCCCACCGGAGAAGCGTCCGTCTGTGATAAGAGCACACGCTTTGCCAAGACCTGCTCCTTTAAGAAAAGAGGTGGGGTGGAGCATCTCTTGCATGCCAGGGCCCCCGGCTGGGCCTTCATAGCGAATGACAACTACTTCTCCGGGCTGCACCTCTCGTTTGAGAATAATAGACACAGCTTCTTCCTGGGATTCGCACACCCGTGCCGGCCCGGAAAATTCCCATAATTCGGCGTCGACGCCGGCGGTTTTCAAAACCGAACCGTCAGGGGACAAGTTGCCACGCAAAATGACGAGTCCGCCGTTTTCGGAGTAAGCATGGTCGATGCTGTGGATGCAACCATCTTTTTGGTCGGTATCTAGGCTTTCCCACCGCGTCGATTGGCTAAACGGTTCTGTGGTGCGCATGCCGCCGGGGGCGGCGTGGAAGAGTTCTTCGGCCCGATCGAGGGCTTTGCCGCCGCGGATATCCCAATCGTTAAGCCAGCCGTCTAAGGTGTCATAAGCCACTGTGTGTACCTGCTCATGAAGGAGCCCGGCGCGTCGTAATTCACCCAAGATTGCTGGAATCCCTCCAGCGCGATGGACGTCTTCGATATGGTAGTGCCCATTAGGCGCAACTTTGGAAATACAAGGAATTTTATGGGAGAGTTCCGAAATATCGCTGAGATCGAAGTCCACCTCGCCTTCTTGAGCTGCCGCTAGAGTGTGCAGGATCGTATTGGTGGACCCGCCCATGGCCATATCGAGAGCTAAGGCATTGCTAAAGGCCTCTTTAGTCGCGATCGAGCGTGGCAGCACTGATTCATCTTCCTCGCCGTAGTAACGCTGACACAGATCGACGATCATATGGCCGGCTTGTTCAAAAAGCTGCTTCCGAGCGGTATGGGTGGCCAAGGTGGTGCCATTACCGGGCAGGGATAGTCCCAATGCCTCGGTGAGACAATTCATGGAATTCGCGGTGAACATTCCTGAACAGGAACCACAGGTGGGACAGGCGAGGTCTTCGATTGTGCGCAATTCAGCATCGGAGATTGCCTCATTGGCAGAGGCCGTGATTGCTGTGATGAGATCAGTGGGGGCGTGAGCGACCCCGTCAATGGACACAACTTTTCCGGCTTCCATGGGGCCACCAGAGACGAAGACCGCTGGAATATTCAAACGGAGGGCGGCGTTGAGCATGCCGGGGGTAATTTTATCGCAGTTGGAGATGCACACCATCGCATCGGCGGTATGGGCATTGCACATATATTCCACAGAATCAGCAATAATCTCGCGAGAAGGTAGGGAGTAGAGCATGCCCCCGTGACCCATCGCGATACCGTCATCGACGGCAATGGTATTAAATTCTTTGGGGACACCTCCCGCCTTGCGGACAGCCTCAGCGACGATATCGCCCACATTTTTCAGATGCACGTGCCCTGGAACAAATTGGGTATAGGAATTGACGATGGCCACAATTGGTTTGTCAAAATCTTGTTCCTTGGTGCCGGTAGCTCGCCATAGGGCGCGTGCCCCAGATGCGTTGCGGCCAACCGTGGTTACGCGAGAGCGCAGAGGAAACATACTAGTCAATCCTTAATCGTTGTCAGCGGTGTCACTATGAATACGGGCATCGTACTCATCCTTAGAAATGAGGACTTGGTGGCCGTCTTTGTTTATGATGACAACCTGGTCATCGGCCGCCTGGTGAGCCTTAGTGATAACATCGGGAATCCGGCCAAAAGAGGCTTTTTCTAGTTTGGGCAAGGAATTGAAGCTGATACCAGGAAGCCTCATCTTCTTATTGCGCGAACCAAATGCCAGTGCGCGCGAGCCCTGAAAACCGAGCCCGGTGAATTCTGCCCATGGCATTGTGGCTGGGCGTTTGAATGCATAGTAGGCGGTAATCCCGTCGGTGGTAATAACGGTGCGCGACCTCAGCACATAATAAATCATGACCAGCGGTAGGAATGGCACCCAGAAGAGATATGTAAAAGCAGCGCCTGAGATGAGCAGCGCTAGGGCTGCCATGAAGATCGCTGCGAGCAGATGGGCGCGATCGACACGAAAGATTGTCTCGGGGCTGTCGGGGTTGTGGTCGCTCATACTCATTGATGATATTGGATTCTCAAGATCACGGTTAATTCTTTAAGTAGTTTCAGGCTCCACTGAGCTATCTAAGGGGGTGGTGGATTCAGGTTCGACTGTCACTTCAGTTTCGGGGTTCGCTGTGGGCTGGATGGAAACCGGCTCCTCCGTGAGTTCCGCTACGTGGGTATCGTCGTGGGTATCTTGAGGAACAATAGTCACCTCTGGTTCAGTTTCACTTGGAATGGCGGGCTGGATCTGACTCTGCGGTAACAGCGTTGGAGTTTCTGCAGTGGGCTCGGGTTCGAGAGTGAAGGCCTTAATAGCTAGCAGAATGATCCCCGCTAGCAACATCAAAGCAGTGGACAGACGTACCCTTCCGCCGAAGGTAAAAATATGCTGCGAGGAGTGTGCGGTCGGCTCTGCGTCGTCCTCTTGCGCAGGATCGGTAACAGCGGGATCGTTATCGGTGAGGAATCCACGCTCAGTTAGCCGTTCCGCACTGCTGGGATGCATAGTTCCTTCTTGGGGGGTGTACTCAACGGTGGTAGCTTGCGTCGCGAGTGAATGAGGAGTCTGGGTATCTTCGAGTTCTGAAACGATGCGTCCATCAATCGTTGCAGCGGATCCGTATTCGTGCCAAAACTCTTCGATAATTTTGACTCGCACTGCGCGTTCTACCATCCATTGAGAACCCGGCTTGACCTGAGTAAGGAAGCGCATTTGCATGGTCCACGGCATGCCAACGCTCGCAGGCGGATTGATCGCCAATGCGGGATGTACGGCAAGGGGGCCCAAAACCACCTCACGTATATTAGGCTCATCGAGGGCGCGCTGTGTAGCGCTAGTAGCGCGTTCGACGGCTTCGTCCACCGAATGGGATCCGAGAAGGGGAACGGGCATGGAAACTACGGCAGAAGACCAGTGATTGGAACAATTGATGCTCACCCCGGCTTTGGAATTCGGGATGATAACCGTCTCTTCTGCGAGGGTTCGAATACGAGTCGATCGCATTGTAATTTGAATGACGGTGCCCTCGATAGCGTCGGCAGATCCCCCTTTAAAGATCACCCAATCGCCAACCCCGTACTGCTTCTCCGAGAGAATGAAAAAGCCTGCGAGAAAATCTGCGATGATGGATTGCGCACCCAGGCCGATAGCGGCTGAGGCCGCCGTTGCAGGAATAGCTGCGGAAGCGAGAGAAAATCCAAGTTGTTGCAATATTGCAACAAAGATGAGGAAATAGGCCAAGATTTGAGCGGCATAAACAAATACTCCCGCGAAGGCGAGTTGGGTTTTCTGCTCATCCGCTTGTTCATCCACGACCTTATTACGAATGATATACATGGCGAGGCGTCCAGCGCGGGGCACCAGGAGCGCTAACAAGATAAGCAGGGCTAGAGGAATGCCAGGATCGAGAAACCAGTTCCATAGAGACTGGGCAATATAACTGATATGCATAATTCTTTCTAGGTTATCGTCTTCCCTGTGGTCTCGCGAATAGTGCGGATCGAGCGCCTCACTGCTTGGTCATGACTGCTGATAGCTTAACTTGGGGTGCTCCAGAATTTTTTGGGCGAATAAGCCTCTACCTGCACCGATTGGTTTTTGGGAGAGCTCTGGATGGGGTAGTGGCGAGGGGTAAAAAGCGATATTTTCGACAATTCCCTTAGTTGAATTGTATGATTGGTGACTATGAACATTATTCGACTTGTACTAGTAGTGAACGGCGCGGCGCTTGATGTCGCGGCTTGCTAAAGTTCAAGTCGAAACCAAAGCGCCCCCGAAACCTACGCACCACAAGTGCTAGGAATACGGGGGCTTTAGTGTTTTAGGTGGCAGACCGCCATTGGCTTCATTCTTTGCGATTATCACACCATGGATAATGGGCAGGAGTGAAGGAATATCTTTATTTCTAGACCCCAACAAGGAGTTAGAAGTCGTGACAACTCCCTCACGTCCGAGCCCCGCCACGGTTGCTTCGCGTGCTAAAGCTGCACAACCAGAACGAATGACCGGCGCCGACGCGGTCGTTCGGACTCTGGAAATGTTGGGCACCGATATTGTCTTCGGTCTGCCCGGCGGGGCCGTTTTGCCACTCTACGACGCGCTCTATAAATCAACGAAATTGCGGCATATTTTAGTTCGTCATGAGCAAGGTGCTGGCCACGCGGCGACAGGCTACGCACAAGTATCCGGAAAAGTGGGCGTCTGTATTGCCACGTCCGGACCAGGTGCAACCAATCTCGTCACCCCAATAGCAGATGCCTATCTCGACTCTGTTCCGCTCGTCGCCATTACAGGCCAAGTGGCCCGCCCCATGTTAGGAACAGATGCCTTCCAGGAAGCCGATATTCGATCGATTACGATACCGGTGACCAAACATAGTTTTATGATTACTTCTCCGGACGAAATTCCGCGGGCTATCGCCGAGGCCTTTCATGTAGCGAATACGGGCCGCCCCGGACCAGTGCTCGTAGATATTCCCAAAGATATCCAAGCGATGGAAATGGAATTCCACTGGCCACCGCGTCTGGAACTTGTTGGGTATCACCCCGTGACCAAACCTCATTCGCGTCCCATCGAACAAGCAGTGAGGCTCATCGCAGAATCTACCCGCCCGGCCCTCTATATTGGGGGCGGCGTCGTGAAGGCTGATGCCGCCCGCGAGCTGAAAATCTTTGCCGAAAAAACTGGAATTCCAGTCGTGACTACTTTGATGGCGCTCGGCGTATTTCCCGATTCACATCCTTTGCATATGGGTATGCCAGGCATGCATGGAACAGTTCCCGCTGTGGGGGCGCTTCAAGAGAGCGACTTGCTGATCGCTATCGGCACCCGCTTCGATGACCGCGTAACCGGTGATACTGCATCTTTTGCCCCGGAGGCTAAGGTGATCCACGCTGATATAGACCCAGCCGAAATTGGCAAGATCAGAATGGCCGATATCCCCATAGTTGGGGATGCCCGCGAGGTACTTGTGGCGCTGGCGGAAGAGTTTGATAGAACTTTGCCCCAAGGGATTGATATTTCTGCGTGGACGTATCATCTCAGCGATCTTAAAGAGAGGTTCCCGCGTGGCTACGAGCACAGCGCCGATGGAGTTTTGGAACCTCAATTCGTGATTGAGTCCCTCTCATCGATAGTTGGACCTGAGGCAATCTACTGTGCCGGAGTAGGTCAACACCAAATGTGGTCAGCGCAGTTTATCGACTTCGAAAGACCTCGTCACTGGCTTAATTCCGGGGGGCTAGGAACCATGGGTTATGCGATTCCGGCGGCCGTAGGCGCTAAAGCTGCAGCACCCGACCGTGAAGTATGGGCGGTTGACGGCGATGGATGTTTCCAGATGACCAACCAGGAACTCACTACGGCCTCAGCTAATGGCTTCCCCATTAAGGTAGCCCTCATCAATAACGGCAACTTAGGCATGGTGCGCCAGTGGCAGACACTGTTCTACGACGGACACTACTCTCATACCCAACTGCGCAAGGGTAATCATTTTCTACCTGATTTTGTAGGACTGGCTGAGGCTCAGGGCTGCGCTGCTTTTAGAGCCGCCACCGAGGCGGAGGCACTTGAGGCGATTCACAAAGCGCGCGAGATCAATGACCGACCGGTGGTTATAGATTTTATCGTCGGAGAGGATGCGCAGGTGTGGCCCATGGTCGCTGCGGGGCACTCGAATTCCGAAATTCAATACGCGCGTGATCTACGTCCGCTTTTCGACGAAGCTTCGCCCACCGACGTCGACGATATGACGAAAAAGATCTGAGGGATAGCGTGAATAATCAACCTAAAAATTCCCGCCATATACTGTCCGCTTTGGTAGAGGACGTTGATGGGCTGGTGACCCGAGTGTCCGCAATGTTCTCACGTCGCGGCTTCAATTTGCGTTCCTTCGTCTCGGGCACCACCGAAACGCCACAGCTCACACGAATTACCATCGTCTTCGATGCGGATGAAAATGCTATTGAGCAGATCACCAAACAGCTCAACAAGATCGTGCCAGTTCGCAAAGTGGTTCGCATGGATCCAGAATCGACAGTGGCCCGTGCTCTAATGCTGGTTAAGGTCTCGGCAGATGCCTCAAATCGCCCGCAGGTAGTCGATGCAGCCAATATTTTCAGGGCTCGGATTATCGACGTGGCTCCCGAATCTGTGGTTATCGAGGCCACAGGTACCGAGGATAAGTTGGCGGCTTTTCTGGAGATCCTAAGGCCCTTCGGAGTTCGAGAATTAATATCCTCAGGGCCGATCGCTTTGACCCGTGGTCCGAAGACGATGGCTCCAAAGATCAATTAAGCAGTATCCTATAATTAGTTTCACAGAGTCCCCACTAGGAAACTCTCGTGTGACTCATATTCTTTAACAGAAAGGTCCTTTTTTCATGGCAATTGAGCTGCTCTATGATGCAGATGCTGATCTCTCCCTCATCCAATCCCGCAAGGTAGCGGTTTTGGGCTACGGCTCCCAAGGGCATGCCCATGCGATGAATTTGCGTGACTCAGGAGTCGAGGTCGTTATCGGTTTGCGCGAAGGCTCCCCATCACGTCAAAAGGCTGAAGAAGCCGGTTTCGACGTTAAAACAAATTCCGAGGCCGCCGAATGGGCAGATGTCATCATGGTCTTGGTTCCCGATACCACCCAGGCCAAAGTCTACGAGGAAGACCTTGCACCACATTTAAAAGACGGCGATACAATCCTTTTTGCCCACGGCCTCAATATTCACTTCAAACTGATCGAGCCTGCGCAGAATATAACCGTAGGAATGATCGCCCCTAAGGGCCCTGGACATCTCGTCCGTCGTGAATTTGTCGACGGTAAAGGGGTGCCGTGCTTGATTGCCGTAGGCCAAGACCCTCACGGTCACGGCAAGGAGCTATGCCTGTCTTATGCTGCAGCCATCGGTGGCGCTCGCGCCGGGGTTATCCCCACTACTTTTGAGGCCGAGACTGTTACTGATCTGTTTGGTGAGCAGGTTGTGCTGTGTGGTGGCCTCGAAGAGCTGATTAAAAATGGTTTCGATGTCCTCGTTGAAGCTGGCTACGAGCCGGAGATGGCTTATTTCGAATGCTTGCATGAGATGAAATTGATCGTTGACCTCATCTATGAGGGCGGTCTGGCTAATATGAATTACTCGATTTCCGATACCGCTGAGCTCGGCGGCTACCTGTCTGGTCCTCGTGTCATTGATGGGGATACGAAGACACGCATGCGCGAAATTCTGCAGGATATCCAGAACGGTTCCTTCACAGAGCAGCTCCTAGCCAATATCAAAGACGGCAATCGGCGGCTTGAACAGTTGCGCGCTGAGACTTCTGCACACCAGATCGAAGAGACTGGCGAGAAACTGCGCGATCTTATGAGCTGGGTTAAAAATCCTCTCGATGCCACTGCCTAGAGTTTAGGTAGCTGCTGACCCTCAAACCCCTCGGGTATTCCGAGGGGTTTTGCTCTGCCAAGCTTACTATTCGACATTGGGTACAAGCCTGGTGAGGTTCGGGATATGTGTTGAGAGTAGGAGAGCTGGGCTTCGATAGAGCTACTCTTAGAGCTACCTCTTAAGTTCTACTTTGCCGACCAATTCCCATCATCTGGTTGTAACTTGTGTTCTTGCGTGCTCTGTAGCGTGTGGGCTGGACTTTCGGGTACACCCACCTTAAAAGCTCGCTTTGTCGCATCCGAGTGCTCAATGTGGGCACATTAGAGCTAATGAGAAGAAGTATTGGATCTGTGAGAATTTGCTTAACGTGCGGGGGCGTCGAACCGTCTTCGTGGAGGTCTAGCCTCGTAAATTGTGTCAGCGATAAATATCTTCGAAATAAGTAACCGGAAACGACCGGTAAGCGATGGCAACGAGCCGGGTATGTCGACGGTCGCCCCATTTTTTTGCTCTCGCCTTTCTAAGAAAAACCCCAAAAAGACCGACTGATATGAATATCTATTTTCATTATATTGAAGTTAATGAAAGTACAGGTTAGGGTAGCATTATGAGCAGGAAACGACGTCATTTAAACCACGGACACAGCCGTCGCCCGGGAGAAACTCGCTCGCGAGGCGCGCGTCGCTATAGTATCCGCGCACGTGACGCTTCCGAGTCCCAGACCGCTCCGACTCCTCGCACGCACGATCAGGAGCACAGTGTGCCCCAGCAGTCCAAGGTGCTTGTAGGTCGTGGCCATGCCCGCGATGATGATCATGACCACAACCATGACCACAGTAATGGCCATGATCACAACCATAACCACAACCACGATCATGATCATCATAGCCACGCACCGGAGGGTCTAAAAGCACTCCTAACAGTTCTTATTTTCACCGCGACAATTTTTTTTGCCGAACTCATTGGTGGATATATATCTGGCTCGCTCGCCCTCGTCTCTGACGCGATGCATATGCTCTCGGATTCAACAGGACTTCTAGTAGCCGCGTTAGCCATCATTTTCGCCCGCAAGACTGCAAGCGATACCGCAACATACGGCTACCGCCGACTAGAGGTGGTAGCCGCCTTAGCGAACGCGCTGAGCGTTTCGATTATCTCGTTGTGGATCGTAGTGGAAGCGATCATGCGTTTTTTCGCCCAGGAAGAGATCAACGCCCCACTAATGCTCGGAGTAGGCATCATAGGTTTGGTGGCAAATATTTTCGGGGCACTTGTGTTGCACGGACACAGTCACTCCAGCATGAATATGCGCGGTGCTTATTTACACGTTCTCGTCGATCTCTTCGGATCAATTGCCGTAATCATCGCAGCCCTCGCCATGATCTTCTACCAAATTATATGGGCTGATACGGTAGCTTCGCTCATCATCGCAGCCCTCATTCTTCCGCGGAGCATGAAGCTGGCATGGGAATCGCTAAGGGTGATTACGGAACAGGTGCCACTAGGGGTAGACATGGCCGAGATTAAGCTAGCGCTTACCCATATCGATGATGTGCTAACAGTACATGATCTACACGTCTGGTCACTTGACGGCAATGAACTAATCGCCACCTGCCACCTCGTAGTCGATCGCGATATGTCCATTGGGTCGTGTACCGTCTTGGATAAAGTTCAAGATCGCTTGCTCGATTTTGGTATCGAGCACTCAACAGTGCAGCTCGAAGGCCCCGGGCACCAAAGGCACGAGACGACGTGCTGATCATCGGCTAAGCTAAAATTATGGCTTATAGCACCCCAAGTTATGATCTTCTCGATCTCTTCGCTCGTGTAGATCGCGGCGATATCCAACTGCCAGATTTCCAGCGCGAATACCGGTGGGATGTCGACCAAATCCGCACTCTAATCATTTCAGTCTTACGGGGCGACCCCATCGGCGCATTCATGGCGCTCGACACGCGCAACGAGGTACTCCGTTTCCGTCCGCGCCCCCTCGCCGGCGCCCCAGATCATGGCCTGGGTCCAGGTATGCTGCTCCTTGATGGACAACAACGCCTGACTACCTTGTATCATTGCCTCCGTGGTGGTGGAATCGTCGAAAGCGTCGACTTTCGTCATAAGCGGGTGCGTCGGCGGTTTTACGTTAATGTTGAGCGCGCTACAGCAGAAGAAATCATTCCAGATGATGCTGTCATCGCAGTTGATGAACAAGGTGTTGTGTGTTCGCATTTCGGCCCTTCTGCACAACTTCCAGACTCCGATACTGCATCTACCTATGGCTATATTCCAGTGGCAGATTTACTCTTTGAAAAAGGTACAGATCTACTCTTCGATATAGCTGTTGCTTCCTCCCATGACGTGGCAAAGAAATTTTATACCCGGGTTATCAAGCCACTAGTGCGCTACCAAATCCCCATTATCAGGTTGGATCGTGATACTGCCCAGGCTGGAATCGGATCGATTTTTGCCCATGCTAATAGCGTGGGTCAGCAAATGGACGTATTCGAGCTCATCACTGCAATCTTTGCTGCCCAGGACCAGAATTTTCACCTAGCCGATGATTGGCGCAAAACCCAGCGGGTCCTTAATGCCCACCCAGCTTTAGCAGAAATTGGGCGCACCGAATTCCTCACTGCTGTTGCCCTCTATTGCACCTACAACAAGGGCAAAGCTTCAGGTTTCAGGCAGTCAATTCTGCAGCTCACGCTCGAGGAGTACAAAGAGGCCGCAGAAAATCTGCGATCTGCATTTGAACACGTCGGTGACTTCCTCACTGAACGCTGTATTCATTCCATTGACCAAGTGCCCTATAGTGCCCAATTGGTACCCCTAGCCGCGATCAGAGCCCTTCTCGATGACAGTGTCTTGGACAACCAAGCAGCACTTGACCGCCTGAATCGCTGGTTCTGGTGCGGGGTATTTGGCGAACTCTACGGCTCCCCAGCTGTCATGGTGCGAACAAGCCAAGATGTCGATGAAGTAACCAAGTGGATTCTTGATTACAACAATTCCAGGGGCGTACCAGAGCCAAAAACCATTGCTCAAGCCCGCTTTGTGGAATCACGACTGCATTCTGCTACCCCACATTCTGGGCTCTATAAAGGCATCTATGCTTTAATCATGGGGCGCGGTGCTATAGATTGGCGCAGCAATTCTAGGTTCGACGGGGAAAATTTCCACGCCCTCAGCACACATTTCCGCAAGATTTTCCCGACCGAGTGGTGCGCGGAAAACGGCATCGAAGAATTTCTATCAGATTCGGTTCTCAACCGGACCCCAATGTCGCGGCGCACATATGTGATGCTGGAGCAGAACTCGCCTGCGCGCTACCTGCACCGAATTCAGCTGAAAAGTCTGCTTGACGATGCGGAGTTCGATGCCGTATTGAATTCCCATCTCATTGATTCTCACTTACTCTTTAGTGCCAATGCCCGAGAATTCTTTCATGATCGACGCCATAAGATTCTGAAGATGATCGAGTCAGCCATGGGAGTCACAGCCATCTTAGATGTTGATGAAGATAACCTTCACGCTGGAGAAGAGGGCCCAGGTGCCTTCGTGGATGCCCGCAAGTAGTTCATGCGTTATTGGAAAATACTGTCAAGCGTCCTGCTAGCGTCGTTGGTGCTCGGCGCGTGTACCACTGATCCGGCTCGCCAGATTTCAGCGATTCCAACTACTCAAGTTGCCGATCATCTAGAGCAATCGCGAACCAGGAATCTAGGGCACCATGTCAATCCTATATTCGATCGGGAACCAGTTGTATTAAGCGACACTGGTTCGGGGATTGCGGCGGTAAGACACTTCTTCGAGGCTGCGGAAACTCTGGTGATTTCAGACGCAGATATTGCCCACCAGTTGCGTGCAGCCAGCATCGCAGTGGTTGCTCATGCTCCGATGCTGACCATGACTGACGACGACCGCGACGATATTATCGCCGAAATCGATCGCCTGGGCGTCAAAACTATCTTACTCGTCGGAGATGTGCCTTTGGCCTCGCTCAGTGGGGATGTAGCAATCATCAAAGATACGTTAACTCCGGTAGCTCTAGGGGACCTCACCGCACTGCAATTCCAGCGCAAAGCGATAACGTATCAAAAATCTGTGATCCGCAGTGTGGCTAAGCTCCCAGGAGATGAGGCCGTTGAATTGGTGCCTGCATGGGATGAAGAATTTGCTGACATGAGCCCGCAAGAGCGTTTTGGCCGTCCAGACGGTGGCCAAAAATTGCGCCCTTTCCCGCTGAATTCTAAACGCGACGCAGATACTGCCCCCATTGTAATTGCATCCGCAGATTCAAGTATTGCAGCAGTTGCCAGCACGCGAGCTTTCGGTGCAAAAATACGTGTTCTGGCATTTCCTGATCCCCGCTTTAGCGTGGAAAGTATGCGCAAGGTAGCAGGATTATCCAATCATCCATTAGTGGCCCTGGGTGAACAGTTTGGTAGTGCCGCAGAACTTGCAGATCGAATCGAGGCAGGTGAGCAGCTGACACAATATCAGCCAGGTCCGGGTCGACGCGGCCTCGTCTTCCCGCAGCGCTCGATTGCGGCGGTAGAGATGCCTGCGACTAAGAGGGTGGACCATAGCGGCATCTTCACCGAAAGATTGGCCCAAGCGCGGGCTGATAGCGCGGAGATGGGTAAACTTTATGATCACGTTATTAGCCCAGCAGTTTTCTTTGATATGGACAATACGAATCTATCGGAGTTGGATGGATGGCTGGAGCAGCTCAAGGATGCCGATGCATACGGAATCATCAAGGTCCGCAGTTTTAAAGAATTGCAACGCTTCAAAGCGGAAGTTATTGCGCCTCATGTGGGGGTTTATTTCCACACCGATTCGGCTCGAGATACCGAGGATCACACGGCGGACAATCGTGAGGTGGAAAAAGCCAGCGAGTGGCTTTCTTTAGTCGTGAGGGCGCAGGATCTGCCACAAAAAATATTTATTACTGATTTTCCTCTCACTACGCGTTACGATGAGCTGTCCTATGTCCACTTGATTGTGGGAAAAGAGAAATACCTAAAGGAAGCGGCGGAATTACCGCCGTATTACCATCCAGCTCTAGAGCTACTTCCCGATAGTCCGCTTGCGGTAGCTGATATTGACCAGGTGCAACCTCGGTTGAAGATGTTAAAACGTAGTCAAAAGAGCCAAGAATTTCCTGCTCTTCGCTAAGGTGTGGGATACACTACACATAGTCAATATCAGTATTGACCGTCACTAAGAGCCTATGGGTGATATTTCATCCGGCCAAACCCACCTGTCAAGGAGAATATGCAACGTGAGCGTTTCACATCGCCCCGTAGTTTTAATTGCTGATAAATTGGCGCAGTCAACTGTTGATGCGCTTGGAGATGAGGTTGAGGTTCGCTGGGTTGATGGCCCCAATCGTGAGGCATTGATGGCAGCAGTTGCAGAGGCTGACGCGCTGTTAGTACGTTCAGCGACTACGGTAGACCGAGAGGTTTTGCAGGCGGCACCTCGTCTAAAGATTGTAGGTCGCGCGGGCGTGGGGCTGGACAACGTCGATATCCAGGCAGCCACAGAGCTGGGAATTATGGTCGCCAATGCACCCACCTCAAATATCCACTCGGCGTGCGAGCATGCAATTTCGCTACTACTAGCCACAGCTCGTCAAATTCCGGCGGCTGATTCAACGCTGCGCCGCGGTAAGTGGAAACGCTCGTCCTTTAACGGTGTAGAAATCTACGGTAAAACGATTGGCATTATCGGCTTTGGCCATATCGGACAGTTATTCGCGCAACGTCTCACGGCGTTCGGGGCCCGAATTATCGCCTTTGATCCTTATGCGAACCCGGCGCGTGCAGGCCAATTAGGCGTGGAGCTGCTGTCTTTGGTGGAGGTGGTTGAGCAATCTGATTTTATAACGATTCACCTACCCAAGACTCCGGAGACCGCGGGAATGTTCGACGCTGAACTGCTCGCTCACGCTAAGCCCGGGCAGATTATTATCAACGCAGCGCGAGGGGGATTGGTTGACGAACACGCTCTAGCTGAGGCGATACGCAGTGGGCGCATCAGGGGTGCTGGTTTTGACGTATTCGCCACTGAACCGTGCACCGATTCTCCGCTATTTGACCTCGATGAAGTGGTAGTTACCCCTCATTTGGGAGCGTCGACTGTTGAGGCACAAGATCGTGCTGGTACCGATGTGGCGGCCTCTTGCCTGCGAGCCTTAGCCGGCGAATTTGTCCCTGATGCGGTGAATGTGGCTGCGGGTCAAGTGGGTGAAGAAGTAGCCCTGTGGCTCGAACTAGCGCGTAAGCTCGGCCTGACCGTCAGCCATATGTTGGCACAAGCCCCAATCCGCTTAGAGGTGCAAGCTCGCGGTGAATTGTCCACCGAGGATGTGGAAGTTCTTGGCCTCTCGGCACTGCGTGGCCTCTTTGCTGGGATTGTCAATGAGCAAGTCACATTCGTGAATGCACCGATGATTGCCAAAGAACGGGGAGTGTCTTTGGAGGTGAGTACGCGTTCCGAGTCGGTATCGCATCGCTCGGTATTAGATGTCACGGCGATTGCAGCTGACGGCTCTCGGATTTCACTGATTGGTGCCCTCACGGGGCTCGACCGCGAAGAAAAAATCGTGCGCATCAATGGCCGCGGCATCGATCTGCGAGCTAAAGGCACTAACCTATTCTTCAATTATGCCGATACACCTGGTGCATTGGGGCGTGTCGGTACTGCTCTGG
The DNA here is from genome assembly GCF_024814515.1 of Corynebacterium sp. ES2775-CONJ. Taxonomy (NCBI): domain Bacteria; kingdom Bacillati; phylum Actinomycetota; class Actinomycetes; order Mycobacteriales; family Corynebacteriaceae; genus Corynebacterium; species Corynebacterium sp. ES2775-CONJ. Next base: position 11,937 of record NZ_JANUXT010000003.1, on the reverse strand, counting down.
GCAATTATGGGGTCAATATTGTGGCCGCAGCTTTGACCACAGAGTCCTCTGGTGATAAAGCCGTCTTGATTTTGCGAGTGGATCGCCCCGTCGACGATGATGTCGTGGAATCAATCGCAGCTGACTTGGGGGCTGTAGCCTTCCAACTTGATCTCGGATAGGAATGGGATAAGGTAGCCCGCCTGAGGGGAGCGCTCAGATTAAAGGGCCATATGGGGAGCGAGTTGCGGCAGCTTCGAACACGGGGGTCGAGGCTGCCGCGATTTTTATTTCAGTAGGCTTTGCTATCTCGAGCCAGTAGGTGCAGGTGCGTATCTTCGCACGAGGGTTGATGTGCGTCTGCTCGCGCTGGGTAAAATGCGTCACATCCTCTTCATCTGTGTATATCTCTATTCCCGAATTAGAGCCGAGAATTGAATTCTACCCACAAAGCGGGGGAGATAGTCTCACAGATCCCTATCCTTAGGGGATACATACTTCTGCTTCACGCACTAAAGTGGGGAAGATGACAGTTGAATCAGTAGAAGTCACCGCTTTTCTCTCCACTCAAGCGCCTTATGCCCAACTCCCCAGCGAAATCCTCAGTGTGCTCGCTACTGAACTCGCGATCAGTTACGTTCGCCGCGGCAAGCGAATTAAGAATATTGGTGATGCCAATACCACTCTTTACCTCGTCCGCCAGGGAGCCGTCGACGTTCTCGATCGAGACAATATCCTCGTAGATCGGCGCGAATCTGGCCGTTCCTTCGGGTATTCCAGCCTCATCAGCGGCGAGAGCCTAAAGTACTCATTCGAAGCGTGTGAAGACAGTCTTCTTTATCTCATTCCTGAGGCCAGCTTTAGGCGAATAGCTAATCACGACGAGGCTTTTGCTCGCTATTTCGCCTCGCACACTCGCCGCATCCACGCCACCGCCACGACTTTGCGTCAAGGAGCTGCAACAGACCTTTTGCGTCGCTCTATTTCTGATTTCATGGTGGCAAACCCCACGACAGCATCCCCTACGACCAGTATTCAAGATGCCGCCATCAGGATGCACAAGACCAATGTGTCCTCTCTTATTATTCTTGAGGACTCTCAGCTCGTAGGGATCGTGACCGACCGAGACTTTCGAAAAAAGGTAGTAGCCAACGCTCTTGACGTAAGTCAGCCGCTCTCCACGATCATGAGCACCAATGTGGTCACTATCGCTACGACGGCACAAGCTTTTGAGGCCATGCTCATGATGACCGAATTTTCCATACACCACCTGCCTGTCCTTGATGGCACAACTTTGGCTGGTATCGTCAGTTCCCCCGACATTATGCGATTGCTGCAATCAGACCCGATTTATCTACTTGCGGATCTTAAGAATAAATACACCACTGAGCAGCTTCAAGAGGTTCACACCTCTGCTAGTGAGGTGGCGTTGCGCTTTATTGAACGGGGTTCCTCCCCAGGAGAAATCTCCAGCGTGATGAATGTGTCTGCCGACGCCCTCGGCCGCCATATTATATCGATGGCTATTGAGCATCTGGGCCCGGCACCCGTTCCGTTCTCTTTTATCACACTAGGTTCCCAGGGACGCCGTGAGATGGGATTTGCTTCTGACCAAGATAATGCTTTGATCCTAGATAATAGCTATGAGGAAAAACTCCATGGCGACTACTTTCAAGCACTTGGTGATTATACAAGCCGGCATCTTGCAGCCGCCGGCCAACCCCTGTGCCCCGGATATATGATGGTCTCCAACCCAACGTGGCGAATGACAGAAGACGAGTGGATTACTTCCTTTCACCGGTGGATCACCGCCCCCGAACCAGACTCCCTCCTCTACGTCCAGACCTTCTTCGATATGCGCTCTCTTTTTGGTCAGACGGAACTCGAGCATATGGTTCGCCGAACCGCCTATCAAATGGCGCATAAGGCACGACGCCTTCACGCACACTTGGCGGCCCTTGCAGCGCGTCGAGAACCTCCCCTAGGTTTTTTTCGTGGATTTGTGCTCGAACGTGACGGTGAATACCGGCACACCCTGGACATTAAAAAGGGCGGAATAGCGGCTATTGTGCAAATGGCAAGACTTTACGCAATCACTGCCGGTGTCAGTGAGATCTCCACTCGTGACCGGCTAAAGGTATCGCACGAGCACGGAGTCGTCAGCGCCCAGGGTGCCCAGAATCTGATCGACTCCTTTGATTTTCTTAACTCATTGACTTTTAAGCATCAAGGAAAGCAGATTCGCGGCGGACTACATCCTGATTACCACATCGATCCCATACTCTTGGGGAAAATGGACCGCGAACACTTAAGGGATGCCTTCGGCATTATCAAGAGCATGCAAACAGCGCTAGCCACCACATATCCCGTGCGCACCATCTAGCAGGAGTCGATAGGCATGTTTCGTTTCTTAAAAAGACCTCAAATAACTGCAGAGTATCAAGCATTTTTAGACTCTGGCATCCCAAGTCTAGATGCTCAGCTTGCTGAGCTGAAGCTTCTAGCTGTGGATATGGAAACAACGGGTCTGAATCCTCATACGGACAATATCCTCGCGATCGGTTGGGTAGCTGTCAATGGGCCAACCATAGATATGTCGAGCGCAGGCTATGAATTAGTGCGTGGTCACCTAGTAGGATCCTCCGCCACCATTCACCATCTGACTGACGATGAAGTGGCGCACGGGCTGAACGAACCCGATGCTATAAGAAGGCTTGTGTTCGCTATGCACGGACGATTGATGCTCAATCACTTCACCGCCCTAGAAACCCAATTTCTCAATCGGGCGACAAAGAAATACTTCGCCGCGAGCTTTTCCTTCGATACGGTTGATACCTTTCAGATCGAGCGAGGCCATATGGAGCGCATGGGAACCTATCCGCGGGGGGAAGACCTGAGACTAGCCGTAGTGCGTCGGCGCTACGGTCTTCCTGATTATGGCAACCATAACGCATTGACCGACGCTCTAGCCTGCGCAGAGTTATTTCTCGCCCAACAAGCTCATCTACCGGCTGCAACCGCCAAAGGTTTGATGGGGTAGCGCGCAATATTCTAGGTTAGAATCTCTGTTTATGCGATTTGGACGAATAGCTACCCCAGATGGAATGTTTTTCTGCACTGTTGAGTCTCGCGATGACAAGCAGTGGTGTCGGGTTATTGAGGGTACCCCTTTTACTTCTCCCCGTTATAGCGGTAAAGAGTATCCGTTGGAGGAGGTCAAGGTTCTTGCGCCGATGCTGCCGAGCAAGATTGTGGCAGTGGGCCGTAACTATGCCGACCACGTTAGGGAACTATTTGGAAAAACATCCGAAGAGTTACCACCCACCCTGTTTCTCAAGCCGCCGACCGCAGTAGTGGGGCCTGAGGCGCCCATCAGGATTCCCGATTTCGCCCACAACGTGGAATTTGAAGGTGAATTAGGGCTCGTCATTGCAAAGCCGTGCAAAAATGTCAGTGCCAATAACTGGAGGCAGGTTGTGCTTGGCTATACCATCGTCAACGACGTATCCTCTCGTTCGTTGCAATTTTCCGATCACCAGTGGGCGAGGGCAAAGGGTATCGATACATTTGCACCCATCGGCCCATGGATTGAGACCGATCTCGACGCCATTGATACTGAGGACGTACCGATTAGGGCCTACTTAACTCATGAGGGTGAGACTGTTACGAAGCAGAATTCAAATTCGCGGGAGATGATTATGGATATCGGGGAGATCATCGAGTTTATTACGGCCTCTATGACGTTATTGCCAGGCGATATTATCTTCACTGGTTCTCCAGCTGGTACCGCGGAAATGGTTCCAGGTGATCGCATCGAAATCGAGATTCCAGGCTTGGGAAAACTTGCTAACCCAGTAGAACGGGCATAAAAAATTGGCCTAAACGATATATATCGCTTAGGCCAATTTTTTATTCGGCAGCTTTCTTGTCAGAAGAACAGCAGCAATCATGCGTGTCTTCCACTACCGGTAGCTCCGATTTTGCACCGTCGGCGCAGCAGCAAGGACTATCAGCTGTTGCTCCAGGAGGGCAGCACTGCTGATCATCACAGGTTGCGGGGTCGCAACAACCTGGTGGGCAGCATAATGGGGCTAGGGCTTGGTTCACATCGGTTTCGCTCACGGGTGTCTCCTTGGACAATAGTGCGTCAATCTCACCGAGCATTGCGTGCAGTGAAACGATTTGCTGTTCCACGTAGGCTCGCTGCTGGTGGAGATATGGCCGCAGATTATGGGGGTAATCATCACTATCGAGCAGCGCCGAAATTTCTTTTAAGCTCATTCCGATGGTGCGGAAGATAATGATGGTCTGCAGACGCGAGATATCATCATTGCTGTAAAGGCGATGACCTTGCCATGACCGGGTGCAAGGGGAGAGAAGCCCGATATCATCCCAGTGGTGGAGAGTCCGCTTGGTCAGTTGGTAGAGTTCCGCGACCTCTCCAATGGTTCTCGTGTGCATAGTGCTTACCCTTCCAGCCTTCCGTAACGTGATGTCAAGCATAATGGTGAAACTGCCAATATCAACGCCTTCCAGAACGTCGCCAGAGTAGCGAAGACATTTCAAGCATCCATGAGAAGCCCTGATCTCGCAACGATCGCACTACCTTCGTGACCCCACCCACCAGCGCCTACGCGTTCGTGCAGGCGTATAGACAACTTCAAAATCGCCTAATCTCTCGCCTAATCTCTCAAAGTGACGCTATATCGTCAGTAACGAAGCTAGGGACTTAAGGGCGGTGTACCTTTGGGAGAAAGCGCCAGGGAGACATATATTCTCCTCGTCGGGCACATGGGTATAGATAGTCTCGCCGGTTGATCACAGGTATCTCGTCACGGCTTTATCGGGCAGGGTATTGGACGGGGTGTCAGGGCCTAAACTTATTGACCACAGCAGACCTCAAGAGAGAAGTTGTGGGCCATGGTGCCCCAATTGATCATAATTTTTGATTTTTCTTAGGACGGTGCCGATAGTTTCCTACTGTCCGCGGCGGCTGAAATATATAGCTGGCGAAACGATAACGAGTAGGCCCTAACGAGCTGCCTGCATCTTCTCCATAGAGGTCACCTCGGGTTTTGATTAGCAGGAAGGTTTAGAGTATGGAGCGGAAAAGATTTTTAGTGTTGTGCCGTGCGGATAGGAAGCAGTGGTCTTTATGTTGGACGAATATAGCTCTCTGAATAATGTTTGTTGCTATTCGCAGCACACCTTGTCTGGATTTGTTTAAGAACTCTCTGTCACGATTGAATAAGGCTATATCTCCACGTAGTGTTCGCAGAGATTATGCAGCTTGCTCACGAGTGTCGTGTAGCACGGGCACAGTCTCGACTAGCTCCCAGATCTCCTCGTATGTGAACTAAATAATCAAAGAGCTTCTCAACCAGGCCCCTTGCAAAGGCTAGAGATTGCCGCGGGCGAATTCTGCTAGGAAAACCGGTGTGAATGCGTGCAGAGTGACTGACAATTGTGGAACCTACCTATGGTCTCCCCAAGTATGACCCACGTATCAACCAGGATTCGACTAGTAGGGCATGACTAAGCACGTTATCTTCGACTAAAAATCTGTGCGCTAATAAGTTCTGGAATCTTGAAGCTTCACCTTTTCTAGCGCCTGATAGATTCCAAGAGGCATATCTACGTGTCGATGAACTACACTAAGTAACCATGTCTGAAGTACGCGTACGATTCTGTCCATCACCAACTGGCACCCCCCATGTAGGCATGGTGCGCACCGCCCTCTTCAATTGGGCTTACGCTCGCCATACGGGGGGAAAGCTGATCTTCCGCATCGAGGATACTGATGCCGCCCGCGATTCCGAGGAATCATATCAGGCGATTATTGATTCTCTCGAGTGGCTAGGAATTAACTGGGACGAAGGCGTCAATATCGGCGGTCCCGACGCCCCGTACCGGCAATCGCAGCGTATGGAGATCTATCAGGATGTGCTGGAAAAACTTAAAGAGTCAGGATGGGTATACCCCGCCTACTCAACCGCTCAAGAAGTAGAAGAACGTCACAAGCAGGCTGGTCGCGATCCGAAATTGGGCTACGATAACTTCGATCGTGATCTGAGCGCGGAGCAGATCGCCGCGTTTGAGGCTGAAGGCCGCCAGCCAGTGTGGCGGTTACGGATGCCTGAGAATGATTGGCGTTGGTCCGATCTAGTGCGCGGGGACATCGAGTTCAAACGTCAAACCCAGCCCGATTTCGTAGTTGCCCGATCTAACGGTGCTCCGCTGTACACACTGGTCAACCCCGTAGACGATGCCCTGATGGGCGTCACTCACGTCTTGCGTGGCGAGGACCTTCTGCCCTCAACTCCGCGCCAGCTTGCCTTATATGAGGCCCTCAAGGAGATAGGTGTTGCCAAGCACACTCCCACCTTTGGCCACCTGCCTTTTGTTATGGGGGAGGGCAATAAGAAGTTGTCCAAGCGCGATCCCGAATCTAACCTCTTTCACCACCGCGATAAGGGCATTATTCCTGAAGGAATGCTGAACTATTTAGCGTTGCTGGGTTGGTCGCTCTCCTCGGAGCGCGATATTTTCAGTGTGACGGAGCTCGTGGAGAATTTCGAGGTCACTGATGTTCTTGCAAACCCAGCTCGCTTTGACCAAAAGAAGCTCGAAGCAATCAACGCCGATCATATTCGCTTGCTTCCGCTCGATGATTTCACGCATCGGCTACGCGATTACTTAGAGCGGTATTACGATTTCCCCGCGGACTACCCGAAGCAGAAGTTCGCCCTTGCTGCAGAATTAGTGCAGACTCGCATCAAGACGCTCTCAGACGCCTGGCAGTTATTAAAATTCTTGGTTACGGCCGATGAAGATCTCATCTTGGATGAAAAATCTGCACGAAAGAACCTCAAAGAGGCTGCCCTCGAACCACTTCGCGCCGGTATTGCGGCCTTAGAAGCGATAGCTGATTGGACAACTCCTGAGATTGAAAAGGCGCTATCGACGGCCCTAATCGAAGAACTTGGACTCAAGCCGCGTATTGCCTACGGAGCACTGCGAGTAGGGATCTCTGGAGAGGCCATTTCACCGCCACTTTTCGAGTCCATGGAATTGCTCGGTAAGGATTCCACTCTGTTTAGACTTCGTCGTGCCTTGGAGCAGACTCCGTTCCAAATAGTCAACTAGTCTGAGCCAGGACCCGCTGCCCGATAACAAGACCCCTTAACCGATATGAGGTTTAAGGGGTCTTGTTTGTTAAACTTCAGCCGAAGCTAGCGGAGATCGCGCAGCATTTCGTTGCACTCGCATCCATACAAAGAAGCCCCAGATAACGAAAATGCCGTAGATGATATACAGGATGGCTGACGGGTAGTAGCCTGCGCTTAGCAATAGTGGTACACCTACGATGTCAACCCCGATCCAGATTAGCCAGAATTCAGTCCAGCCACGAGCCATGCCGTACGTAGCGAGAAGCGAACCGGTGAAAATCCATGCGTCGGCCAAAGGCCCCCACGATCCCAGAGCCGAGAAGACCCAGGCGAGAGTAGCAGTCAGAACAACAGCGGCGACCACTAGACCGAGGCGCTCCTTATTAGTGGCCCACCGTGGTTCCACTGCAGCTGCTTCATCGTGGGGTTCGCTGATAATTGAACGGCTGGGATTAGTCCCTGAAGCCTCCCTTATGCCGCGGCGTTTCGCCTTCGACCAGTTCCACCACCCGTATACGCTGACAATGAGGAACATAACCTGGCGCCCTGCTTGGCCGTAGAGATCGAGGTTTTGTGGAGTGTGAAAGACTCCCCCAAGAAAAACAGTAAACAGTAGCAGATTGCCGATAATACCGACAGGCCAGGCCCACACAACTCGGCGCATGCCTCCGATTGCTGAGGCAAGACCAAAGGCGTTACCGATGATTTCGCGCCATAAAATGGGGACGCCGCCGATAACGAGGGTGGCATCAAGAAGGGTAGTGAGAAGATTCACGATAAAACTCCAGAAGGTAGTAGGAATACGCAAATCCTCAAGGTGAAAAGCGAAGCATTCTCCTTAGAGCGCTGGATATAAAGAAAGAGCCCTCACGAGCGGTTCTCTTTTAGTCTTCATAACCAGAGCTGAAAAGAAACCACGCGCCGAGGCCGGTATGGTTGCTTTGTTGAGCAACCATCGACAGTCTTTAGCTGCAGCTAACTTCTGCTCTCTTTCATCCGGACTATAACCGTCGGCTCTGGAGTTGCACCAGATCTGCTGACCCACCTCCAAGGAAAGTGGCGCTCGCGGGCTCGACTCATATAAGTCTTACCGCCGGTGGGGAGTTTCACCCCGCCCTGAGAACGTAACACGATTCTAACAAACGGAGATGAATACTCAGAAATCCCATTTATCCCGTTAAACTGAGAGCTATCATGATAAATCGTCGAAGGCATCGGACGCACTCCAAGAGTGGTCTTGTTACTAGCGCTCTAATAGGAGCATTGGCCGGCTCACTCATAGCATTCCCGCTGCACGATCTCAGCTCCACACAACCCGATCCGCTGCATCTCGACGCGGTGACCCCGAGAGTCGAAGAATTCTTGGAACCCCAACTAGCTGCTGTCGAAGAGCGCGCGGATATTCTGTCTCGAAACGTAGCTCGTTACGGTGAGGATCATAGCTACAACCCTGTTCCTCCGGTGGCTCCAGGTATGCAGCACAGTGTAGAAATGCGAGATGATAGTGGTATTACCAGGCGATATATCGTCCATATAGGCTCTCAGTACAATTTAGACAATCCCGCTCCCGCTCCAGTGCTTTTCGCCTTTCACGGGTGGAAAGAAGGTGCAGAGGCCTTCGTTAAACATTCTGGCTTCGCTAATACCAAAGCTTGGGAGGAAGCCATCGCGATTTACCCTCAAGGGCTTGACAGTGCGTGGGAGGGGGCTCCCTACGCTAAAGCCACGGCTTCAGAGGATATGGATTTCATACGAGCAATCCTTGAGCAGATCGATCGCGACTATAAAATCGACCGCAACCGTGTCTACGCTGCGGGCTTCAGCAATGGTGGGGGAATGGCGGCAGCCCTAGGGTGTAAGATGCCGGAAACTTTCGCCGCGATTGCCACGGTCTCCGCCGCCTTCTACTTTCCCACTCTAGACGGCTGCGTGCGTTCTCCGATGCCCGGGCTTTTCGTGCACTCCTCAGAGGACCAAATCATTTCCTATGAGGGGGGTAAACGGCACGGCGCCTACTATTATGCGCCACGTTTCGCCGCCGACTTTGAGGCGGTACGCAACGGCTGTTCACAATCTACTCCCGACGTCGACCGCTTTGGGAATGGGGAGCGTTATATTTATCGTGGATGTACTGCTGAGACGCAGCATATTCGGATCGATGGACAACCGCATAAGTGGATACTCGATCCATCCCTGCCGGGCTATATCTGGAATTTCCTCAGCAGTAAGTCGAAATAGAGCCAGAAGATCTAGTCGCCTAGCTCGCGATTTGCTTTCGAGAGGTGTAACTGGTTAAATATCATTTCGTTGCATTGCGCACGGAAACAGCTTTCAAGCGCAGCAGCATTGGCCTATGGTGTAATTGGCAACACAAGGGTTTCTGGTACCCTCGTTCTAGGTTCGAGTCCTGGTAGGCCAGCAAGTGGTTCTATCCACTTAGTTCTATGCCCCGTTCGTCTAGTGGCCTAGGACGCCGGCCTCTCACGCCGGTAACACGGGTTCAAATCCCGTACGGGGTACAATTCCGCGAATACTAAAGAGTGCGGATAGGGATCTACGAGGCAGCCGGTGGAAATCTACCGACTGCCTCTTTTTCTTGCCCGTCTAGTGGCAGTGTTACCAGGGCATCGTTATTAGACGGTTTGCGGACAAAATATGAAACTTTAGATTCCCCGAGGTTTTCGCCAACGTTTAAGTATTTCAAGGCCAGTTGCATAGCAAGTTAGAAACTCTCCATGTAGTTGCACGTCTCATTTTGTTGTTAGTGCCGTGCCTAGATGATCGGCCCACATAATGCTCAGCGGCAATAAACTCCTGCACCACGGCCCCACCTTGAGCACGAAATCGCTGCCGAACCATAGTGTCTCATGTTGAGAACTTTCTCGAACCCGATTCGAAGGTAGTGTTCGCCAGGTGGTGTCGCCCGAGCTCCACATCCCCTGCGCTGGCACAACTGCTCATGCAGGCGAGAATGCCTGCATTCACATTACCGAAAAGAACCCAATTCGATCTAGGGGGCCTTCCAGACACCGTGTAGCTTGTATATATATTCGGAAAAAAGTCGGTCCTGATCGCTGTCGAAATTAGACTCAAGACCCTGGGAGATTCAACTGCACTTCCCACAAACTCGTCACGCTTGTAGGACTGCAACCCCTTATTATCTGCATGTTGTTGTTTAGAAACTCCAGTTAGATATCGCTGGTAGATAGAAGCTTCGAAGCTCTCATACCCTTTAGATGGTGCGTCCGTACTCAACAAATGTTCCAGTCCCATGTGATTCTGTGAGTAGACTGCATAGGCTTCGCACTGCATGGATAACTTTTGATTTGAGATCACTTGAGTAAAAAAATGTTCAGTACCGCTTGCGCCAAATAGTAACCGTATTTGATGGATCATCGCTCCTTCCCATTCCTTAGCGAGGTCTACGGAAGCGGCGTGGCTTGGACAGCCGGACTCCGATTCGCAGGGTCTATGGCGGCGGCCTATACCACTTGTGAGATGGTAGACGCCTGAATTAACAGCAACGCATACACAGCGTCCGATACTGGTTAGGCTGAAAACCGACGAGGTATCCCATAGGGTTGAAAGCGCTCTAGCAGTTGCTGGATAAAACACCGTCGATATCACAGCTCGCTGCAAACGCACTATACCTAGATTTTTCCCAAGGGTGCTGGGGCACTAAGGTTTTTCGCCCGCACTCTGCATTCAAGTTAAATAAGAGCTGACGGTGAAAACCTCAGTGTGCGCAGGATAAAATATAGGGTCATACCTCTACATTTCCTGTAACGATCTCTAGACCCTCAAGCTGGCGTATCCTTAAACTACAGACAGCGTTTGTTATCGGCAGACGAATAGGGCTCGGAAATGTCGTTTGGGTGGTGCTCTTTTAGAGTGGTGTTAGTTGGTGTCCTCGTCTCTGATCCACTCACCGATTACCTTAGGGATCACAACCGGGGGATCACCAAGAAGATCCCGAAGGTTCCCCTCACGCTCAACCGGATTACTAATCCGACGCTTTTGCTTCCGCCCTTGATCCTCACCAGGCTGGGCCTGATTCATCATCGGAACAAACCCACGCCCTTGAGAACCCGACTGAGACGAACCCGCCCCACCGGAGGAATTCAATCCGCGGGAAGTCCCCGACGACCCATCCGGACCGTTCGACCCCACACCACCAGTACCCCCTAGCCCGTGCACACCAGGAGAAGAACCCCGAGGAGTGCCCCGCTGGTTGAGACCATTGTCGGCAAACGCACCACCACGACGAGCCACGTCACCTGAGGTAGTGCTGTTGCGGCTACCAGTTGTGCGGTGACCGATATAACCAGTCCCATCTTTGGAACCTAATAAACGCGAGCGGGAGTTGAGGGAGGAATGATCTTGGGCGTTTGCACCTAAAATCCCACGGTCACTGATGCTTCCTCCGGTTCCAAGACCACTATAAGGAGTACTGGTAGTGGTTGGGTTTTTACCTGTTAGTGTTGCATACGCATGCGGTGGGAGACCACCACCGGTGGCAAAACTAGTGTGTGTGGTGGTTGTTGCTGCGGTGGTGGTCATTGGCGAGGCCCCCGCCCCAGCAAGGCCTGCCCCGTGAGGGGAAGTGAGGGTGGTACTTGCTTGGTGGGTGTTAATGGTGGTGGGGTTATGTGGGTTACTTACCCCGAGTGTGTGGTGATCGGTGGCATGCGGGTTATCACCACCAGCAGTTGCCATGGATGCGTTGCTTATGGTTTCTGATCCAGTTGGTGTATCGAAACGTGCACTGGTGGTTGGGGAATTAGTGAGG